>CAIMWS010000059.1 GCA_903845125.1 uncultured Verrucomicrobiota bacterium
AGCCTCCCCGGCGGCCACGGTTGCCCGCCTCCGCCACGGTGCAGCATGAGCCAAGGGGGTGGAACCGCCTAATCTTCCCTGGACTGGGTGGACTCGATTACGGAAAATGACGGGCGCACACCCTGCCGGGTTGTTGGCTGAAGGTTGGAGGATCCATCCGGCGGATGGAATGGGAAAATCACCTTTTCCGCTGCGGACTATCAGGCCCCGGGATAGCTTGCCACCAACCACCCCATGGGTTAAAGAAATCGCATGCAAATTCGAATGTCCAGTTTTTGTCTTTTGTTGTCAGTGTGGTTGCTGCCGGGGTGCGGCTCCAAAGAACCATCCTCCAATGATCCGGGGCAAACCAACCCAGGCTCGCGCCAGAAGCCGGCCGGCAGCAAGGGCATCATCGGCCTTTCAGTGCTGACTCTCACCAATCCGTTTTTTAAGGAGATTGGCGATTGCCTGGCCGCCGAAGCCGGAAAGCATGGTTACCAGGTGGTAACCGTGAGCGGCGAGTTCGACGTCGCCAGGCAGCAAAACCAGGTCAAAGATTTTATCGTCAAAAAGGCGGTGGCGATCGTGTTGACACCGTGTGATTCCAAAGCCATCGGCCCCGCCATCGAGGAAGCTAATGCCGCCGGCATCCCCGTGTTCACCGCCGACATCGCCTGCCTGGCTCCCAAAGCCAAGGTGGTCTCACATATCGCCACGGATAATTACGGCGGAGGCAAGGAAGCCGCGCAAGCCGTCATCGAAGCGCTGGGCACCTCGGGCGGCAAAGTGGCCATTCTCCATCACAAATTGGTCGAGTCCTGCCTGCTGCGCGTCCAGGGATTCCGGGAGGTGATTGACCGCTACAACACCAACCGGGCCACCGGGAAAATCGATATTGTGACCGAACTGCCCGGAGGCGGCTCCAAGGACCAATCGTTCAAAACCACGGAGGATCTCCTGCAAGCACACCCCGATCTGGCCGGCATTTTTGCCATCAATGATCCCAGCGCGCTGGGGGCCCGGGCCGCTTTGGAAAAAGCCGGCAAGACCGGCATCAAACTCGTCGGCTTCGATGGCCAGCCTGAGGGCCGCCAGGCGATCAAGGATGGCAAAATCTACGCCGATCCGGTGCAATTCCCCGATCGGATCGGCGTCGAAACCATGCGCTTGATTGTCAAGCATTTCGCCGGGGAAACTGTTCCCACCCAACTTTTGATCCCCACCGGCTTATACCGGAAAGCCGACGCGGACAAAGATCCGGCTCTGGGCAAGTAAGGGCACGTATTCAGGCCGCAAGGGCTGCCACTGCCTGGGCCGGGCGATACGGTCCAGGCTGGAAGTCCCTTCGCCAACCTCCGGTCTTTAACCGGGCAATACCACCTGCCGTTCTGAACCTTGGGTGGTTATTGGCGGGGTGTTTGGGGCACCGCCGCGGCCGAAGCCTTTAACGCCCCCACTTTGGGGAGCAACACCCCGGGGAAATAAAACGAATTCCGGGTTTTATAAGGCCACCATTCAAAGTGGCTCAACTCATCGACTGGCACGAAAAATCCGGCCACCAAAGTATCCCCTTGTTTTTCAAAATCCACCCAATTGGGCCGCCGGCAAAAGAACTTGCCGCCCTGTTTGTCCACCGCACAAACCTGGTAAGCCCCCCGGGTCCAAGAGCCGCTGCGATCAAAAGCCACCGAGCACTGTTTGTCCTTATTCGATGCGGTGTGGTCCATCCAATTGATTTTGGGTGGATTTCCCGGCTCCAGCGTGTAACCAACAAAACCCGCTTTGATGGTGCGGATTTTCAGCCTGGCATCCCCAAAGGCAGCCGTTGAACCTTCCTGGGGATCCATCCGGACGGCTTGTTGATCAGGCCCGTATTGGTTGACCCGCAACCAAATGTCCAACTGGTCTGGCAACCGGGAACCGCTGCGCCCAATTTTGAGCAGGTTGCCTTCGGCGCGCAAAATGAGCCCGTCATTCACCGTTAAAACCCGCTTCCCCACGGTGTCGAAGACACGGATTTCCACCACGTCAAACCGGGTCTCGCCCGTGTCCAAATAAAGGTGAATTTGATCACGATCCGCCTTGAACTCCTGCTTTTCCGGTTTTTTCTTCAAACTTTCCACCGCCAGGCGCTGGCCACGGCCGTTTTCCACACGAATATCTCCGTCCGCCTCATTTCGGGCCACGGCTGCGATCTTATAGGTGCTGGCGCCCAATTGGTATACGAGGTTGCTGTTGGCCATGGGTGCGTCTTCATAAAAGCGGCGCGGGTCCACCTTGGTCTGCGCCGTGGAGGCCGTGGGCGTGGGTGCTTTTTGAGCCCACGCAACGCCCTCCATGGAGTTGGCTGCCATCATCAACCCCGCTCCCCAAAGCCAGGCCAACCGAAAAACTTTTTTAAAGCTGTCCTTTTTTGTCATGGTGATTGAGGCTAGCGCAGGCGGGGCTTTTTGACCAGTCCTTTGCGGCCGCTTGACCCTCCAGTCCGGATGGGCACGATTCAGGCTTGACCCTTGGGGGATTGAACCTAGCATACCTGCCCGACTGAGGATGAGTTCATGAATGCGATTCTGGCCCTCGAAGATGGCACCCTGTTTCATGGCAAAGCTTTTGGCGCGCGCGCCACGGCTTGCGGTGAGGTTTGTTTCAATACCTCCATGACGGGCTATCAGGAAATCCTGACTGATCCATCCTATAAAGGCCAGATCGTGACCATGACCTATCCCTTGATTGGCAACTATGGAGTCAACCATCAAGATGTCGAATCCTGGAAACCGCATGTGGCGGGCTTTGTCATCCGCGAGTTGTCCCCGGTGGTGAGCAACTGGCGCGCAGATTGCTCGTTGGAAGAATACCTTGTCCAAAACGGCATCCCTGGCATCCAGGGAATCGACACCCGGGCACTCACCAAGAAACTGCGGGTGCGCGGAGCCATGAATGGACTGATTTCCACCGAGGAAATCAGCGATCAAGAGGCTATCCAGCGGGCCGCTCAGTGGCATGGTTTGCTGGGCGTGGACTACGTCAAGGAGGTCACGCATCCGCAAGCTTTCGCCTGGGATCCTGGGGACCAGCAAAGCGCCCGTTTTAATTTGATTTATGGCAAAGCGGACACCGATCCCCGGCAGGTTCGGGATCCGCTGCCCCAGGCGGATATCCCGATCGTGGCCTATGATTTTGGCATCAAATACAACATTTTACGCGGCCTGCGGCAGGAAGGCTTCAAGGTTCAAGTGTTGCCGGCCACCACGTCTGCAACCGATGCTTTGAAATATAAACCTGCGGGAGTTTTCCTTTCCAACGGACCGGGAGATCCTTCCGCGCTGGATTATGCTGTGAATGCCGTTTCCGAATTGGTGAAAACGGGCATTCCCATTTTTGGCATTTGCCTGGGGCATCAAATTCTGGGCCAGGCTTTTGGGGGGAAAACTTTCAAACTTAAATTTGGGCACCGTGGTGGCAACCAACCCGTGAAGGACCTGGAAACAGGCAAAGTGGAGATCACCTCGCAGAATCATGGGTTTGCGGTGGATCCCGCTTCACTCCCCTCCGAGGTGGCAGTCAATCGTATCAATTTGAATGATCGCACCGTGGAAGGGATGCGTCACAAGAAGAAACCGGTCTTTTGTGTGCAATACCATCCGGAGGCTTCCCCAGGTCCTCATGATTCAAGCCCGCTTTTTGGCGAATTTTGCCGCCTGATCAAAAAAGCAGGCTCTTGAGACGTAATCAGGCTGCCTTGGGGACGGAAAGGATTGGAACGTGGGGTTTTGCTAGGCAGGGAGCCGAACACTTGTCCCGATCAGTTCAGGATAAATGGCTAATATCCACGGTTTTGCAAAACCGGATCCATCCCGGCTTGGGATTCGGATGAATAGTTGTGGTTTAGTCTATAATTGCATTTGACTTGAGATTTTGGGTAAGGATAATGGCGGTAGATATATCCAGTGTATGGCCAAACTTATCGTGCTTAGTGAGGGCTTGACGGGACGCAGTATTGAACTGAAGTCCGAACGCACCACCATTGGGCGGGTGGAGGACAACATGTTCCAAATCGCGGAACCGTCGGTTTCGAGCCATCACTGCGAAGTGTATCTTAAGGATAACGCCTTCGTAGTTAAGGATTTAGGGTCAACGAACGGGACCTACATCGAAGGCAGCCAAGTAACCGAAAGCCCATTGAAGCCCGGGCAGACGCTGCGCTTGGGGCAAGTGGAACTTCGCTTGGACGATGGCACCACGCCCCCCGCCCCTCCTCCCAAGAAAGCCTTGGACCACAATCAGACAGTCGGGATCAAATTAAACGACCTATCTTCTGGTCCAAAGCCGGTCAATCCGGAAACGGACAAGATTTTCAAGAAAAAGAGCAATAAGATAAATCAATACTTCATTGCCGCCGGTGTGATTCTGGGTTTGGTGGTGATCGGATTGATCGTCAAAGCCATGCTGGGCAGTTAACCAGCATCTTCAAACTGCGTGAAAGACAGCCGTTTATGCCAGGCTCATAAACGGCTATACGGGACGCTTAAAAACCTTCTTCTTTGAGCCAGCGAGCCAAATCCATAGCCGAATAGGTTATGATGATGTCCGCCCCGGCCCGCCGCATGGAAATCATGGTTTCCATGGTCAGGGCGCGTTCATTGATCCAGCCTTGTGCGGCAGCAGCCTTGATCATGGAATACTCCGCGCTGACCGCATAGGCAGCCGTAGGATACCCGAAGGTGGATTTCACACGGTAAATCAGGTCCAGGTAAGCCAAAGCGGGCTTCACCATGACTATGTCCGCGCCTTCCTGAATATCCATGGCGGTTTCCCGCAAAGCTTCTTCAGCGTTGGGAGGATTCATCTGGTAGCTGCGGCGGTCTCCGAATTGGGGCGCTGATTCAGCCGCTTCGCGAAAAGGCCCATAATAGGCGGACGCAAATTTTGCCGCATAGGACATGATAGGGGACTCGGTGAATCCGGCTTCATCCAACCGTTTCCGGATGGCGGTAATCCGGCCATCCATCATGTCGCTGGGAGCGATGATATCGGCACCCGCCTCGGCGAAGGCCAGCGCTGACCGGGCCAGCAAATCCAAGGTCGGATCATTCTCGATGACCGCCTTGTGATCGGAAACTTTGCGCACCAGACCACAATGCCCATGGCTCATGTATTCGCAGAGGCACACATCGGTAATCACCAATAATTCAGGAAGCTCCTTTTTCAGCAGCCTTACTACTTCCGGGATGATCCCTTTGGCGGAATAAGCCTCACTGGCCTTGGCATCCTTTTTGGCCGGGATGCCGAAAAGCAAAACCGCCGGCACACCCAGCGCGTAAGCATTGGCGGCCTCGGTTAATAGTTCATCCGGGGATAACTGGAACACGCCGGGCATGGAATTGACCGGAGTGCGGATCTTTTTCCCGGGCCTGGCAAACAGCGGCAGAACCAATTGCTGAACGCTTAAACGGGTTTCACACACCAACCGCCTCAGCGCGGGGGTTTGCCGCAAGCGCCGCATCCGGGTTGCCGGAAATGATTCAGAACAATAAATCTTCATGGCCCAAAACTAACCTTGGTGGAAGGCAGTGACAATGCGCAAAATACGCCCTTTAAGGAGGCGCTACCGACTCCAACCCACCGGGTAAATTCAGAATCCGCTGGCGACTGCGTTTTATCGGTTTTTGGCGGCTTTGCGCTGCAAATCCCTCAACGGTTTATACCCCACCAAAATGATACCCTCTTTTTGGATCAATTGGCGAAAATCGGGATCGTGAGTGAAAAGTTCAAATTCCTGTGAGCGTACCGACCAGGAGCCCGTGATCGCTTTCATCTCCTCAGTGGGTTGGCCGGCATGGATGTAAAGCTCCGTCACCCCGGGCTTGAGTTGCTGGACCACGCCCATCCAAAAACCTTTCACATCGCGCGCCTCACCGGCTAATTCTTCGTAAATGAAATGATCAGGAAACACAATGCCCTGGCTGGCTATTTGCGCCCTGGTCTTGGGGAATCCCATTTTTTCAAACAACTCCTGCGAAGCCATGCGCAGCGGCAAATTAAACTCAACGGCCAGTTTCACATAACCCTCCAAATAACGAGGATCCAATTGCATCGTGCCCATATGGGAGTCCAAGTGGGTCAGGTCTATGCCGGCCTTCAAGGCTTTCTGGATTTGCGCGCGACCCTCAATCACCGCTTCTTCGGGCTTGGCATGGCTGTAAACCTGCTCCACCGATTTCCATAGGCAACCCTCGGCATCCACCAGGCCGGCCACTTGGTCTTTGGCGGTCACAGGTCCCCAGCGGTATTTCCCCCATTCACTCGTATGGCACAGATGCACCCCAAAATCTTTCTCGGGGTGCTGGCGCGCGAACTCGGCCATTTCATTGAACCAAGGGCAAGGCACCATGATGGTGGTGGTGGTCATCAACCCCTTTAGCAAGGCTTCTTGAGTGGCAAGGTTGGCGGTGTGGCACATGCCGGAATCATCCCCATTGACAATCAACAGGCGATCCGTGGCCTTATATCCCAGGCGTTCTGCCAGGGTGTCCCCGGCTCCCAGGCACCGGTCACTCAGGGTGGCGGATAAAATCATACTTAAGGCGATTACGCTCGTAGCTTTCATACCCCTGAAAAATAGCGGTTGGCACCGCAATTACAAATCGAATCACTACTGGCTGCGGGCGGGGAGCGGTTGGCGCAAAAACAGTGGGCATCCATCTGCAATAGTGCGGATGGGGGGTGCTCCCGATGGATTCCGCCTTGAACGCCGCCGGGAATTAATGGGTCATGATATAAAAAAGGATGTTGATGATGAGGGGGTAGGCTTTTTTCTCGGAAAACTCGTGAAAATAATATTCGTCATCCCCCTCCCTTTCCCAACCATCCCCGTTGTCGGTATTGTGACAGGCCAGGACCATGATCCGATCCTGGTCATCCGTGAGGGCGCGGATATGCACTTCACGGCACTCCTCGCCGTCGTGATATTCCCAAGTGATATGAGGGGGGTATTGACTCCGGATCCCCGTGTTCACATTGGGGATTTGCAGCTCGTTTTTGGAGCATTTCAGATCAATGACGCAGTGAAAAATAGGGTGCTCCATCGGCAGATCCTTGAAATTACGATTGGGGAATACCCGCTTCATCTGGCGCTGAAATCCCTGCCACTGCACCTCCCCCCAGAAGTCATCCGCCATCAGAAATCCACCGTTATCCAGGTAGCGCCGCAAGACGGCCACTTCCTCCTCCTCCAGGAGCAAACGGCCGGGCTCCACCATATAAATGAACGGATACCGGGGAAGTTCCTTATCGGTGAGGTTCAAAACCCGCCCATCCGGATTGACCTTCATGGAGGTCATTTGATGCAAACGGAAGGCCAGATTCAGATCGCTCTCAGGGAAGTCGGTCCACCAAGGGGCGGATGATCGGGAACCACTTTGGGTCCGGCCGCAGCGAACCCGGACAAAGGTGAAAGCGTCACGGTCGAATCCCGGTTCATTAGTCCAGGTGGGAAAGGCATCCCGCTCATTCACTGCTTCCCGGGCGGTACGGCAAGTCTCATAAATTGAATTGCGCCATCGGCCACCGCCCCACCCCCCACCCCCCCAACGCTGGGCGGTGGCGATTCCGGCGGCGAGGATGAAAAAGGCCGCCATGACTTGGTATCGATGACTGGGCTGCATTCCTTATTGACCATCAAGTTAGGAGCATTTTGGCACTTGGCAAGGGAATCCGGCAATGGATGCGACCGGGAATGATGGCTGGCAACCTAATCAACCGCCCAACCTCCACCCGAAAAATGGAAAAAAGTAGCCAAGCCGGACTTGGCGGATTACTTTGGCTGGCGTTCGCTGGAGAAGGAGCCGGTATCCTTTTTGGGGGAGGGTGAGTTGCGTCCCTCTCCAACCGGCGCCGGAGCGCGGCCACGGCCTGGCGAATATTCATAGGACAATGAACATGACGAATTTTATCGCAAAGCTGAAATTCAACTCGGACGGACTGCTTCCTGCCATTATCCAGGATCACCAAAACGGCCGAGTGCTGATGATGGCTTGGATGAACCGCGAATCCCTGGAACGGACTCTTGCTGAAGGGAAAACTGTCTTTTGGAGCCGTTCCCGGAATAAGTTCTGGGTGAAAGGTGAAACCAGCGGCCATTTCCAGGTGGTCAAGGAACTTGCCTACGACTGCGATGGGGACTGCTTGCTGATTCAAGTGGACCAGACTGGGCCAGCCTGCCATGAAGGATATCGGTCTTGTTTCTTTCGCCGGATCAGCAGGGATGGCCAGTCAGAAGAAATCACTGAGACCAAGCTGGCTGATCCAGCGCAAATCTACGGCCGCAAGTGATGGAAGAATTGATGGCTCTAAACTACCGGGATTATGGCCTGTATTGCGCCGTCCTGGTCGTGTCGCGCAGCATGGATTTCCTGAGCACGTGGATTGCCACCCCCAACCTGCTCCTGGAAGCCAACCCTATCGCCAAAAAACTCGGTTGGAAATGGGGCATTTTAATCAACCTGGTCCTCTGTTTTGGTTTCGCAGTATGGCCCCTGCCCGCCATCGTCATCGCCACCACCAGCGCCTTGGTGGCGGCCCGCAATTTTCAATCCGCCTGGGTCATGCACACATTGGGTGAGCATGGTTACCGGGAGTGGGTCATCGAGCGCCTGGATCACACGCCTCCCGGCCTTTACGTGTTCTGCCTGCTCGCCCAGGGAGTATTAATCGGGGGGGTGGGTGGCATTCTGATGGCCTGCAGCAAATGGCAACTGGCGCCTTTCGCCATCGGCTTGGGAATCCTCACCTACGCCCTGGCCGTGGTGGTTTACAGCCTGTTGGGTTGGTGGCGCGCCAGGCGCCAACTGAGAACCAACTTTTAACCTCCTTTGCCTATGATTTACCCAACCCAGGAAGAATTCACCAAACTGGCCCGCCAAGGAAACGTCATCCCCGTCATTCGCCGGATCCTGGCCGATTTTGAAACTCCGTTGTCAGTCTACCAAAAGCTCCGGGGCCAGGGGGAATCGTTCCTTTTCGAATCCGTGGAAGGTGGCGAACATCTGGGGCGTTTTTCCTTCGTGGGCTGCCGGCCCCGGGCCATCATCCGCCAGCAAGGCCAGCATGTGGAAGTAGTGAGCGGCGGCCGGGCGCTGGAGCAGTATGAAATCACCGGGCAGCCCGGACTGCCCGGCGCCTTGGGTGTGCAGGATGGTTTGGAGGTGGTGGAGCGATACCTTCAGCGCTTTAAACCCGTCAGTCTCCCGGGCCTGCCCCGGTTCACCGGCGGTGCGGTCGGTTTCATCGGTTACGAGTTCATCCACGATGTTGAACCGGTGGTTCCCCGGCCACCCAAGGATGAACTGGCCACACCGGTCATGTATTTCCTGATTGCGGATCGTTTGCTGATTTTTGACCGGGTGGCCCAAACCTTGACCATCCTGGTCAACGCCCTGATCGAACGGAATGGCGATCCGGCCAAGGCTTATGAGGCCGCCGTTGCGGAAATCTGCAAGCTGTCGGAGTTATTGGAGCAACCGATCCAGCACCGGGCGGTCAGCCTCCCCACCGAAACCCCGCCGCTGCCCTTTGAATCGAACCAGGAGAAAGAAACCTTCCTGGCCAACGTGCAGCGGGCCAAAAAATACATCACCTCAGGCGACATCATCCAGGTGGTGGGTTCCCAGCGTTTCTCCACCCCGGTGCGGGCCACCCCCCTGGAAGTTTACCGGGCAGCCCGCACCATTAATCCTTCCCCTTACATGTTCCTGCTGGAGTTGGACGGATTCTCGCTGGTGGGCGCCTCCCCCGAAATTCACGTGCGCTGTGAGGAGGGAACAGTGGAAATCCGCCCCATCGCCGGTACCCGGGCCCGGGGCAAATCAGAGGAGGATGATGCCGCTTTGGAAAAGGAATTACTGGCCGATCCCAAGGAGCGGGCCGAGCACGTTATGCTGGTAGACCTCGCCCGCAACGACCTGGGCCGGGTTTGTGATTTCGGCTCAGTGACGGTGAAGGATCTGATGATCATTGAGCGTTACAGCCATGTGATGCACATTGTTTCCCAAGTCCAGGGGAAATTAAGCGCGGACAAATCCCTCTATGACTTGATGCGCGCAACGTTCCCGGCAGGCACCCTCACTGGCGCCCCCAAAATCCGGGCAATGCAAATCATCTCGGAATTGGAGCAAACCCAGCGGGGGCCGTACGGAGGCTGTGTGGGCTATTTCTCTTTCAACGGCAACCTCGACTGCTGCATCACCATCCGCACCACCCTGCTCAAAGATGGGAAGGCATTCGTGCAGGCGGGCGGTGGCTGGGTGAATGATTCGGATCCGGAAGCCGAGTTCCAGGAAACCGTGAACAAAGCGAAGGCGATGCTTAAAGCCGTGGCCTTGGCGGAGGGATTCATCCGGGTTTAATGCAGTATTTCTTTGAACATTTTGCCGTTGCAGTATCGGCCATTTCGGGGGTGCTGGCCGGCAAAGACAAACGCGTGGATCTGTTCGGCGTGGTGGTGCTGGCTTTGGTAACCGCGCTGGGCGGAGGGACCATCCGTGACCTGGCTTTGGGCTGCCGCCCGGTGTTCTGGATCAAGGATCCCACCTACATTTACACCGGCACCGGTTTTGCGCTGCTGGCATTCTTTGTGAGCCACCTGCGGGAATTGCCCAACCGCCTGCTGCTGATCGCCGACGCCTTCGGACTGGCGCTGTTCACCCAGATTGGGTTGGAGAAATCGCTCGCCATGGACGCCACCCAGCCGATCGCCATTGTGCTGGGGGTGGTCACCGGCGTGGCGGGTGGCATGATCCGCGATGTTTTGGTGGGCGAGATACCGCTGGTATTCCGGCAGGAAATTTATCTCTACGCCACCGCAGCCTTGATTGGCGCAGCGCTATATGTGGCGCTGGAGTGGTTAATCCCTGCCCCATCCACCAACCGCTTGATCGGCATCGCCAGCATCCTGGTTTTGCGGTTGGCCGCCATCCAGTGGAAGCTGACGCTGCCGATTTTGGAAGAAGACCCTCCGCCCTCGACCCCACCCAAGGATTGACCTCCGAGAGCGGCGTCAAGCCCATCCCACAGGCAGCGCTCTGTCAGGAGCTGAGCCAGGAAAAATGATCGTTGCGGAGGTGCCAGAGGGTGGCTTTGTCATCCCCATAATCATCCGCCTCCAACTCATCCACCACCCCCCAATATTTGTGCCCCTGCTCATCCTGGTGGGTTTGTTTGAGGAATACCAACTGCGCGCTGTGGGAAAACTGGCGCCAGGCCAGGATCGCGGCGATGGCCCAGTGCCCATTTTTGCGATTCAAGCGCACATCCCAGGTGCAGAGGTGCTCCACAAATTCCACCGATTGATCCAAGCCTTTCAAATAGTTTACGAAAACATTGTGATCGCGCACATCCTCCAGCACCTGGTCAGAAACGGGTGTCGCCATCAACTGCATCAAATCCCTGGCAGCCTTCAGCCGGAGGCTGCGCAGGATGGTGGTTTGGGCGATCGGACCGGCGAGCCATTTGAGCTGATGCGGCAATTGTTCCATGATGAAGGTAGTGCCGGTGGCCAGGATGATTTGCTCCTGCTGCTCGTGAGCCAGGGTTTCCCAATCCGGCACCTTGCGGGCCACATAAGCCTTGAGCAGGTGCCAAAGGTCGGCAAATAAAATCAAGCGCTCATGCAACTGGCTTTGCACCAAAGGCAGCAAGTTCTTGAGGTGGGGATAGATCCGCCAGACATCCTTGATTTGCGAATCCCGAAACAAGTAAACCTCCGGCGTGGAGAGGATTTCGTCGGCGGTGTGGCCATCAATCGTCAACCGCGAAGTCCCGGTGGCCATTTCAAAAAGCGCCACCCCAAAAGAAAAGAGATCGGAGGCTTCCGTGGGCGGCACGCCAGTCGCCAAATTGGAGGCGTCGATCATGACCTCCGCGTGATCCGGTGTGGCGGCATAGCCAAAATTCTCGATGTCCTCCCGGTGCTTGGGATTGAACCAGGCACCCAGATCTACAAATTTCACCATCCGATTCTTCAGCCGCAGCACGTTTTCCGGCTTGAAATCGATCAGGATGATCCCGTGCTTGTGGAAAAGATGCACAATGGACAAGGCTTCATACCATATTCGCTTATATTCCTCCAACCATTCGCCTTCAAAGCCCGTTTGCAGCGCATTCTGGCAGAAAGATTTCAAGTCCTGTCCGTCCAGGAACTCCATGGCGATCCAGGAGAATTTCCGTTCGTAATCGATTTGCCCGCCATGGAAATCCGGCACAAACGGTTTTAATTCATCGATCCTCAACAGGTAATCGAAATTGGCCATTTCCAGCATATAGCTCACATAGGGGCCGTAGCTGAATTCATCCTCTTTTCCGCAATCCAGATCGAACAACTTGACCACCAAGGTGGGATCTCCGGTAAAATAAACGCCGGTTTCATTGTTTTGGGCTAAAACGGGGCCAAGCTTGACGGTCCCGATCCCGGGCACTTCAAATGACCAGTCCGTGAATTTGCCTTGGGCAGGAACGAGCAGTTTCATGGCGGCATCATTTGGTTCCCACCACCGGAGCAAATCCTCAGGGCCTGGGGATCGGGGATTCTGCGTGCCCCATCCCAAGGCGGAGCAATCCTGGCAAATTGACTGGTGGTCACAGCCTTTTTTTGCCGCGAAAAAACCAATTTGTCAATGGCGGCACGGCCTTTTTTGACACCCGCCGCGGGCCGGACTAGGATGGCACCCAATGAATGCGAAGATACGCGTTGGCCAAACCGGGGAAATTCGTTTCAAAGTGGAGGCCCAGCATGTGATTGATTTCGATGGCATGCCGCCCGTGCTCGCCACTCCCCGGTTGGTCCAATTCCTGGAGCAAGCCGGAAGAGAGGCGCTGAAACCTTGCCTGAGCCCGGAGGAAAGCTCCGTTGGCATGGATATTGATTTGCAGCATCTCGCCCCCACGCCGTTGGGGGCACTGGTGACCTGCAAGGCCCGAGTCATTCTGGTGGATGACCGGGCCATTCAATTCCAAATTGAGGCCACTGATGAAATGGAAGTCATCGCCCGGGGACTCCACAAACGCGCCATCGTGAATATCCTTCGCTTCGCCAAACGGGTTCAGAGAAAAGCCTCGAAACCGGCCTGAAAAGCGCTTTTTGTGGCGTCAGACACCAAGCGGCTGGCCGGGCCGCAAAAGGTTGCGGCCGCACCACGAGAGGCAAATTAGCTGGCTTTGATAAACGACCGGACGGGCTTCCGGACGCCTCCGCCGCGAATCAACCAAACGGCTCAACCGGCAAACTCAAACCGGACATCGCTCAGGCGGCGGGCTAATTCGCCCAAGACCTGTTGTTCCTCCGCCTGATCTTTAGCGATGAAAGTGACGCTGAAGCGCAAAAACGCTCCTGCATCATCCCAAGGCACGGTGGAGATCAACTTCTCCGTGATGAGCCATTGCGACACTTCCTCGGCATTGTTGAAGGCGAGCTTGTCGCCATTCCTTTTAGTGGCTCCCACCGGAGCCGCCACGTAAAGGAAAAACGAACCCTTGGGCTTGGTGGCATTGAAGCCTAGCGATTTAAGGGATTGCACCAGGCTATCCATGCGCCGGGAGTATTTGGCGGCGATTTTTTCGGTGATTTCCGGATGATCGTAACAGTAAGCGGCGGCGTGTTGGATGGCCAGAAATTGACCGGAATCGGTGTTGTCTTTCACATCGCCGTAGGCGCGCACGAGCAATTCGTTGCCTGCCACAAATCCGCACCGCCAGCCGGTCATATTGAAGCTCTTGCTGGTGGAATGAAGTTCCACGCCCACCTCCTTGGCTCCTGGGGTGGCCAGGAAGCTGAGTGGCTTGCCTTCAAAGACCAGCGCCGCATAAGCGGCATCGTGGATGACCACCAAGCGGTGCTTCCGGGCAAAATCGACTACCTGGCTGAAAAACTCGGCCGTGGCGCTGGCTCCGGTCGGATTGTTCGGGTAATTCAAAACCATCACTTTGGCCCGCCCCAGCACCTCTTGGGGAATGGCCCCCAAGTCGGGCAGAAAATTATGCTGCGGCCGCAACGGCAGGTTGAAAACCCGGCCTCCCAGATATTTGGAATGCGTCCCAAATACCGGGTAACCCGGGGTGGTCATGATCACATAGTCATCGGGGTTAATCAACGCAGCCGGAATGATCGATAAAGCTGCTTTGCTGCCGATGGAATGTATGACTTCCGTTTCCGGATTGATGCCTTTGACGCCACATACCCGATCCAAATACCGGGCGGCGGCGTGCTTCAACTGTTCATCCCCGTTATCCGCATAACCGCGGTTTTGTGGTTTGAGCGCCTCCTGGTGCAGTTCCTGGACCACTTCTGGAAAGGCCATTTCATCCGGCTCGCCCACGCCCATATCAATCAGGGCCACTCCGGGATTCGCGGCCAGGGCAGCGCGTTTGGCCCGTTTGATTTTCTCAAATTTATAGATGGCGGTGGATTTGCCATACTGGTTGCCGCCGATGCGCTCCGCGAACAGGTTTTGGATATACGATTCAGACATATTAGGGATTAGGACTCCTCCGACCGATTTTCGGACGGTTTCGTTTTATGGAATTTCTCAAAGTGTTTTTGCAAGTCGGCATTCAAAGGCTGCGCGGCTGGCATCCGCACCACCCGGAGGGGCGACGGCTTGGCCGCCTGGGAAGTGGTTTCCGGGGTTTCTTCCGGGATTTCCTCGACTTCCTCATGCATCTCGAGCCGCTTGCGGGCTTTTTCAGCGGCGGAAGTTTCGCCGTATTCCTCCACCACCCGCTTCAGGAGCGCCACCGTCTTGTCCGTTTTGCCCAGCTTGGTGTATAAGTTGCAAAGGTGGATCGCGGCCCATCCCCACTGCTCCGACTGCAGTTTCTGCTTGAGCAGTTCCTCATATTCCAAGGCGGCGGCCAGGAAATTGCCCAAGTCCTTTTCGTAAATCTCCGCGATCCGCAGGGCCACGTGCTGCTCCTTGGGATTTTTCTGCAGGTAATCCCGCATCAGTTGGATGGCTTCCAGGTGGTTCCCATTGGCCCATATTTCCTCGGCTTTTTCGTAATCCGTATCCTTGATGGTTTCCCCCTCATCATGGAACAGCAACCGACCAAAACGCTGGGCTACCAGGTGCGAAAAATCATGCCCGAGCAACAGCCCCAGGCCGACCACCGACACAAAAAACGCGCCACCGAAGAGGACAATCGTGGAAAATTTAGCGCTTTGGGGAGCCCGGACCGCCCCTGGAGTGGCGGAGCTACTAACGCGCTCATCCTCATCCTTTTCGTAGGTGGGCTTCATGAATTGGTTGTAG
>CAIMWS010000060.1 GCA_903845125.1 uncultured Verrucomicrobiota bacterium
GGATGGACAACAGCATCGCCTCGCTCAAAAAGAGCAGCAGGATCTGGTTCGAGGTGGCGCCGATGGCCCGGACCAGGCCGATTTCCGAAGTGCGCTCGTTGACGGAGATCCACATCATGGTCAGGATCCCGATCGACCCCACCAGCAGGGAGATGGCGCCGATGCCGCCCACCGCCAGGCTGACGATCCGGATGATCCGGTCCAGGCTGTCCATCATGCCGGTCTGGGTGGTGATCGTGAAGTCCTCCTCCCGGTTGTGCCGCTCGATCAGGGTGCTCCGGATCCGGGCCACCACCGGCTCGATGAGCGAGGCATTGGCGATGAGCACATCGATCTCGTGGAGGTCCTGCCGGTTGTAGAGGCGCCGGGCTTCCGCCACGGGGATGTAGGCGGTGTCGTCAATGTCGAACCCGAGAAACTGGCCCTTCGGCTCCACGACGCCCACCACGAGGAAACGCTCCCCGGAGATGCGCACGTGGCGGCCGAGGGCGGTTTCCTCGCCGAACAATTCCTGCTTAAGCTTGGGTCCCAGCACCGCCAGGGGAGCCCCGCGCCGCCAATCCATCACGGGCAGGAACCGCCCTCCGCGCAGACGCATGCTATACACCCGCGGCGCCGCCGCCGTGACGCCATAGACGAACACATTGCGCGTCTTGCCCGCATACTCCACGGGCGCGGCTCCGACCACCATCGGCATGGCCTGCTCCACTCCGGGGATGCGGTTGACCGCTTCGGCGTCCTCAAAAGTGAGCGGATGCACGGTGACCCCCAGCGCCCCGGGCGCCCCGGTGGTCTTGATGTTGCCGCGATTCACCGCGGCCAGGGTCGTCCCAAATTGAGTGAACTGGGATAAGATAAAAAGGCGGGTCCCCTCGCCGATGGAGGTCAATAAAATCACCGAGGCGATCCCGATCAGGATGCCCAGCATGGTCAGGAAGGAACGCTGGCGGTGGAACCAGATGGACTGCCAGGCCAGCCCCAACAGATCGCGGGTGCTCATGCTTTGCGCCTCATCAAGGCCTGGACCGGGTTCAGGCGGGCGGCATTCCGGGCCGGCAGGATGCCAAAGATCAATCCCACCGAGCAGGAGACCCCCAGCGCCGCCGCCACCGCCCAGGGCGGCGGCTGGACGGGGAAATCCGGATACAGCCATTGCAGGAACCGCCCCGCGCCGAGGCCGGCCACCAGGCCCAGACTTCCGCCCGCGGTGGACAGGATGGCCGCCTCGACCAGAAAAACGGCCACGACCTGCCCGTAGGTGACGCCGATCGCCTTGAGCAGGCCAACCTCGCGCGTCCGTTCCGAGACCGAGACCAGCATCACGTTCATGATCCCCAGGCCGGCCACACCGAGCGAAATCGCCGCGATGCCCGCCAGGGCGGCCGTCAACGCGCCGAGGATTTGGTTGAAGGTCGCGAGCACCGCGTCCTGGGTGATGATGGTGACATCTTCCTGTCCGGCGTGCCGCTCCCGCAGCACCGCCAGGGCGGCCTGCTCGGTTTTCCGCAGGTCATCCTGCGCCCCGATTTCGGCCAGGATGCGGAAGAGGCCGCTGCGGTTGAACAGGCGCAGGGCCGTGGCCACGGGGATTTCCACGACTTGATCCAGATCCATGCCGATGGAGGTGCCGCGCGGGGCGATGACGCCAATGACCCGGAACCGCCACTCACCGATCCGCACCAACTGGCCGAGGGGATTCTGATCCGGAAACAGCTCGCGCTGGACCTTGGCTCCCAAAACACAGACCGCCGCGTCGGAAGCATCGCGTGGCAGAAAACGGCCGCTGGCCATTTGGAGGTGGCGGATCTCCAGGAGATCCCGCGTGGCGCCCACCACGGTGACTTCCCGGCGGCGCTCCCCGGCGCTGGCACTGGCAGTGCCCACGGCCAGAGGGGCTACCCGCCGGATGGCGGGGACCCGCTGGAGGAGCGCCGCCGCGTCCTGCCGGGTCAGGTCATGGGGCGCCGTGCTGACCAGCGGCGCCAGCCCTTTCGTTTCGGTTTTTCCCGGGATGATGATGAGGAGGTTGGAGCCGAGCGAGGCAAACTCCCCGGTTACATAGAGCCGGGCGCCTTCACCCAGGCTGGTCAAAAGCACCACCGAGGCCACGCCGATGGCCACGCCGAGCAGCGAGAGAAAGCTCCGCAGCCGATGGCCGCGCAAACCACCGGCGGAAAAATGCAGCAGGTCGGCCAGTTTCATGCCCGCGAGGGTTGCCCCCCCGGGGCAGCGGGGGATTCGATCGCGCTGCCAGCCCGTTCATCGGCCACCACTTCCCCGTCCCGCAAATGAATCCGGCGCCGGGCCCGCTCGCCGACCCGGGGATCGTGCGTGACGACGATCAACGTCAAGCCCTGGCGGTTCATGCCCTCGATCAGATTCACGATTTCCCGGCCGGAGGCGCTGTCCAGATTGCCGGTGGGCTCGTCCGCCAGCAGGAGCGCGGGGCTCATCACCACCGCGCGCGCAATGGCCACCCGCTGCTGTTCACCGCCGGAGAGCTGATCCGGGCGATGGCTGGCCCGCTGGGTCAACCCCACCTTTTCCAGCGCGTTCCACACCCGCTGCCGGCGCTCGGCGGGGAGGATCCCGGCAAACACCATCGGGAGCTCGACATTGCCCGCCGCGGTGAGCCGCGGCACCAGGTGGAAAAACTGGAAGACAAACCCGATCTGATGCCGCCGCAGGCGTGACAACCCGGCCTCCGTCATCCGGGCGGTTTCCTCACCCGCGAACCGGTAGGAGCCTCCGGTCGGCCGGTCCAGGCAGCCGAGCAGATGCATGAGCGTGGATTTGCCCGAACCGGACGGCCCCATGATGGAAACATAATCGCCGGCTTCGATGGTGAGGCTGAGCTCCTTCAGCGCCGGCACGGGGCGGCCCCCGACGGTGTAGGTGCGTTGTATCCCGGCCAGCTGGATCACTTATCCACCTCCCCGGCGACCACCACCCGGGCGC
Organism: uncultured Verrucomicrobiota bacterium; assembly: GCA_903845125.1. Classification (GTDB taxonomy): domain Bacteria; phylum Verrucomicrobiota; class Verrucomicrobiia; order Limisphaerales; family UBA1319; genus CAIMWS01. Next base: position 2,959 of record CAIMWS010000060.1, read on the forward strand.
CGGCCTTGACTTCGGGCCGGTCGAGGGACACGACGACCAATTCGCCGGCGGAGAGCCCGGAGGCGATCTCCGTGTAACTCCAATTATGCAGGCCGGTGGCCACCTTTTTTGCCACCAGCCGGCCCCCCTGCACCACCAGCACGCGGCTGCCCTCGAGCAGGGCGTAGGTGGGGATCCGCAGCACCTGGCTGCGGGCTTCGAGGATCACCTCCAGGTCGGCCGAGAGCCCGGGGAGCAGGTTCGCCGGGAGTTTGGCCTCCTGGAAAACCGCCTCCACGCGCAGCGTCCGGTTCTGTTCCTGCCGCGTTTCCACAAAGGAGGAGACGTAGTTCAAAGTGCCCGCGAAGGATTGCCCCCGGAAGGCGTCCAGGGTGATGCGGACGGGCAACCCCACCCGGAGCCGGGCTACATCGGCTTCATCGATGGGCGCGCTGATGTAGAGCGCTTGCGGGTCGATCATATCCACGACCGCGGGGATCATGACGCCTGGGGGAGAAGGGCTGATCCATTCACCCACTTCCGTGGTGATGTCCAACACCACCCCGTCGAAAGGGGCGGTCATCACGGTCTTGGCCAGCGTGGTGCGCGCCACCTCCAGGGCGGCTTCGGCCTCGCGCATCCGCGCCTGCGCCGCCAAACCGGCTGCCGCCGTGCTCAGCGCGCGGTTTTGGTCTTGGTCCAGCGCCATGGCGGATACCACGTGGTTGCGGGCGAGATCCTGGGTGCGCTTCGATAACTGCTGCGCCAATTCCCCCTCCAGCCGCGCCTGCTCGGCCACGGCTTTGGCCGCCTCCAGGGAACGCAACGCGAGTTGGACCCGCGCCTGGTGTTCGCTCGCGTCCAACCGCAGCAAGACATCCCCCCGTTTGACCCGGGAGCCTTTTTGAACGGGGATTTCCGTGACCAGCCCCGAAATCCCCGGGCTCATGCCCGCCCGGCGCCGGGACTGCACCGTTCCAGCCCGCGAATTGACGACCGTATCCTCCACCCGGCCCGCCTCGATCCGGCATACCGTCACGGGCACCATTACGGAGCGAAAAACCGTAAGCCGCAGTGCCAGAATCCCTCCCCCCAGCGCGGCGACAACCACCAGGACCTTGAGCCAACGCATATTAGAATTATTGTGTTCAGCCAATTCGAGGCAGTTTAACGACGGGCCTCACCGGAGGCAAGAACCATGGCAGGCTTGGCGCGCGGCGGGGGGATCCCCCTGCCCGTCCCTCGCCGCGCCCGCCGGCTCCGGCCAGCGGCGCTCCCTTCTGCTCCTGACTTTGCTCACTGTGCCGGGGCCAGAACCACGCGGAACCCCAACTCGTGATTCCGGAACCACGGATCCTTGGAGTCCCGCTTCGCCGAACGACAGTCCCTGTTTTTGGACTCCGCACCGCCCCCACGCCTCACGCGGGCCGAGCCCTTGGCTGGCCCCCGTGGGTCAGAAGCCTTTTCGGCATACCACGCATCCGAATACCACGTTTCCGAATACCAGTCCTGGCACCATTCCCACACGTTCCCATGCATGTCATACAAACCCCAGGGGTTGGGCAACTTCCTCCCCACCGGATTCGGTGGTATCGCGGCTGCGCCACGATACCTTGCATAATTCGTCAAGCTCGTGTAATCCCAATCATCCCCATAGCTGAACCGGGTCGTCGTCCCCGCCCGGCACGCATACTCCCATTCCGCTTCCGTTGGCAGTCGGTATACATAACCTGGTGGCAGCCATCCCGCCAACCGCTCCCGCGTCGTCAGCTTCCCACAATAATTGGTGGCCTCAAACCAGTTCACCCGCTCCACGGGCCGCTGCAGATCATCCCTGAAGGTGGATGGATTATCCCCCATCACCGCCTGATACTCCGCCTGCGTCGTCTCATATTGGCTCATCCAGAATCCCTTGGTTATGGTCACCACCCTCGGCGGGGTTTCACCCGGCCCAATATCCGCTTGCCGCACGGGACTCCCCATCGTGAACGCACCGGGATTGATCCACACCATGCCGGGTGGGTGCAGGTGGTCCATGGCCTTCATTTCGCCGGTCAGCCAATCCCAATTGAATACCGAATACGCCAGGCGGCCGAGGATCGGCCGCACCACGACCTGGTCATTGTTTGGCACCCCTTTTTCATAAAGCCGCAGCAGTAATATGTTTTCCCAGAGGCCGGACCCAGCCGGCCCATATTGGCCCGCCAGTTCAAAGGCAATCGATTTCCACTGGGGCGTGTCGTTGGTGGAGGTGGCCGTACTCCTGGCCAGCGCCACCGCGTTAGTCAGGACCGCGGGCGTGCCGCCCCAACCCAGTAATTGCTGGGCCATGGTGATGCTGGCCCGATCCACCGCGGCGGGGATGTTCACCACCCAGATCAAGAACTTGAACTGGCCGCCCTCCGGGCCCCCCTCGAATAGCGAGCGATCCTCCGCCGTGAAATGAACCGTCTGCTGGTCGTTGCTCACGGTCAGGAACGGGCTGCCCGCTGCATCGGCGGGCGCCACCTGCCAGGCCGCTCCGTTCTCCGTTTTCATCGCCAGCACCCCGTAACCTCCCGGCTTCACGTTGCTGAAAACATAGCGTCCATCCCGCCCCGTCACCGTCGCTGCCACCCAGGTCTGCTGGCTGCTCTGTGAATCGTTCGTTTCCGCTGGGTAATTGGTGTCCACCAGGTAAACCGCCACCCCGGCCAGCGGAATATCGGCATCCTTGATCGTCACCCGCCCGGAGACCGTCCCCCCCACCGCCACCGGGTTCACCACCGCCTCCGCCCGCGCATAGGCCAGCGCCACCCGGAAACCGATCCAGGCGTCCCGGTAATCCGCTCCGCTCCGCGCATCCCGCGCGCCCGCCCGGCAGAACGCCAGCGGCGCCAGATAACTGCCGCCCCGCACCACCCGCGCCTGGCCCTGGGTGGCCCCCAGGGGATCCACCGCCACCGCGCCGGGGTAATCCCCATAGGCGTCGGCACACCACTCCGCCACATTGCCCGCCAGATCATACAGGCCCCAGCCGTTGGGCCGCTGGCCCCCCGCGGGATGCGTCTCCGCCAGGCTGTTCTCCCCCTGCCAGGCGTAATCGCCCGCCTGGGCCTCGCTGATCCCGAACCGGTCCGTCCCCCCGGCCCGCGCCGCATACTCCCACTCCGCCTCCGTGGGCAGCCGGTAGCGCCAGGTGGCCGGGATTCGCCCCGCCGCCTGTTCCCGCCGGGTCAATTGGGCGCAATAGTTCGTGGCCTCCCCCCAGCTCACCGTCTCCACCGGCCGGTGGTCCTCCCCCTTGAACGTGGCCGGGTTGGTCCCCATCAACGATCGGTATTCCCCCTGGCTCACCTCCCCCCGCCCCAGGAAGAAACCTTGCGTCAGCCGGACCTCCGTCGGCGGCCCTTCATTGGCGAGATAGTCCAGATCGTCCAGCGGGCTGCCCATCAGGAAAGAACCCGGCGGCAGCCAGACCATCCCTTCCGGCGTGGCGGGCCGTTCCCCGCCCCGCGCCACGGCCCGGTAAAAGCGCTGGCCGCCGGCGCTGGCATTGGTGTCCTGGAAACTCCACAGGCCGTTGGTCAGCACGGTGGATTTCACCGGGGTCCAGGCCTGGTCTCCGCCCAGGCTGGCCACCGCTTGCACCTCCGGCGCGGAGCCGATCTCCCCCGCCAGCGTCAGCACCGCCCCCCGGCCCAGGCCCAGCACCGTCACCAGTGCCTCCGGGGGGGCGATCCCCACCGAGGGGGCATTGGTATAGCCAGAGCCGCCGGATAGGATCTGGATGGCGGCCACGGAACCATTGGCCACGGTCGCCCGGGCGGTGGCGTTGGAGCCGCCCCCGCCGCCCAGGACAATGGCCGGGGCGGCCAGGTAACCCGCGCCGCCGTTGCTGACGGTGATGTGGATCACCACGCCATTGGTATCCACCGCCGCCCCAGCCGCCGCCGCCCGCTGGGCGTGCAGATCCTGTAAATGGCCCAGGCAGACGACGGCCAATCCCACCCACATTAAGAACGACTTCTGTTTCATTTTAATTGCTTCCCTTTCCCGGGCCATCAAACCGGCAGTGCTGCGCCCGCCTTCCCCAATGCCCGTGCAGCCGACGCCGGCCTCTCCGGACCTCCGCCAGGTTTTGGATCGCGCCGCCGTGGCGGTGCTTTTCTACGTGCCATCCAACGGCCATTTGCCACCCCTCTCGTTCCCCATCCGGCCCGGAAAATACCGGCGCCAGCCTGGAAACGGCTGCTCCTGATCCAGCATTAAATTGTGTGTTTGGCGGGCGCAAGAAAATCCGGGAACTTTCGCGACCACCAAACTGCGATGGTGCAGTCGAAGAATAGCTTGGTCAAAGCAGCGAAAGACCAGGCCACCCAATATCCCGGCAAGTTCGGTGGTTTTTGCTGAACGCCGGGGGTGGCCGGACGCCCCCTCACCCTGTTCTTCTTCCCGCCAGCGGGACGAGGGGATCCACTGCGGGCAATTTCCAAACCTGCCCCGATCTGCACCAGGCCCGCCGCCGGTTGGGATTGGCGAACCGTATCGGCCGGCGCAGGGTCTGGGTCCGCCTCAAGTCGGCGGCTGCCAGCGTTGGTTTTGCGCAGGGTTTCCCAATAAACCTCAATCACCGGCGGCCCAGCGGCAGCCACGGCGATAGAGTTCGCCGACCCCCTCGGGCTGCAGCGCCTTGGCGTCGTGGCCCAGCACGCAGTGGAATACCCGACCCTTGCCATAATTCAGGACAAAGGCCATGGGATAATTCCTGCCATCCACCTGGGAACGCGCCTGGGCGACGATTTCAATGGGCCGGTCCCCCGCCAGGCAGGTATAGAGTTCGTCATCGGTCTCAAAATCCTTCAGGCCCTGGCCGATGGGGTGGCCCGGGTTGCAGATCTCCACGCGGAACCGGCCGCGGGGATCATGGCCGCGCAGCTTGGGATCCCAGGCCCGGCCCGCCAGATTGCGGAATTCCGGCCAGTCCTGCCAGGCGCCGCAGGCGAAATGGACCAAAGCCAGGCCCTTGCCACTCTCCACCGCGCGCCGCAGGTTTTCCCGCGCTTTTTCGCCCGGGGCCGGCTGCTCCCAGTTCATGAAATGCAGCACGATCACGTCGTATTGGAGAATCATTTCGGAATCGAGGAAATGGGGATCCTCCACCGTGCGCACCTGGATACGGGAATCCTTTTGCAACTGCTCCGCCAACACCGGGGCGGTCTGCTGCCAGGGATGGCCGGGGTATTCCTGGCCGGTGACCAGGAGCACCCGGATGGGGCCGGGCCGGGCCGCATCGGGGGTGGCTTGGGCTGTTTCGTAAAGGGCGATCTCGCTGACCACCGTGTTGGGTCCGCTGCGATTGGCAAACGTGATGCTGGCGCTGCCATCGGCGAAGGTTTTCGGATCCAGCCAGCACCGGACCAGCGCCGGGATCTGCCGGTTGCCCGCCCAGGAAGGCACGGCCACCCCATCCACCAGGTTTTGCCGGTGGCTGCCATTGCCGGAGATGGCCTGGGCTGATTGGACGCGTTTCCCATCGTCAAAATCCCACCAGGTGAAACCGAGCGCGTAGTGGCGGGCGGGATCCAGGCCGGTGATCCGGAAGCTCACCGTGGGTCCATAGGCGATCGTGCCCAGGACCGGCCGCGCCGCCTCCAGGGAACCAGGGAAGGCGTAGGGCGTGCCCGTGAGCTGGTGGATCGCCACCCCGTTGGTCCCTTTGGCCACCCCTTCCACCCCGCAATCCAGGTAGGCCACCAGGGTATCGCCGGATTTGGCGGTGGCTTGCAGGTCCTTCCGCCGGGCTTCCAACACCGCCAGGCCATAAGGGGCCGGCTCCAGCACCTCCACCGCGGCGGAGGCGCGCCGCAGCACCGCCTCCGCCTGGCGGATGAGGGAAGCCTCAGCCACCGCCTTTAGAACCTGGTTCATGGCGGCCTGCACTTTTTCGGGCGCCTGGCGGGCCAGGGGGGTGGCGATCTGGATCACCGCCAAGGCGGCCTCTTCGCGCACCTCCGGGTCGGCCAGCCAAGGCTGGGCGACCTCCATGGCCTCCAGCAGCGGTGCCTCGGCCAGCATGCCGAGCAGCAATTTCTTGTCCGCCCCGGTCTGCGCCAGCTGCGCCGCCTGGCGGAACATGGGGGCCGACCGGGCATTTTGAGCCAGGCGGAGGAACCCGCGCAAAGCCAGGCTCCGGGTGTGGGCGGGGCCGGGATTCCCGGACAGCTTCAGCAGGTCCGCCGCCGCCGCGCCATCCGGCCAGTCCGCCAGGGAGCGCAAGGCCGCGTCACTGACCACCGGATCCGCATCAGTGAGGCTGGCCCGGACGGCCTCCAAAGCCTGACCGCCGCCGCACTGCCCCAGGATCAGCAGGAGGCTGGCGCGGGCGGACGCCCGGGCCTGGGGAACGGCCCGGAGCAGCGGCGCCAGGCGGGCGGTGGGATCGGCAAGCCGGCCGCCCACGGCGGCCACGGCCGCTTCCGCCGCGGGCACCCAATGCTCCGGAGTGGAGGTGCCCAGCAAATCAACCAAGGCGGGATAATGCTCAGCCAAAGCCAGCCGGGACAGGGCTTCCCAGGCGGCGGTGCGCAGCCGGGGCTGGGCGTGCCGGGTGTGCCGGATGGCCAGCGGGATGGCCGCCAGGCTGCTGCGTTCGGCCAGGCTGCGGAGAGCTTCGATCTGCTGGGGCAGGGCCTCGCGCCCGGCCATCCGAATCAAAGCCTCGTCGGCTCCCGGCAGGCGGCACAAGGCCTTGCGGGCGGCAGCCTGCACCGCAGGTTTTTCCCCGGCGGCCAGGGCCACCAACGGCTCCGCCGCGCGCGCATCCCCCACCCCGGCGAGGGCATTGATGGCGGCCAACAGAACGGATTCCTCCGGGGAATCCAGCAACCGGGTGGCGGCGGGCGCCACCCCGGAATCCCGGCGGCCAGCCAAGGCCTCGATCAGGGCCGCCTGGGCCGGCGCCGGCAAGCCCTCCAGTTTCCCGACCAGGAATGGGGTGGTTCGGGGATCCTGCAAAAGCAGGCTCAGGCGGGCCGCCCCCCGGGCCAGTTGCAGGTCCTCCGCGGCCAGGGCCTCACCCACGGCCGGGAGCGCGTTGGGGGAGCCGATCCGGATCAAGCCAGCCAGGCCGGCCAGGCGCAGCTGAACGGGAAAATCCCCGGCCCACAAGGCCTCATAAAACCGGCTGGCCGTTTCCCGGCCGCCCTGGGCGGCCAACCGCCCGGCGCAAACCAGCCAGGCATTGGCCAGAAAGGATTGGGCGCCGGGCGGATCCTGCCAATCCTCCAGCCGGATCTGCAGCAGCAGGTCCGCCGCCCCGGCCGTTCCCATTTGCGCCAGGGCACGGACCGCGGCGCCGCGCACCGGCAGGGGTTGGGCATCGTCCGCCATGATCTGCGCAAGTTTTTCCGTGGCGGGTGGATAACACCGCAGCCCGAGCGAATCAACCAGGCCCACCAGGCAGGCGGTTTCCCGGCTGAGGGCGGTGCCTGGGGTCTCCCCGCGGGGGGCGCCAGCGGCCGCGGCCAGCGCCGGATCCAGGGCCTTGGACAGGGCCTCGCTGGCTGCCTCGCCGGGCAGGGCATCCAGGACCAGGCAGGCCAGCGCGGAGGTTTCGGGCTGTGCCAATACCCGCCGCAGGATGGGCAACTGGCCTTCGCCGGCCACCAGTTTCAGCTGCTGGGCGATGAACGTCCTGGCGTCGAGGGGGATTTGCGCATCGGCCAGCAAGCCCGCCAGGCGTTCGGCGCAAGCCGGTCTTAATTCAACGCTCGCGCTGGCCTGGCTCACCGCCACCTCAATGGCCGTGAGCGGCTGCCGGCTGCGGCCGGTTTGGTAGCTCTTCAGCTGCTCCCAAGCCTGGTCGATGGCGGGCGCCGCAGCGGCCATCAACCCGGGACCGGCGCCCAACAGGATCGCGCCCGCCAGCGCACCGAACGATTTCCAGAAAGAGATCATAAACAAGTTTGAATTCGCGGTTTTATACATACTGTCCCCAGGGGCTGCGCAGGGTGCGGCGAAGCATCCGGTTGGCGGCCTCATCGTTGATGAATTGTTCGCGCTGCCAATCCCAGGTCAGCTTGCGCCCCAGGCGGGTGGCAATATCGCTGATGATGGTGAGGGTGGTGGCGGCATGGCCGGCCTCCACGGGGGAAACCGGATCCCGGCGCGACACGATGGCCTTCAGGAAATCTTCGTGATGCTGGTTGGATTCATACAGCCGTTCGTCGGCTGGCCGGAACGCGGTTTTCACCAGGTTTTCCGGCTCGGACCAAATCCCCCCGCGATCCACCAGCACCGAACCTTTATCGCCGATAAAGCGGCAGCCGTGGCGGCGGAAACCATCGTCGGAAAACTGCAGCTTCAATCCCTCCGGGGTCTGGCACTCGACCTGCCAGGTGATCGAGGTGTTGGCCGGTCCCTCGCTGGGGAAAACGGCGCTGCCGCTGAGGTCCAGCCGGGAGGCCTGCAAGGCGGGCGCTCCCCACAAGGCGATGTCGATGTGGTGGACGCCCCACGATTGGATCCAGCCCACACAATAATCGTAGATGAAATACCAGTTATAGGAGCATTTGTTGTCCGTGTAGGGGGAGAAGGGCGCAGGCCCCAGCCAGAGATCGTAATCCAGGTCCGCCGGCACCGGGGCCACCGGCATCAGCGGCAGGCTGCGCCCGCCAGGGACCGCCACCTGCACCGTGTGCAACCGACCCAGGTACCCATTGCGGGCCAGCTCGCACGCCAGCCGGAAATTGTGATCCGAGCGCTGCTGGGTCCCCGTTTGGAATACCCGGCCAAACCGCCGGACCGCCTCCACCACGGCCCGGCCTTCCGCAACGGTGAGCGACATGGCTTTCTCACAATAGACGTCCTTCCCGCACCGGGCGGCGCTGATGCTCATGATGGCATGCCAATTCTCCGGCGCGGCGATGACCACGGCATCGATGTCCGGCCGCTGGATGATCTCCCGGAAATCGGGGGTGGCCTGGCAGCCTCGATAAGTGCCCGCCGCCCTGGCCTGGGCATACACCTGCTCCACGCGCTGCCGGGCCTGTTCCCGCTTGGATTTGAAGGTGTCGCAAACCGCCAGCATTTGGACCTGTTTGAAATAACCCAAGCCGTTGACGTGGTCCATGCCCCTTCCGCCCACACCCAGGAAGCCCACGTGGATCCGATTGCTGGGAGCCGGACGATCCGCCCGGCACAAAGCGGAAGCGGGGATGATGCAGGGGGCCGCGGCCACCATGGCCGCCCGGGCCAAAAACTGCCGGCGATTGGTTTTCACAATTGGTTTCATAATTTCAAATAATCAAAGCGTGCAGGAGGCGAACGGGAAACCGCCGCCCCGGGCCATCCGGGAATGGTGGCGCCGGCGCCCAACCAGTTCCGATCCCCAAAGGGGATACCGGCAAGGAGCGGCGCCCACCCGGGCGCCGGAGCCGGCGGGTTCCGTGGGCACGGTGGATTGCCGGGCCGGATTATATCAAGCCCCGGCAGCCCAGCGGCAGCCACGGCGATAGAGCTCGCCAACCCCCTCGGGCTGCAGCGCCTTGGCATCGTGGCCCAGCACGCAGTGGAATACCCGCCCCTTGCCATAATTCAGGACAAAGGCCATGGGGTAATTCTTGCCATCCACCTTGGAACGCGCCTGGGCGACGACTTCAATGGGCCGGTCCCCCGCCAGGCAGGTGTAGAGTTCGTCATCGGTCTCAAAATCCTTCAGGCCCTGGCCGATGGGGTGGCCCGGAGTGCAGATCTCCACGCGGAACGGGCCGCGGGGATCATGGCCGCGCAGCTTGGGATCCCAGGCCCGGCCCGCCAGATTGCGGAATTCCGGCCAGTCCTGCCACGCGCCACAGGCGAAATGGACCAAGCCCAGGCCTTTGCCGTTTTCAATGGCGCGGCGGAGATTTTCCCGCGCCTTCTCACCCGGGGCCGGCTGCTCCCAATTCATAAAGTGGAGCAGGATCACGTCGTAACGGAGGATGGCCTCGGAATCGAGGCAATGGGGATCTTCCACGGTACGCACCTGGAGGCGGGCATCCTTTTGCAACTGCTCCGCCAGCACCGGGGCGGTCTGCTTCCAGGGATGGCCGGGGTATTCCTGGCCGGTGACCAGGAGCACCCGGATGGTTTGGTTTTTGGTCCCGGCCGAGGCGGTTTGCCCCATGGCCAGGGAAGGCATGATCGAGGGCGCCGCGGCCAGCAGCATGGCCTGGGCTAAAAACTGGCGGCGGTTGGGGGTGGAGTGGGATTTCATAACTGGTTTATGGGATGATTTATAATTGGCCGGCGGAACCGGGTTGGCTATTTGTTTTCACACAAGGCATTCACCTCCGCCAGCGTCACGGGGCAAGCCACCCCTTGGGGAGGGACTTCGACTTTGGCGATCCATAAGATGGCGTTCAAAACCGCCTTGCGGAAATTATCATTGGCCCAATTGGCATGGAAGTGGCCGCCGGTGAACCCAAAACCACGCTGCCCATCGGCATTTTCATGGACCCACATGACCGGCTGGATCTCGCCGTTTTGGATGGCGCGCCGGACCGCGGGATTCCCTTCATGGGGGCCGTCCGGACGGCTCAAGGTGTCCCGCGGCGGAAGGGCGCTGAGGATCGGCACCACCCCCTGGAGGCCGTCCACAAACCGCATATGGTAATACCATTCATCGAGGATTTTAAACGGCTTCACCCCGCGGGCCACGGGGTGATCCGGCAGCGCCTTGAACTCCGCCTCCCAGGTGGGATTCACGGACCAGTAGGTTTCGTAATACCCCCCCATCCATTGCCGGAACTCCGGGCCGCCCTGGTTTTTGGGAACGGCCACCGCGTAATGCAGGCAGGCAAAGCCCGCCCCCCGGCGCACGCTGTCCGCCAGGGTTTGCAGGCGATCCTGGCGCAAGGCCGGGTGGGCGCCTTCGCCATCGGCGTAAATGACGACCGCCGCCGCTTCCGCCAGCACCGCCGGTGATTCCGGCCAGCCTTTGACCACCTCCACCTGGACCCCCGGAATGCCCGCCAGGCATTTTTGGAACAGTTTGCAGCCAGCCAGGTGTTCGTGCGATCCCGTGCCATGGCTGCCGGCCCCGGCGATCAGCACAATTTTTTTATCCGCCGCCAGCAGCGGCCCGGCAGCCAAGGCGCAAAGGGCCGTAAAAATCCATAGTTTTTTCATATTTGTAAATTCCATTCCCCAGCGCAGGTTTTAAAGCGGTCTTTTACCTGGCTTCAGCCCCTGGCCGATGGGCGAGGGCTGGAAATTATCTTTGGGATTCAGGATCATTTCGCCTCGCACCCCCTCGTGGACATGGCCATCCCCGGGCCGGGCCGGCAATTCAGCCTCCATCCAGATTTTTACAGTTTTGTCCGCCACCAGGCTCATAGGACCACGGTAAGGAAGCGGGGGGCGGGTGTCAACGAGGCCCGCCTTCCCTCCCCTGCCCTTCCCGCTGCGGCCGGATTCATTATTGGGTGATCCCGGTGGGGAAGTTATCATCCCAACCGCGCCGGCTGTGATAGGCCCACCAGTCGAATTCCTTGGGATTCCGTTTTTCCAAGGCGGCATGGGTGTCGGCATAAACCAGGTTGAGGGCGTCCCGATGGGCCGATTTGCTGGGCGTCCAATAGGGCATTTCCCAAAGCAGCACCGCCCGGGAGGGGCTGGCCACCTGGTTATCCTTCCGTCCGCTCACCGGCCGTTCCGTCACGTAAGTCGAACCATCCCGGCTCAAATAAATATGGTTCCACACGTAGGTCACATGGTCATTGTCCCGGACCAGGTTCTGCATCATGCCCGCGGCGGGGTCTTTGGTTCTGACCCCGGTGGGGCAGGTGAAAGTGCCGCGCTGGGGAGTATCGATGACTTTAGCCGTGTAATTAGTGGGCTTGGCTTTGTTCTTGCCCAGGTAACGTTCCAGCAACTCCGGCATCCACATGCTGTCCGTGCGCAGCGCGTGATCGGTGCCCCAGGCCCGCCCCCAATTCTGGCAGAGGGGGAAACGCTGGTTGTTGTCCTGGGCATAGAGGGCCACCGCCAGGCCGATCTGTTTTTGGTTGTTCAGGCAGTAGGCCTGCTCGGACTTGAGTTTTGCCTTGGTCAAAGCCGGCAACAACATGCTGGCGAGAATGGCGATGATGGCGATCACCACCAACAATTCAATCAAGGTAAAGGCCGGAACCTCAAGGTTTTTGGCCGGCCGACTGGTTTGGGAAAGGCGCCGATTGCCGGACTTTGGGGTTTTCATAAGGCAAAATTCGATCCGCCGGCGTTGACACCTGCGGTCCAGGCGCCTGCACGCCGGCGGATCTTGATTCAGAGTTTATCCGCTGATGGTCATTGTTTGACCCGGTAAAACGCGCGGTCGCCCGCGACCGGGATGGCCGCCCCGGACTGCAGGTCGGTGTCGGTCCAACTGCCGGCAATATCGGTAGTTTTTTGGAGCACTCCGCCGCCGGCCCAGGTGATCACCAACTTGCCGCTGGCCAGGGTGGCGCTGAGTTTGGGCGGCTCGGACGCGACCTCAAACGCGAAGGTTCCGGCGGCATACCGGGCGGCCGGTCCGCCATCCGCACTTTCCGGATAATTGCCGGGGGTGACGCTGTACCGACTGGTGCCCACAAACATGATGGAGGCGCCATCGAAGTTCTGCAACAGGGCCACGTTGGCAGCCGTGCCTCCCGTATTGAACAACTGCTCCCCGGTGCCGTATCCCCAGGCCACCATGCAGCCTTTGAATCCGGCCGGCAAAATAATGGGCGTGGCCAAAGTTTTGAACCGGCTGCCACCGATCAATTCGCCGGGCTCGGCGGTGGTGAACTCCAGTTTGACCAGTGATTTGGTGGTGGTGCGATCGAAAAGGGCGGCATTGATCGTCAGGTTCAAGCCGTCGGAGTTTTCATCAAATACCCCCAGCTTGGTGACTTTGATGGGGAAATAGACATCGAAATCCATGCCCAGTGAGCCGCCAAAAGCCTGGTTGCCAGGCTGCCCTGCGGGAGTTTGGTAGGCGATGCCCCCGGCCCGCTTGGCGGGGGTGGTGAAAACCATGGCGGAAAAATTACCATTGGTGTTACCGGCACTCACGGCCCGCACCTGGTAATAGACGGTGATGCCATTGGTCAAACCGGTGTCGGTGTATTGCAATTCGGCAACCTCGGCAATCTTAACGAAGTCCAGGTTGGTGTCCCCGGTGCGGAACACCTGGTATTTGGCGGCGGGCAGCGGATTCGTCACCGCCAGCCAGGTCAAGGTGGCTTTCTGATCTTGGGATATCTGGTTGATGGACACGATGGGGGTGCCCGGCAGGGCGGGTGGCGTGGTTTCATACTCGAAAGTGCCAGCCGCATAGCGCGCGGCGGGACCGCCGTCGAGGCCTTCCGGAAACACGCCGGCGATGACCCCGTAACGGGAACTACCCGTGAACAGCAGCGAGCCATTGCCGGTTTCAAGAACCCAGGGCATCTGGTTGGTTTTGCCGCCGCTATTAAATACCTTTTCGTCGGCTCCATACCCCTCCGCCGCAATGATCCCCTGGAAGCCAGCCTCCAGTTTCACGGGCGCGGTCAGATCCTTGAACCGGCTGCCGCGGATCAGCGTGCCGGGGTTTTCAGCGGTAAATTCCACCGAGGCCACTTCGGCCTGGGTGGCCCGGTCCCACAAACGGGCGGTGATGGGCAGCTTCAAGCCGTCGGTGCCATCGTCATACACCCCCAGGCGCGTCACTATGATCGTGTTCACCACGTTGAAATCCATCCCGAGACTCCCACTGAACGCCTGGTTGCCCACCCACCCGGCTTCCACCTGGTAGGCGATGTAGCGGCCATCCGCCACTTTGAAGGCCGCCGAGTTCACTGTGGCGGAATTGACGCCCACCTTGCCCGTGCTGGAAACGCCCTGGACCTGGTAGCGGTACTCCACGCCATTGGGCAATGGCTGATCGGTGTAGTTGGTGGTGCTGGTGGTCCCGATCCTGGCAAAGTTGTCCGAACCCACCGGCGCCCTCAACACATTGTAAGTGGCGGCCGCCATCGGCAGGGTCACCGGATCCCAGGACAACACCACCTGCTGGTCGCCCGCCAGCGTCTTTACTTTCGGAGCGCCGGGCTTCAGTGGGGGAGTCGTCTTGTATTCAAAAGTGCCTGCGGCGAAGCGGGCCGCCGGCCCTTCATCCACCGTGGTGGGGAACGCGCCGGCGGTGCCCCAGCGCGACAGGCCCACGAACACCAGCGAACCGCTGCCATCGTCGGTAGTCCAGACGATGTTGTTCGTATTGTTCATGCCGTTGCGCAAGCGCTCATCCGCGCCGTATCCCTCAGCCTCGATCGTGCCTTGGAATCCGATGTCGAGGGTGATTGGCTGGGGCAGGGCTTTGAACCGGCTGCCGTTCACCAGCGTGCCGGAATCCTCGGGGGTGAACTCGATGAAGGCCAGTTCCGTCTGGGTCGCCCGGTCAAAAAGCCGGGCGGTGATCGGCACCTTCAGTCCATCGGACAGGTCGTCAAAGACCCCGAGCTTGGTGATCACAATGGGATTAGCCACATCGAAGTCCATGCCGAGCGAGCCACCGAAAGCCTGGTTGCCCTCGGTGCCGGCTGGCACGCGATAGGCGATGTTGGTGGTCTGCGCGCTGGCCAGGGTGGCAGCCATCGCCAGGCATCCCAGCACCAAGCCGTGTTTGATCCGGGCCGGAACCCGGTTGAGCGTTTTCTGGGGCTTTTCTATCATATGGATATTTTTGGGTTTGTTTTTGGGTTTTTTCAGTACTCTTTAGTATGGTTCAGATGGGAAAATCATCTTGGGCCCCCGGAATCAGCCAACCAGCACCCGTTGGCGCTCGATCCCGAGGATGTGCTTCAAACCGGCGATTATCTTGGACTCCTCGGCTGGGGAACAGATGTGCGCCTCAAACATGGCTCGCAATTTGATGCCTTCCATGGTTTCCAGCATCAGGTTCACGCTCGCTTCGGGATCGGAAACATCCAGATCCCCCGCCAACCGGGCCGCCTCCACCAAACCGATGTAAAACTCCCGCACGCTGTCGTAAAACTGCCGCCAACCCTGGCGGATTTCCTCGTCGTGGATCGACCGCGTGAATATTTCCATGGTGAAGATGCGGTTTTCGGCATCGAGCAGGCAGGTCCGCACGGACAGGCGCAGGATATGTTCCAACCGTTGGAGAGGGTTGCTGATGGCTGCGGCATCGACATTGATCCGGCGCAGGTAGGTCCGGTAGTAATGGGCGCAAGCCGCTTTGACCACCTCGTGCTTGGACTTGAAATGCCAGTACAGGCTGCCTTTGGTCACACCCGCCCGGGCCGCCACCTGATCCAGGCTCACTTGATCAATACCATGGCGGGAGAACAGCTTGAAAGCGCTCTCCGCCAGCTTCAACGGCATCTCTGGCGAGTGATTTGGCACCGGACAAATATTGGTTGTGGATATCTGGGACCAAGATACCCGGCGGTATGGTTTATGTCAACCAGGTTCGGGCAAAAAATCGGGGGTTGCCAGAAAAATGGCAAGGGGAGGCCGCGTTCAGGCCAGGGGATTGGTCGTGCTTTCCGACCAGACAAAACACCCCGGCAGGGTGTAGGCCCATCATTTTCCGCAATCGAGTCCACCCAGTCCAAAGAAGATTAGGCGGTTCCACCCCCTTGGCTCATGCTGCACCGTGGCGGAGGCGGGCAACCGTGGCCGCCGGGGAGGCTTCCGCAAAGGGAGGCCTGCCGAAACACAACAAAACACAACAGCATGCACCAACAACCATCAAGGCAGCCATGAATCAAGGCTGGATCAAACTGCACCGGCAACTCCTGGAGCATCCGCGCCTGGCGCATCCGGGCTGGTTCCACCTGTGGGCCACGCTCCTGCTGCTGGCCAACCACTCCGGCGCCGGCCTGCGGGTGATATTCCAGGGCAGGGAAATCACCCTCCAGCCGGGCCAGTTGATCACCAGCCGGGATCGCCTGGCGGAGCGGACCGGGATGAATGCCTCCAAAATCGAGCGGCTGCTGAACCTGATGGAAACCGAACAGCAAATCGAACAGCTCGGCGGCGTCCGAAGTCGTTGGATCACAATCACTAACTGGGCTGGCTGGCAAAAGAGCGAACAGGTAAACGAACAGCTCGCGAACAGCTCGCGAACAGCTGCCGAACACACACAAGAAGGTAAGAAGGATCAGAAGGGAGGAGAACTTAAGTGTCTTAATGCATTAACATTGTCTTTCATTAAAAGCTGGAAGGAGGCGGAAAAATATCTGGCGGCCCCGGTCTGGGGAGCCGGGGGCATAGTCGCCAAGGACGAAAAGAGAACAAAAACGCCTGTTTGCTCTCAACCGCCTCCAATCCCTCGTGGTTGCGCTGGTCGGGAACCTGCCCAGACTATTCCCCCCCGCAGCATATCAAAACCGGCGATTGACAGTCCGCCAGTCGACGGTAGCCTTATGTCCCAGCCCTGACCTAATGCCCGTTGGCGATGAAAAGCGAAAACGATCAGTTCGACAGCCCGTGGAAAGAGGCGCTGGAGAAATACCTGCAGCCTCTCCTGGAATTCTGTTTCCCC
>CAIMWS010000061.1 GCA_903845125.1 uncultured Verrucomicrobiota bacterium
ACGCCAGCGCTCCTGTCCTCGCGCCTTGCGCCAGCCGGTCAGTAGTTGGCCGCGCCTGCTTGAAAACTCATATCAAACAGGGGCTCCCGAATATGAAATATCCCGGATTCTTTCATGATTTTCTAAACGGCATTGGGCCTAAGGCGCCATTTCAAGCCGGGTTTCCACCCATTCTTCCACGGCGAACGGCCTGGACTGGCTTTGGAATAAATCCCCGGCGGCATAAGCCATGGCCTCCAGCGGGCTTTGCCGGTAGCCTTTCTGCTCCAGGCCCTCGGCGTAGGCCAAAAGAAACCGTTCCGGCCTCAAAATCCCCCATTGAATCACATGGACCAGCTCGTGGAAAAACAAGGACTCGTCATCCACCAGCGATTCGAGCACAAAGATGGTGTCCAGGTAGGTGATGCCGGCGGCGGCGATATTTTCAAAGTCGGAGAATTGGTCCAAGCCCAGTTCGGAAAGCGGTGGCGTGGGAGTGGCGGCCACCGCCACGAACCTGGCGGAGGCGAGCGTTGCTGGCTGGAAATAGGAAGGCAACCGTGGGAAGTGGGCGGAGGCCACCGGCCGGGCCCGCCCGGCATGATCGGCCACCGTTTGCTGGATCCAGCTGAAAACCAGCGGGTAAAACTGTTGGAATTGGGCTTCGTCCATGGGTTTGTGCCCCCGCAGGCCGCCCCCGGTTGGTGGCGGGCGCCTACCGCCCAGGGGGAGCACCCAGCGGACGGGGCAATTACGGTTTGCGGTTCGGATCCAGGATCTCGACTTTGGCATCCTCCTGGAGTTTCTTGAAATAGCCGGGCAGCAGCTTCTGCAACTCCTGATCGGCCAGCACTTCCTTGATTTCCTTGGCAGCATCCAGCACGGACACGGACTGGGCGGGGATTTTTTCGTGCAGCTTGATGAGGTGAAAACCAAAACGGGTTTCGACAATCCCGCTGATCTGCCCGGGGGTCATGTTGAAGGCGGCTTCATCAAATTCAGGCGCCATCAGGCGGCCCTTGGGGAAGGGGGGCAACTCCCCACCGTTCATGCGCGATTTGGGATCCTGGGAATACTCCCGGGCCAGCTTGCCAAAATCCTCGCCGGCTTTCAGCTTGGCGGAAAGTTTCTCGGCGATTTGGCGGCGCTCCTCGCGGATCGGCTCGGGCATCGGCTGGCGGGTGATGGGATCGTCGGTCACGAGCAGGATATGGCTCACCCGCACCATTTCCGGGCGGCTGAACAAGGAGGGATTCTCCTGGTAGAACTTCATCACCGCTTCATCGGCGATTTTGATGTTCATTTTGATCTCGCGGTTCAGGATTTCACTGAACAGGGATTCCTCGATAATGCGGTCGCGGAATTTATCGTAGGAAATGCCGTAGGCGATCAGCTGGCGTTTGAAGGCGGCATCATTAGGGAAACGGGTGCGGTATTGGGCAATGGCTTGTTCACCCAAGTCCTGGGCCCGGGAACGATCCCGGGCGGTGGCTTTGGCCTGCAGTAATTGCACGTTGATCAGCCGGTCGAGGGTTTCCTTTTCCACTTCTGAACGCTGGCGTTCAGGAATGGAGCGGCCGGTGGCGGCGGCGGTGGCCCGAAAAGCGGTGAAAGCTTCCTCCACCTGGCTCTCCCGGATTTCAAAACCTTTGCCGCGCGCCAGGACTTTGTCGCCAAAGAGGCTGGCCACCGTGGGGCTGGTGCGGGCGCCCGGATTGGCCGGGTCCGCCGCCGGGATGGAAATGGTCAAGGCCAGCCCAGCCAGCCCGGCCAGCCCGCAAAAAAGAGTCAATTTACGCATAGTTCAAAAGGTAACTTTTGCCCGCTGGTGCCTTTCAAGCCAGGGGGCGGGGAGCCGTGGCTCGAGATCCGACTGCGCCCCGGTTTATAATTGGAGGACGCGGATGTTGGTGATGTCGGGATCCTGCTGCAATTCCGCGAGCAGTTCGGCGGGTGGCACGCTATCCAGGTTCAACACCGCCAAAGCCTGGCCGCCCGCCGCGTTCCGGTGCAGGCTCATACTGGCGATGTTCACCTTGTATTTCGCCATCAGGCTGCCCAGGTGGCCCACGATGCCGGGCCGATCCTTGTTGTTCATGAGGAACAATACGCCCTTGGGATCGATTTCCACGGGCTGGCTGTTGATGCGCACAATCCGGGGGTAATGGCGCGCGCTGAAAACGGTCCCCGCTGCCGACACGGACTGGCCGTCCGAGTGGGCTGCCACATGCAGCCACTCGCTGAAATCCGTTTCCTCATTGGATTTGGTTTCTTCCACCACCAGCCCGATGGTCTGGGCGGTGACGGTGGCGTTCACGTAATTGACATCGTCCCCGGCTACGGGCTTGAGGAAGCCCTTGAGGATCGAGCGGGTGATGGGGTCGGTGGGCACTTCGGTGGCCTTGCCACCGTAAGTCACCACCAGGCGCTCGTTGCGTTTGGGGGCCAACTGCCCCAGCAGGCGGCCCAGTTTCTCGCCCAGGTTGAGGTAGGGTTTGACCAGGTCGAAAGTTTTCGCGTCCAGGTTTGGCAGGTTGACGGCGTTGCGCACGGCTCCCGTGAGCAGGAAATCGATGATGGCTTCGGCCACTTCGATGCCCACATTATCCTGGGCCTCGGTGGTGCTGGCGCCCAAGTGGGGGGTCATGATCACCTGGGGCAGATCCCGCAGCGGGAAATTGGCCGGGGGTGGCTCGGTTTCGTAAACGTCCAGGGCGGCTCCCGCCACCTGGCCGCTTTGAATGGCTGGAGCCAGGTCCTCTTCCTTGATGATGCCGCCGCGGGCGCAATTGAGTATCCGCACCCCTTTTTTCATCTTGGCGAAGGTGGCGGTATTGAGCATGCCTTTGGTCTCGTCGGTCAGCGGGATGTGGACCGTGATGAAATCGCTGTGCTGGTAGATGGTGTCCAAATCGGCCACCTGGATCTGTAGCGCCTTGGCCCGCGCCGCCGAGATGTAGGGATCGTAAGCCAACACTTTCATGCCAAAGGCCAGCGCCCGGCGGGCGACTTCCGTGCCAATGCGGCCCAAGCCGATGATGCCGAGCGTCTTGTCATTCAATTCCACTCCCTGGTAGGCCTTGCGGTTCCATTCCCCGGCTTTCATGGACTGGTTGGCCTGCGGGATTTTGCGGGCCAGGGACATCAGCATGGAAAAGGTCAATTCGGCGGTGGAGATGGTGTTGCCGCCAGGCGTGTTCATCACCACGATCCCTTTCTGGGTGGCGGCTTCCACATCCACGTTGTCCACGCCCACCCCGGCCCGCCCCACGACTTTGAGCCTGGGTGCCGCCTCAATGACGCGACGTGTGATCTTGGTCTCTGAACGCACCACCAGCGCGTTCATTTCCCCCACCAAGGGGAGCAGCTCATCCTCCGAATGCTTGCGGGTCAATACACTGACCTTGAACTCGGGACGTTGCTGCAATAAAGCGATGCCTTTGGGCGATACGGGATCACAAATCAATATATTCATAGTTACCAGGTCGAATATCTCGGTTCACTTCGCGACGCGGTCAATTCCACTTCCCCACAGGCTCGAGCGATAATCCTTGCCCATGGCATGGGGGCAGACTACGTTTTTTCCGCAGGGATGACAACGGTTTTGTGCCCCTGCGGAAATGGCGCTCCGGATGGTACCGCCGTTTTTATCAGCAAGCGGGTAGTTTTATCGATAATCAATCACTTTATGAATCCAGAATCCCCCGGAAAACCACGCCGCCGGCCGCGTTATTCTGGAAACCATCCCCGCCGGTTTGCGGAAAAATACAAGGAGCTGAACGCCAGCCGCTATCCGGAAACAGTGGCGCAGGTGCTGGCGGCGGGCAAAACACCCGCCGGCATGCACCGGCCGATATGCCTGGCCGAGATCCTGGAGCTGTTTCAGCTCAAGCCCGGAATGACCGTGGCGGATGCCACCTTGGGCTATGGCGGGCACGCCCGGGCCATGCTGGAATGTATTCAGCCAGGCGGCCTATTAGTGGGCCTGGACACCGATCCGCTGGAACTGCCTAAAACGGAGGCCCGCCTGCGCGCGGCTGGCATTGCTGCGGAGGCGTTGCGAGTGCACCATTCCAATTTTGCCGCGCTGCCCAGGATCCTGGCCACGGAGGGATTGGAAGGGGTGGATTGCATTCTCGCCGATTTGGGTTGCTCTTCCATGCAGCTTGATAATCCTGAACGTGGGTTTTCCTTCAAACACGATGGTCCGCTGGATTTGCGCATGAATCCCCGGAAAGGGCTGCCCGCCACAGAATGGCTGGGCAAGCAAGACCAGGATGGGCTGGCCCGGATGCTGGCGGAGAATGCCGATGAGCCGCGGGCGGAGGCGATTGCGGCCCAAATCATCGCCCAGCAATCGCGGGAGCCCCTGGCCACTACCCGTGGTCTGGCGGAGGTGGTTCGGGAGGCGTTGTCGGCGGTGGGAAAATTCTCCGAAGCAGAGCAAAAAGCCACCCTCCAAAGGGTTTTCCAAGCGGTGCGAATTGCGGTGAATGATGAGTTTTCCGCGTTGGAAACTTTCCTGCGGTTCCTCCCGTCCTGCCTCAAGCCGGGAGGCTGCGTGGCGGTGCTCACTTTTCACTCCGGGGAGGACCGCCGGGTGAAGAAGTTTTTTCAAGCCAGCCGGCAAAATGGCCTCTATGAAGCGATTGCGGATGAGCCCATTCGCCCCAAGGCTGCGGAAATCCAATCCAACCCCCGCGCGGCCAGCGCTAAATTACGCTGGGCCAGGCGCTCTTTGGATGGATAAGGCCGAGGCCAGATGCCCCATCAACCGGGCGGCCAGGTCATCGCCCGCCCACCGAGCAGGTGGCAATGCAAATGGGGCACGGCTTCCCCGGCGTCGCGGCCGTTGTTGAAGACGAGGCGGAATCCGGACTCCTTCAAGCCCAGCTGGGCAGCCACCAAGCCGGCTTTGAGCAGGAGATGCCCCAGGACGGTGTGGTCTTCCGGCCTGGCCTCGGCGATGCGAGTGATCGGCTTTTTGGGGATGATCAGCACATGCACCGGCGCTTGGGGGTTGATGTCGTGAAAGGCCAGAACCAGATCGTCTTCGTAGGCGATTTTGGCCGGGATTTCGCGGTCGATTATTTTTTGGAAGATGCTTTTGCTCATGGGTTTGGAAACTATTGAATGATCAACAAGGCCTGGCTGGCGCGGGCATCGGTATCCCAGGCACCCCTCAGGAAATCCAGGATCCTGGCGTGCATTTCCCCGCAGGCTTGATTCCAGCGGCGGCAACCGGCCAGTTGTTTGGCGCTTTCCCGGAGATGGATGAAACGGATTTGCACCGGCGAAGCGGCCAGGTTCTTTTTCAATTCCGTGCGCAAATCAGTAAAAAAGCCCAGCTCAAAACGCACCCCGGCCTGGGCGGCAACCTGGAGCAAATCAATCTCCACGGCTTTGGGGGCGATCAAACCCAACCCGCGCAGGGCGTTCTCCAGCATTTCTGAAAACTCCCGGACGGGAACCACCTCCCGGCTTTTGTCTTTCTTGAAATGATGCCAGACGGCTTCAGCTGCGTTCTGGATCAATTCCGGTTCCAAACCGCTGGCCCAATCACCCAAAATCTCAACGCTCAAACCTTCCGGAGTGCAGAAAAAGCATTCGCCGTTTTCCGCCTGCAAAACCAAGTAATCAGAATCCAGCTGGATCATGGGTTGGCGCCCAGGCGACTGACTTCTTTCACAAATTCGGTGGCTTCCTGGAACCGGCGGTAAACGCTGGCAAACCGGACATAGGCCACCTCGTCCAAAAGGCGCAGTTCACGCATCACCCGCTCGCCGATCTCCCCCCCGGGCACTTCCCGTTCGAATTGTTCCGAGATCTCGGTCGCGATTTTGTCGACTACTTCTTCGATAACTTTGGGGCTGATGGGACGTTTTTGGCAGGCTTTTTTAAGGCCGGAGAGCAGTTTCTCACGGGAAAACTCCTCCCGGCGGCCGTCCCTTTTCACCACCAGAAGGTTTTCATGCTCGATCTGTTCGTAGGTGGTGTAACGATACTGGCAACCCAAGCACTCCCGGCGCCGCCGGATAATGGCCCCTTCACGGGAGGAACGTGAATCAACGACCTTATCTTCCTGGCAACCACATTTCGGACATCGCATAAAGGGAACCTATCCACAGCATCTTGTGGATGGGTCTTAACTAACATACCAAGGGTTGGGGTGTCAAGAGTCTGTGAAGAGTAACCTAACGCAAAGGTTGAAAGCCATCGGAATAAATCGCATGCTGGAGTGATGGATTTGCGTCGTTTATTTGTTTCATCGTGGTTGATGGCCGGCCTGGTGGTTGGATGCCGGAAAGCGGAAAATCCGCCGCTGGTTGAGGCCGGCTTTCCGCCTGTGCCAACCCAGGCTCAACCCCGGTTGCACACCATGAAAATCTATCTGGGGCCGCATGAGCTGAGCACCGAAATTGCCATGCGCCCCTTGGAATTGCAAACGGGCATGATGTTCCGCGAGTCCATGGCCGAGACGGAAGGGATGCTGTTTGTCATGGGACGGCCGCATCAGGCCTCCTTTTACATGAAAAACACCAAGGTGCCGCTGTCCTGCGCCTACATCGACGCCGAGGGTGTCATCCTGGAAATTTACGACATGAAGCCTTTTGATGAAACTTCCATCGTGGCCAAGAGCAACCAAATAGTTTACGTGCTGGAAGTGCCGCAAGGGTGGTTCGAGCGGCACCAGGTGAAACCGGGCACCGTCTTGCGCACGGAGCGTGGCGCACTGCAGGAAACCTTTTTTGGCAGGCAATGAAAATCGCCCTGGCGCAAATAAATACCGTGGTGGGGGATCTGCAGGGCAACGAGGCCAGGATCCAGGCCGCCTACCAGCGTGGGGTTAGGGAAGGGGTGGATTTGGTGGTGTTGCCGGAGTTGGCCGTGGCAGGGTATCCCCCCCGTGATTTATTGTTGCGGCCGGATTTCGTGGAACAAAACCTGGCCGTTGTGGACCGGCTCGCCGCCGCCACCTGCACCACCGGTTTGCTGGCCGGATACGTGGGCCGGAACGCCACCCGGCCGGGCCGGGAGACGACCAACGCGGCCGCTCTCATGCAGCATGGGCGAATCCTGGCCACCCGCACCAAAACCCTGCTGCCCACTTACGATGTTTTCGACGAGGACCGGTATTTTGAACCCGCCACGGAAAACCTGCCGGTGGAATTCTCCGGGCACCGCATCGGGGTGACCATTTGCGAGGATATCTGGAATGACGAGGATTTTTGGCGGGACCGGCGCTACCGGCGCAATCCAGCCATGGAATTGGTAGCGGCCGGTGCCACCCTGTTGTTCAACATCTCGGCCTCCCCCTGGCACCTGGGCAAAAACCATACCCGGCGCCTGATGCTCTCCAGCCTGGCCGCCAAGGCCCGCTGTCCCTTGGTTTACTGCAATCTCACGGGCGGCAACGACGAGCTGATTTTTGACGGTGCCAGCCTGGTTTTGGATGCCTCCGGCGGGTTGCTTGCGCGGGGAGCCAGGTTTGCCGAAGACTGGCTCACAGTGGACACGGAGGCAGCGCATTCGGTGGCCGAGTCGGACGCCGGGGAAGAGGAGATGCTTTACCATGCCCTGGTCATGGGCGTGCGCGATTATTTGCACAAGTGCGGCTTCAAATCCGCCGTGCTGGGGCTCAGCGGCGGCATTGATTCGGCTTTGGTGGCCTGCCTGGCGGCGGAAGCGCTGGGCCCGGAAAATGTGCTTGGCATTTCGATGCCTTCGCAGTTTTCCTCCCAAGGCAGCCTGGATGATGCCCGGGAACTGGCCCACAACCTGGGCATCCGCTATGAAGTCGTCCCCATTCAATCCGCTTTTCTCACACTCAAGGAGCAGCTGCAGCCCGTCTTTGCCGGCCGGCCCGAGGATGTGACGGAGGAAAATGTCCAGGCCCGGCTGCGGGGAGTGATTCTGATGGCGGTTTCCAATAAATTCGGATCCCTCCTCCTCACCACGGGCAATAAAAGCGAGATGGCCGTGGGGTATTGTACTTTATACGGCGACATGTGCGGCGGCCTGGCGGTCATCAGCGATGTTCCAAAAATGATGGTTTACCGGCTGGCCCGGTGGATCAACCAGGAGCGGGAGATCATCCCCCAGGCGTCCATCACCAAGCCGCCCTCGGCGGAATTGCGGCCCAACCAGACGGACCAGGATTCCCTGCCGCCCTACGAGGTGCTGGATGCCATCCTGGAGGCTTACGTGGTGGAGGGGAAATCACCCCGGCAAATAGTGGCGGCCGGGCATGAGCCCGCCGTGGTGCAGCGCGTGGTGAAGCTGATCAATGGCGCCGAATACAAGCGCCGACAGGCTGCACCCGGCCTGAAAGTGACCTCCAAAGCCTTCGGCCTGGGCCGCCGGATACCCATTGCCCAGAAATGCCGGGAATGACCATTTCGACCCATGGCTGCGCAAGCTCATGTTCCTGTATTATGCTGGCCAAATAGTCCCGGAGTGTGGACCGCCTGCCTGGCTGAGGACCCCAAAAGCGGTGTGGCCACCGCGGCCACCGCGGATGAGGCGCTACGCCAGTTGACGGAACTGCTCGAGTGGATGCGCCGGAAAATGTATTGGTCCCCCACCTTCGATTTTGAGGAGCCCAAGCTGGTGTGGTTCAAAATCGAGGTGCGGCCCCAATACCAGGAGGAAGATCGTGTTTACCCCTGCCCGGAGGCGATCCGGCTGCGCCTGCCCGGCGTGTGCGGCCAGCAGGCCAATGGAGCCTCGATTTGCTCGCTGCCCACCCTGGGGCTGCGGTTTGATTTCAACGCCGGCCAGGATCTGCCCGTCTTGGTGAGCCACTTTGTGAACAACCAATTGCGGGAGCTCACCCCCCGGCAATTGGTGCGGCACTGGCCGCCGGCTGAAGTCGAGCTGCGGGATTTGGTGGTGAAAACCAGCGCCTGGTTGTCCAACGGGCACCCGCCTTCCATCCAGGAGCAATGCCCCCAACTGGCGGCCGTGGCGGAGACGATGACCTCCGGCCGGGACCAAGCGGCCCGGTTTGGCCAGGCTTGGGGCCGCCAAGCCTTGGTCGACCAATTGCTCTCCCGCCTCACGCGGGAAAAAGCCAGCGTGATCCTGGTGGGAGAGGCCGGGGTGGGCAAGACCACCCTGCTGGCCGAGGCGGCCCGGCGGCTGCAACGCTCCAGCACTGCCGAAAGCGGGCCCGCCAACCGGGTGTGGCTGACCAATGCCGCCCGATTGATTGCCGGCATGAAATACCTGGGCCAATGGGAGGAACGCTGCGAGCGGATCATCGATGAGCTGGGCGGCTTCAGTGGCATCCTGGGGATGGAAAATTTGCTGGATCTCGTCCAGCTCGGGGGCCAGGGTCCGGCCGACAGTATCGCGGCTTTCCTACTGCCATATCTCCAGCGCTCTGAACTCCGGCTGGTGACGGAAGCCACCCCCGCAGAGCTGGAGGCGTGCCGCCGGCTTTTACCTGGCTTTGCGGATGTGTTTCAAATCCTCGTGGTGCCACCCTTCGACGACAGCGAAGCCATGGATGCCCTTGGGCGCGTGTTTGAATCGGTCGGCCGCAACCATCACCTGGATTCTGATCCTGAGGCCCGCGCTTTGGTTTACCGCTTGCACCAGCGCTTCCTCCCCTACCACTCGTTCCCGGGCAAAACCGTGGCTTTTGTGCAGCGCCTGGGCGAGGAAGCCGCCCGCCAGAAATGGACCCGGATCACCAGCCGGCACGTGGTGGAACAATTCCTCCACGCCACCGGTTTGCCAGAGGTGTTCCTGCGGGACGATCTCCTGCTTGAATTTGACGAGGTCGTGCGGTTCTTCCGCGGACGTGTGCTGGGCCAGGAGGCCGCCTGCCAAGCCGCCGCCAACGTGGTCACCACCTTCAAAGCCGGACTCAACGATCCCCAGCGCCCCCTGGGAGTGCTGCTGTTTTGCGGGCCCACTGGCGTGGGTAAAACCGCCTTGGCTGGCGCGCTGGCGGATTATTTTTTTGGCCAGGGTCCGAGCCGGGAGCGAATGGTGCGCCTGGACATGAGCGAATATTCCGCCCCTTGGTCCGCCCGGCGGCTGTTATTTGGGCCGGATGGCGGCCCCAGCGAGCTGATCAAGAAGCTGCGCCAGCAACCGCTGGTGGTGCTGCTCCTGGATGAAATTGAAAAAGCCGCCCCCGAGGTCTTCGACCTCTTTCTCAACGTGTTCGACGAAGGCCGACTCACCGATCCCCTCGGCCGGCTGACCCATTTCCAAAGCGCCGTTATCATCATGACCTCCAACCTGGGCGCCAGCCGGGGGGGTTCCCTCGGTTTTGGGCCGTCGGCCGGGCCTTCTTATGAGGCGGAAGCCATGAATTTCTTCCGACCGGAATTTTACAACCGGATTGATGCGGTGGTTCCTTTCCAGCCCTTGGGGGAGGAAGCCATCCTCGGCATCACCCGCAAGGAACTTGGAGAGATCTCGCGGCGGGAAGGGCTGGCCAAAGCCGGGCTGCGCCTCGCCTGGGATGAACCACTGGTCCGCCACCTGGCACAAACCGGTTTCGATCCCCGGTTTGGCGCCCGTCCCCTTCAGCGTGCCCTCGAACAGGAAGTCATCACCCCGCTGGCGAGATTTCTGCTGGCACAGCCCAGCCTGCAAAACGCCACCCTGCACCTGGCTTGGCGGGACGAACGCCTCCAAATCAGCCTGGATTGAGCCGGATGCCAGGTGATGCCAGGTGATGCCAGGTTCGTTTAGCGGGAGGAATTGGCGCGATGGAAGAATCCCGTCCGGAAGGCGGCCAACCGTTTTAAGGGCACCCCATAGGGTGTAGCGGCGGTGACTTACACGAATGACCTGATGGCTTCGATCACCCAATCCTGCTGGGCGCGGGTGAGTTCAGGGTATATCGGCAGCGACAAGCATTCTGCAGACAGCCGCTCCACTTGGGGCAGGCCTGGCTCCGGCTGGCCGAGGTAAGCGAAACATTCCTGGCGATGCAGTGGCAGTGGGTAATAAATCTCCGCGCCGATCTCATTCTTGACCAGGTGGTTGCGCAATGCATCCCGCCGGCCCGGTCCGGACACCCGGATGGTGTATTGGTTCCAGATATGCGTCCTCCGCGCATGGGGCGCCGGCAGCAGCATCTTTGCTTGGGAAGATGATGGCTGGTGGGAAACACATTCCGGGGCGCATGCTTCCGCTACTCCGGGGATTTTCCCCAGCCGATCGGTGTAATAAGCTGCATTGGCCTGGCGCTTTTCCGAATAGGACGCCAAATGGGGCAATTTCACACTCAGCAACGCCGCCTGCAGGGCATCCAAGCGGAAATTTCCTCCCACCAGTTGGTGATAATATTTGGGCTGGGAACCGTGCACCCGCAGTATCCGCGCTCGTTCGGCCAGGGCATCGTCATTCGTCACCAACATGCCCGCATCACCAAAGGCCCCCAAGTTTTTGGAGGGGAAAAAGCTGAACGTGCCAAAATGCCCGATGCTACCCACCGGCTGGCCACCATACTCCGCACCCAACGCTTGGGCGCCATCCTCGATTACCGCCAATTGATGTTTTCGGGCCAGTTCCATCACCTCGCCCATGGCCGCCGCCTGGCCAAACAAATGCACCGGGATGATGGCCTTGGTTTTGGCCGTGACACGCCTGGCTGCATCCGTCATATCCAGGTTGAAACAGGCTGGACAACTATCCACAAACACCGGCCTGGCGCCCACCCGCGCGACGCATCCGGCCGTGGCGAAAAATGTGAACGACGGGCATAAAACTTCGTCCCCGGGACCGATCCCCAGCGCCATCAACGCCAGCAGGATGGCGTCCGTGCCGGAAGAAACCCCAATGGCGTGCCGCACACCCGCCATCGCGGCGATCTGCTGCTCAAATTGCGCCACCTCTTCCCCCAGGATAAACTGCCCCGTCGAAAGCAAGCGTTCAAAGGCGCCGATTAATCCCGGCCTCAAGGTTTGGTTTTGCTGGCATAAATCAAGCAATGGCACACGCATTCCGGCAATCTACGGGTTCCAGCCACCTATTTACAAGCTTGGCGGTGCTCTGACCCTGAAGGCTCCACAAAGCACCTTCTGCTTGGATTATGCTCTTGTAACGCTAACGTGTGTTAGAGGCTGAGTTTCAGGCATTTCGTCGGCGAAAAATCCCCATCCATAATTTAGGATTGAATCTCGGAATTTATCCGCTAATGTAACCTAGCTGGAAAATGGGTGGTTGCATTGGTAAATTTCGGTCTAATAACCCTCCACCAGAGGGTCTTGCGCCGATTTTTCAGTGACCTAATGTAACTTCATTTTTCGCAATTTATTGGAGCATAACTCGGAATGGCTGACAGTATTGCGGTGGCCAGCGGTCCTCTGCGAACCGACGGGCACGGAGTGTGCCCGGACGCGACGGCCAGGGTTAAAAGTTCCATAATAGGCTCCATCCGTCTGATTCCTTATTGGTAAAAAGCGGCAACAATACGACAGCCCTTGGAAGAAGATTCTCACCACCTTCTTCCGGCAGGCCATGGAGTTGTGCTTTCCGGCACTGGCGCAGGAGGTGGACTGGACCCGCGAAATCCAGTTCCTGGAACAGGAACTCAAACGCATCAGCCGGCGCGCGTCCACAGGAGACCGATGTGTGGACAAGCTGGCGAAATTGTGGCTGCACGATGGCAGGGAACACCGCATCCTGCTGCACCTTGAGCTGCAGGCGCAGCAACGCGTTGCCTACGAGGAGCATGTGTTTGAGTATAATGTCCTGGCGCGCTTGTTCTACAAACTCCCAGTGGCCTCGGTGGCCATCCTGGCCGATGCCAATCCACAATGGCGGCCCAGCGCCTATCGGACGGAACTATTGGGGTGCCGGCACACCTTTGAGTTTCCCACAGCCAAGCTTTTGGATATTGCCCGCGATGAAGCGGCCTTGCTCGCCAATCCCAACCCCTTCGCCATCGTTATCCTGGCGCAGGTGCGGTCCATGCAAAGCGCCAAAGATGTGCCCACCACCTACCAATGGAAAAAGCGGTTGGTGCAAATGGGTTACGACCGGGGCTATAGTGAGACAACCATCGTCGACTTGTTCACCTTCATCGACTGGGTTATGGTATTGCCAGAAGCGCTGGAGTTGCAATTTGAGGAAGAACTGACCGAATTTGAGAAAGAGCGGAGTATGGAATACATCACCAGCATCGAGCGGCGCGGCATTAGCAAAGGTCTTAACCAGGGCCTTCAGCAAGGCCTTAACCAAGGCCTTCAACAAGGGCAGGCGGGCGTTATTCTGCGCCAGCTTAACCGACGCCTCGGTCAGGTGGATAGTTATCTCGAGACCACCATTCGTGCGTTGGGCACGCCAGCGCTTGAATCCCTGGCCGAAGCCCTCCTG
>CAIMWS010000062.1 GCA_903845125.1 uncultured Verrucomicrobiota bacterium
GTTAAAAAAACGTACCGGACATGGCACCTCCCTTGAGGTGGTTGAGACCACATCACCGACCCAGTACTCTCCCCCGTTTAATACCCAGTCCCGGACATGGCACCTCCCTTGAGGTGGTTGAGACCCCGCCCGGAATGATTAAACCCGGGCGGGGCAGAAGAGTCCCGGACATGGCACCTCCCTTGAGGTGGTTGAGACTCTGGATTGATGAACATCTGACATTCATCAACTACTGTCCCGGGCATGGCACCTCCGGTGAGGTGATTGAGACTTTTAAGGAGGCTGCGAGTATCACCTCGCTAAACGGGTCCCGGACATGGCACCTCCCTTGAGGTGGTTGGGGGAATAGGGGGTGTTGTCTTTAAACCAGGCCTGAATGGGAAGCGGCGGGCGGGCCAGCGGCCCGGAGGTGGGAGGGCGGCAGGTCAGTCCAGCTGGAGGAGGGTATGGCAGAGGCCGGGGGCCACAGGGATGAGGTCGCCCGGTTTTTTGCCGAGGATTTTTTGGGCCAGGGGGGCTTGGAGGGCGAGGGTGTACACCTCCACTGGGGATTCCGGCGGGAGGAGGGTGAGGCCACCGGCGGCAGGCAGGAGGAAGTAGAAATCCACGGCGGCGCCGCCGGCGGGGCCGAGGCCGGCGAGACAGCCCACGGCGGCCACGGCGGGGCCGGCGGGCAGCTTCAAAGCCTGGAGCCGGGCCAGGGCCTCCGTGCGCTCGACCCAGTTCCGGGAGAGGCCATCGGCCATCCAGCTGGATTCCACGCCGAAGGAGTCGTAGCGGCTTTGCATGCGGGTGGCGGATTCCCGCTTGCCAGCGGCCTGGGCAGCGATGCCGGAGCGGAGGCGGTCCAGCTCGCGCTGGCAGAGGCGGAGGACGAGGTCCAGCAGGGGTTGCTTGGGGATGGGGACGGGGTGGTTCATGGCGCAGGGGTGGGGAGGCGCTCCCGCCGGGGGTAATGGTAGCCGCCGGAGGCTTTGAGGCACCAGGTGCCGGCGGAGCCGGGCAGGGAGCAGTGCTGGTTGCAAAAGGGGACGATGATGAGGCGCAGGCAGCCCTGGCGCAGGAAGGCCGGCAGGGCGGGCCCAAGCCGCGCAGCCAGGGATGCACGGAGCGGGCCGGCCCCCCCGGCGGGATCCAGGGGGAAGGCGAGATCGTGGCGCAGGTAGCAGAGGCTGGCCTGGAGGCGGGGGTCCACGCGCAGGTAGTCCCCGTGGCTCTCGAGGCAGGCCTTCTGGAAGGGGCAGCGGCGGCAGGGCTCGGCGGAGCGGTCCACCTGGGAGCCCAGTTTGACCTCCACCACGCCGCCGCCGTGCAGGTGGAAGCGCAGGCGCGAACGGCCGGAGGCCTTGCGCACCCGCTCGATCCGGGCAGTGCGGGGCAGCACGTGGCGGCGGATGATGGGCGCCCAGGGCTGGTAGAGGCGGCCGTAGTCGGCGGCGATCGCGGGCGTCCAGTAGAGGTCGTAGAGCTTCAGCCGCAGCCCGTGGTGCTGGATGAAATCCAGCTGCCGGGGCAGATCCTCGCAGCGGTCCTTGAAGAGGAGGCGGTTGAAAGCCAGGGGCAGCCCCAGCGCGGCGGCGCGGGTGATGCCGCGTTCGAACCGGGCGTAATCGCCAAAGCCGGTGATCTGGCGGAAGAGGGCCGGATCCGTGGTATGCCAGCTCACGCGCAGCCGGGACAACCCGCACCGGCCCAGGCGGTCCGCCAGCCGGTGGAGGGTGCTGCCGTTGGTGGTCAGGTTCACCCGGAAGCCCTCCTGCGCCAGGCGGCTGATGAGGCCATCTATCTCCAGGCCGGAATCCCGCCAGAGGGTGGGCTCCAGGGCGCCCAGCTCCACCTCGGCCGGGCCGCCGGCTGCGCGCCAGAGGCGGGCCGCGGCGAGCGCCGCCGGCAGCCGCATCGGCTGGCGGGGCATTTCCCGGGCGGCGCCGGGGGTGGAGGAGGTGGGGGCCGGGACGGTGGTTTGGGTCATAGGTTATTGGTTTGGATGATTTTTTCGGCGGCCTGCTCCGGGGTCAGGCCGGTGGTGTCCAGCTCCACCAGGCCGAAGCTCCGGAATTGCTCCTGGACCTGGGCGAGGTAGGCGGGGTCCGCCTCCCACTGCGCGTCCGGCAGGCGCCCGAGGCCCCGGCGGGCGAGGCGCTCGCGGCGGAGGTCTTCAGCCACCGTGAGGAGGATGGCCGGGCTGGGCAGGAACAGGTGCGCGAACTGGCCCAGGCTGGGCTCCTGGCCCGCCAGGGGGGCGTGGTAGGCCAGGGTGGAGTAAAGGTAGCGGTCGCAGACCACCGGCGCGCTGCGGACCAGGCTGGCGATCTCAACGGAGGCGCAATGGACGGCCGCCAGGTAAAAATGGTAGCGGGCGCGGAAGTCGCCGGTTGCGTCCACGTGGCGGCGGATGGCATCAAAGGGGGGCGGCGGAGTCCGGTAGTGGTGCGCCCCCAGGCGCCGGGCCAGCGCCCGGGCGGTGGCGGATTTGCCCACGCCATCGATGCCCTCCAGGCAGATGAAGGGCGGGCGGCCCCCCGCCGGGGTATTCGCCGGTTGTTGTGCAGTCTGGCTCATCCATCTTCTTGAAGCGAAGCTGGCGGAGGTTTTCCGGGGGAATTTCTGTCGGGCCCAGTTTTTTGGGGGGCGGCATCCGCCAGCCCGGGGTGGCGGGGGAGGCGATGCAGCGGGGACCGGCGCCCGTTCACGGCCCCCGGGCCAGGTGGTGGCCTGGTTTTTTCAGGTGGCCGGCTCAGCCACGCCTACCGCACCGGGGGAGGGAAGCGGCGGCGGCGCGGGTTTCCTGCGTCCGCCGGGCTGCGCGCCACGAGCCGGTCTTGAGCCGGTCTGCAAGCAGGCGCAGGCCGGGGGCCAAAAGCCCCCGCCCAAACGGCCACGCCAATTGCCGGGATGCCGCTCAGCGGAAATTGAAAGGGAGCACCGCCGCGAGCAGCTCCAGGGGCGGCTGGCGGGCGCCCAGCGCCCGCTCCAGGGCGGCGAGGCGGTCCGCCGCCAGGGGCAGCTCGGCGCCCAGCCGGCCAAACGCGACCTGCAGCCCGGCCCAGGGAGCGCCCCAATGATGGCCGATGACGGCCAGGGTGGTGCCAATCAGCCGCACGGTGGGCCCCTGGCCGTCTTCGAAGGCGAGGTCGCGGCCCTGGCAGACCAGGTCGAGGGCAGCCTCGGGCTGGGTGTCGCGGAGAAGCAGGCCGCGGTAGGCCTGGATGAGCGGCCAGGGGTGGCCGCCGCCGGCGGCCCATTGCGGCTCCCGCTCCAGGCAGGCGTGGCGTTCCGCCTCCGTGCCGTGGCGCACCAGGTAGCGCAGCAGCAGATGTTGGGCATATTTGTCCTGGTCCCCGGCGGCCCCGGCCAGCCGCTCCGCGGCCGCCAGGATCGGGCCGCCGAGGGCCCGCTCCACCGCCTGGCGGATGGCGGCGGCGTCGAGGTCCGGAGTGTCCATGGCCACGATGGCCAGGTAGGTGGAGGTCTGGCGCTGCTCGGCCCGGGCCTGGTGGGGATCGGACAGCCGGCTGAAGGCCGCCAGCGCTTGCTCAAACCGCTGCCCGGCGGCCGCCGGCCGGCCCTGGAAAGCCTCCAGCTGGCCGCTCAGGCTGAGGGCGCGGCCCCAGACCTGCAGGGTGGGGATCTCCGGGGCGCAATCCACCCAGCGCCGGATGATCCGCTCCGCGCCGGCAAAATCGAAACGATTGGTGGCCCCCACGGCCCGGTAGAGGTCGGCCAGGCAGACCAGCCGGGCATCCTCCGTATAGAGCTGCCCGGATAATTCCTCCAACTCCTTTTCCAAGCCGGTTTCCACGGCGCCGCGGTGGCTGGCTTCGGCCAGGCGGGCGGTGTGCAGGGCCAGCCGCGCCTTGGGGGGCAGCCCGCCGCCGGTGGGCAGCCACTCTTCCAGGCATTGCAGCTGCCGCCCCAGGAGCGCCAGGTTCACCGCCTTGCTCTCCAGGTGATGGAAGGCCAGGTTGGCCAGTTTTTGCCAGAGGGCGGGGGCGCGCCGGCATTGGCCAGCCAGGCGCCCGACCAGCTGGCCGGGCAGGGTGCCGGGATCCCCGGCGCCAGCCAGGCCCAGCAAGCCCGACCACTGCTCGGCGGTGGCTTCGCCGGTCCGGCCCAGGTCGTCCCACGCCTTGCGCAGCAGGTGGCTGCCCGGCGCCAGGAAACAGGCCCCGAGGATGCCGCTTTTTGCCAGGCGGTCCCGGGAGACTGCGGCGGGGCTTCCCCAAGTGAAGGCCACAAGGTCTGCGTAGCCGAGGTGGGGATGGGCATCCTTTTTCACCAACTGGAGGTCCACGGAGAGCCTTTTGGCCCGGGCGGGGTCCGCCAAGGCCAGCTGCGCCCGGGCTTCGGAGATCAGCGGCTGCCAGTTGGCAGTGCTCTGCCAGTATTCTCGCTTCTCCACCAGGACTTCGAGCCGGCCGGCGGCATCGGCCGGGATGGGGAGCAGCCGCAAGGCCCATTGGACGAGCTCCACGACCCCCAGCGCCCACAGCTCCCCGCTCAGCCGGGGCAGGCTGCCCATGGTGAGGCCCAGGATGCCCGCCGGCGCATCCAGCAGGTTTTGCAGGTGCCGGTCCAGCTCCTGGTTGTCGGCAATGTCCACCGCGTGGAACCCCCCGGGCAGATCCGGCAGCCGGACGCCTTGGGGAACCGCCACGCCCACGATTTTTCCCGCCCGGGGATCGCCCCCATCCTCATTCCGGAAGTCGGCGCCGCTTTCGTCAATGAAGAGGGTCCAATGGGCGGCCGGCTGCAAAAGCCAGAACCGGTGTTCGGCTCCCGGGCGGACGGTGCTCAAGGCGCATTGTTTCCTGGCGTTGTCCCGGCCTTGTTGCCGCCGGGCCCGCGCCGCCTCGGCCTTGGCGATGGCCTCGCGGGCTTTTTGCACCAAAAACCCATTGCGCAGCCTGCCGATCTGCTCCATCTGCTCCCGGACCTCCTCGGAATCCCCGCCGCAGCGCATCACCAACGGGTAAATGGGCGCCAGGGCCTCATGTTCCTCGTGGCCCTGCCGGATCATGGCCTGCGCCTTGGCCAGCGCTGCGGGGAACTCTTGCTCCAGCTCCTTCAGCAGCGCCGGAATTCTGCCGCTGGCTTGCCCATCCCATTGGGCGCAGCGGTATATTTCGTCCACAATCATGCCCGCCGTGCGCCGGGGCAGCGTAGCTGTCGGCTCCCGGGTTGGGATGGGGGCCGGGGCCGCCGCCGTGGAAGGGGCCACCGGCTCCAGCCCCGGCTCGGTGGCGGGCGATTCGGCCACGGGCTCCAGGGTGAAGCCCAAGGCATGATAGCTCAGGGAAAGGGGGCTCTCCTCCACGGAGCGTAAAGAGCCGGTGCCGTGATCCCCAGCCGGGTCCGGGAAATAGAGGCGGCAATTTTTCCGCAGCAGGGCCAGCGAAAGATGCTCCACAAAAGCGCGGGGGCCCCAAGTCAAAACGTGGCTGCCGGCGGGGATGACCGCCCCCAGGCGCACCGCTTCGGCAGCGGCACGGCCTTCCTCGATGGCGGCGGCGTCCACCAAGCTCTGGGGATTCGTTTGCCACCCCAGCCGGGCCAGGGCGTCCGCATTGATCGGGATGCCGGTGGCGGCATTCACCAGCTCAGCCATTGCTTCAGATGCGTCCATGATTTTCTCCATTTTCTTGTTTCAGAGTTTGCCAGGGCCAGGCCCAAAGTAAACCGGGGCGCCGCTGGCGGACAACCAATCAATCCCCGGAATCCACCAGCCAGCGGTGGTCCAGGGGCGGAAAGGGATGCTCCTCCCGATCCAGTTGGAAACCGAGCAGGCGGGCGGCCACCTGCTTCATCTCCGCCAGGTGCAGCTGGTCGACCGGGGCCACGCCGTGGGCCAGGATGCCCTGGTTGCGCCATTGCGCCACCCGGTTCCATTGACTTTTTGGGCCCAGCCGCAAGTCGGCCGCCATGGTCCTGGCGGGGGCGTAATCCAGCTCCTCCAGCGCGCGGTTGATATCCCTCAAGCCTAACTTGACCATTTTCTCATGGTCGGCCTTGGGCAGGGTGAGCTTATCCAGCAAGCCGGACGGCGCTGCCTGGCGCTGCAGGACGCCGTTTAGGAATGCGCCGCCGGTGGCCTCGGCAAGCCAGATCTGCAGCTGCATCTCCGCCGCCCGGTAAAGGCGCGCGGCGGCATCTTCAAAACGCCCCTGCGCGGCCGTGCGGAGGGTGTTGTCAAGCAGCTCGCGCAGCAGCTCCGGGCCGGCTTTATTCCCGGAGCTGGTCTTCCACAGGGCCTGGCACAATGTCTGCGCCTGCTGGGCATAGGCGATCAATCC
The DNA here is from genome assembly GCA_903845125.1 of uncultured Verrucomicrobiota bacterium. Lineage (GTDB taxonomy): Bacteria > Verrucomicrobiota > Verrucomicrobiia > Limisphaerales > UBA1319 > CAIMWS01. The sequence goes on from CAIMWS010000062.1 coordinate 6,294, forward strand.
ATGGTCGGGCTGGCCATCGAAGATCAGCGGGAGCCGGGAAGCCAGCGGCCGGACCAGGGCGTCGGCGCTCTTGAAGTCCAGCCGGTGCCGGGCCGCCAGGGCGGCCGCCAGGCTTGCCACGGCTTCAAACCGGTGGCGGTGGGGGACTTTGAGGGCGGTCTGGCTCAGGATCTGCCCGGCGGCATCGA
>CAIMWS010000063.1 GCA_903845125.1 uncultured Verrucomicrobiota bacterium
CTGGCTGGCGGCCAGGGCGGTATTGGCGGCACTTTGCTGGGCGCCTTGCTGATGGGAATCATTAATAATGGCCTGGATCTGCTCGCCGTGTCCCCCTATTATCAGCAGATCGTGAAAGGCGTCATCATCGTCGGGGCGGTCTGGCTGGACCAGCGCCCCCGGAAATGACGCGCCGATCCGGACATGCACCATGGATTTTATGAGGAAACCACTGTGGATACCCCCCGGCGGCAGCATGGGATTGCTCGCCGCCCTGCTCGGCATTTTTTTGGCGACTGGTTGTGATCAGCGGCCGCCCCCATCCCCCTCCCCGGCCACCCAACCGGCCGCCAAAGGACCCACCATCGGTGTTTCCCTGTTGAACCTTTCCTCCGAGTTCATTGTGATGCTGCAGAGCGCCATGGAAGAGAAAGCCCGTGTCCTGGGGGTGAAACTCCTCATCAACGATGCCCAGCGCAGCGCAGACCGCCAGGTGCAGCAGGTGGAGAGCTTTATCGCCCAAAAGGTCGATGCGATCATCCTGAACCCATGCGAATTCGAGGCCAGTTCGCCGGCGGTGGAACTCGCCCTCAAAGCAGGCATCCCCATCGTCAACGTCAACTCGGAAACCCGCTCCAAACCGACCGCGTTTATCGGCTCCCGCGACGAGGAATCAGCCCGGCTGGCCATGCAATTCATCGCCGGCAAACTCGGGGGCAAGGGCAACCTGGTTATGATGCACGGTTTCCTGGGCCAGACCGCCCAGATCAAACGGGACCAGGGCGCCCGGGAAATCCTGGCCCAACACCCGGAACTCAAACTCCTGGCCGACCAAACCGCCGAGTGGGACCGCGCCAAGGCCATCAGTTTGATGGAAAACTGGATTCAGGCCCACGGCCCCAAGCTTCAGGCGGTGTTTGCCCAGAATGATGAGATGGGCATGGGCGCTTTGATCGCCCTGGAGCAGGCTAAAATGAAGGACAAGGTCATCGTGACCAGCGTGGATGCCATCGCCGACGCCTTGCAGGCGGTGAAGGCCGGGCGCCTGGATGCCACGGTGTTCCAGGACGCCAAGGGCCAGGCGGGCACCGCCTTGGAAACCGCGCTCAAAATCATCCGCCACCAGCCTTTTGAAAAGGAGCTATACATCCCCTTCCAACTGGTCACTGCCACCAACGTCAGCCAGTTCCTGGGCCGTTGATCCTCCCGGCCACCCGCGGATGCCGTGCTGGCAATAGCCGGCGGCAGCGCTGGCCTGGATTATGGAATCGTAATTCTGTGTGATCCAACACGCGGCTATCACCCCATGGGGATGGGCGCCTCCGCCAGGTATTGAACTGTCCCACCGCCCAAGTTTTCCACCCACTGCCCCCCTCCTGCGGAGAGTCGATCCCCCCCGATAGGGTGAGCGCCGCCCTCCGCCAAGAGGAGGTCCCGCACCAACGAATCCACCAAAGCAAGGCCCATGGGCATCGCTGGAGCTGGAGCCGCTATAGAGGCGCCAGTTAACGGAAAACAGGCCGTTTATGTCACGAGCCTGCACCGTGTTATGGGAACCACCTCCGCCCCCGATTGCGCTCGCCGCGCATTCCCACTTATTCCTGCGCTCGGGGATTAATATTTCCTCGCAATAATCGTATTTGAATAAGCGCTTACCAAGGTGCCAGCCGTGGCGCGAACCCTATATCGCACATTGTTGCTGCCTGATGGCACGGTAAATTTAGTTACATTGCCTACATCTTTATCCTTCAGAATGTCGTATGTAGTTCCATTTTTTAAAACCCAGGCATCAATCCGGTACTTTTTCGCGCCCGCCAGCGGGGCCCAGTTAGCCGTGAACTCTAACAATCGGTTCTCGTCGGTGGCGGGTAAGGCCACCGGGCCCACCGCGCCAAGCGCCACCTGAATGGGTTTGGAATTGCCGCTGACAAAGCCCGCCACGATCGCCCGGACACGGTAAAACCAATCCCCGTTGCCCGGCAGGTTTTGGACCGCGTAACTGTTGGCGTTGCCAATCGCCACATCCGCCATAAAAATGTTTTTGAAATCCGCATCCGTTGAAATATCGAGTCGGTAGTCCTGGGCACCCGGCAGCGGCTGCCAGGCTGCGGTAAAACAATTGATCCCCAACCCCGTGGCCGCCAACGCTTCGGGTACCAACTCCACCGGTATGGTTTTTGAATCGACACTGGTGCATCCCTTGGCCCAGGCCCGGACCCGATAGTAATTAGTGCTGCCAGCTTGAATCGGAATGGGGACGACATAATTGAGGTTGGTTCCCATATCGGCATCCCCCAGGATGAAGCTGCCAAATTGCGGATCAGCCGAAACATCCAGCCGATACCCCAACGCACCCGCCAAGGGAGCCCAGTTGGCGGTGAAGCCGTTGGTTCCCACTCCACTGGCGGGCAGTGCCACCGGCACCGCCACCGCGTCCAAGCCAACCTTTACCACGGTGGAATACTGACTCCACACGTTACTGGCCCAAGCCTTCACCCGGTAGTAATAGGGAAGCTTGTTAACGACGGCGGCTGGAAGCTCAAACCCCCATTGGGTGGCAGAACCCGACTCGATGGAGAGATCAGGCCGTCCGTTATTTTCCGCAAAGCTGCCGTCCGTGGATACTTCCACCACATAGCCTTGTGCCCCGGCCAATGCCTGCCACTGGGTTACAAACCGCCCTGGGAACTCCACCTTCGCTGCCGGCAAGGCTACCGGCGCTACCAGGGCGTCCAAGCCTACCCTTACCGTGGCGGAGTACTCGCTCAAGACATTGTCCCCGCAGGCGATCACCCGGTAATGATAGGGAAGCTTGTTCTCGACTGCCTGCGGCACTTTTACATCGCATTGGGTGGCGGCGCCCACATCCAACGATACCGTGGGCCGGCCTTTGTTTTCCACAAAGCTGCCATCTGTGGAAACTTCCACCACATAGCCATAAGCCCCGGCCACCGCCTGCCACCAGGCCGTAAACCGGCCGGGGAATTCCACGTTCGTGGCCGGCGAGGCCACGGGCACAGCCAGTCCCGCGCTTCGCCACAAGCCGCGGCCTTGAGTTTTGGGATCCCAAGCAAACACCGATGCCGGCGGGCAACCGGCGATGGGTAGATCTATCTGCGCACTCACGCTGGCACCACACCCTTTAGGCGTTAAGGTCACCTTAAAAACGTTTTCCAGCCCGCCAAATCCCCAGTTATTCCCGTAAACCACGGTCACTTTGATCGAGGCCAAGCCGCGGACGGTGTTGGTGAAATCCCCCACGAAACTGCCAGTGGGGAGGGAATCATACCAAGAGTTCCCACCAAACCAGTTAAAACTGCGGCGCGAAATGGCCAGGTCACAGCCCGTGCCATAGCCGCTGAGATCCGCATAAATTGTCACGGTTAATTTCCCCTCGTCCCCTTCGAATATCGAGGCATCCGCCGCGGTAAAATTCACGGTGTTCGTCCCGGCCACCAGCGCCACCTGCGGCGAGGCCGAATTGGTCGCCCATTGGAATTGCAGCCCGGTGGAGGCCTCCGCCAGCGGCCACACTCCGTAATGGCCGGGCGGCAGGTTCGTGAAAATATAGGTGCCGTCCAGCCCAGTCACCGTGGCCGCCAGCCACGCTGCCGGCTGGTTACCCGCAGGCGGGTTATCCAAGTCATACAGGCAGACCGTCACTTCCGGCAGCGGTTCATCCCCGCCCTGCCACACCACCGAGCCGGCAATCACCCCCTGCCCATACCCCGCCACCGGCCCCAATTCCACCCGGAAACCCAGCCCGTAGTTCGCGTTCCACCGGCTCGTCCCCGTCCGCCACGCCGACCGGCAATCCTCACCCCGGCTGCGCCAGGCACCCCCCCGCACCACCCGCTCCGTCCCCGCCGGCGGCCCTTGCGGATCC
>CAIMWS010000064.1 GCA_903845125.1 uncultured Verrucomicrobiota bacterium
CATGCGGGCCATGGAGGATGCGCGAGCTTTGGAAGTGAGTACGCCACCGCGCTGCTTTGAATTCATGACCTCGCCAGAGGAATCAGGCCCGCCTTGAAGGCCAATCCCGTAACATTGGCTCAGGAAGATTTAACAACCCAAACCTACGCAAGGCCCAAAAGTAGCTGGAAGAGAACGGCGGGAAAACCGCGAACTCTGACCAACATTCAACGAACCGGGAGGTGAAAGTGCCCGTCTGCGGTTCTGGCTGCAGGCCCCAGGCAGCGTTTCAAAAAGGCCGGGCAACGAACACCAACCGACTCATAACCAGTATCTTAAGCAAAATCCGTCAAATTTGTTTTGCACGAGTCCGCCGACTCCTATACATTTAAGAAGGCTTGTCCGATGGTGTAACGGTAGCACACAGCCCTTTGGAGGCTATTGTCTTGGTTCGAATCCAGGTCGGACAGCCAATTCCCATCCCCCAGTAGTTTGCCAATCCGGGAGCGATTGGTTGAAAAATAATAAAATTTTGACCATCTCCCCTGCTCCACGAAGTGGGCACGAACCGGGCAAATCCCCACTCCGCAGCCGGCAGCCATGCGAGGCCATCTTTGTGGAAGCCCAAACCAACGGCTCCGAACTGGCTTCCCGGTTGGACTAAGGACGATTGGGTAAAAAGATCCAGCCAGCAGGGCGAGCCTGGAGGGCCAGGCCGTCCACCTAAACATGGCGCCCGGGCGCCCGATCCCATTGAATCGTGCCATAATATGTTTTGTCGTTTCGTCATAGTATGAATAAAATAATCGCGGCACTTTTGTTCTTCAGCGCACAATTATTTCAAGCTCAAAGTCTTGATTTATCCAATCAGGAATCTCCCACTCATCTGGGTTCGATTGATGGGCCTCTGGCAGGTCCCAATATTTATGCCGAGTTTTTTGTTGGTGATACGGCCAACAATTTGACGCCGGTTTTGCCCGCCGTGGCCCATGAGGGTAATCCAGACCGGGGCTTTGTGATCGGGCCAAGTTATACTGTGCCCGGCCACTCCGGTCATGAAATTGGTGTCATGGTTTATGTCCAAATGGGCGTATGGGATAGCACCTATTGGGGGAAAACTTTCAGCAGTGTTCCGAACGCGCAGGTCGGATTTACGGATATTGTGCCGGTTGAACTCAATTACATTGGGAGCACGCGGCCATTAAATTATCCGATTTTCAACACATGGCCGGTGGTGCCGGCCATTCCGGAACCCAACATTATTGGCTTACTTGCCATTGGCGGCCTCGTATTGGCATGGGTCAGGAATTTTTATCGATAAGCTCTGGGACTCCGGATGGCGATGGCTAGAGTCAGCCTTAGGGTTCGGCAAACAAAAATTCCAGGTCGTTTTTGTTTAAATTACGCGCAAAGCCCTCCTCACCCAGCACATCGGAAATGGTTTTGGCTTTGTGCTGCTGCAGCTCCCAGATCTTCTCCTCCACCGTGCCGGGGGAAATCAACTTGAAGGCCACCACCGTCCGCGTCTGGCCGATACGATGCGAACGATCAATGGCCTGCGCCTCCACGGCGGGATTCCACCATGGATCGTAAAGGACCACGTAGCTGGCGGAGGTTAGATTAAGGCCGGTGCCCGCGGCCCGGAGGCTCAGGAGGAAAACGCTAGCGGCGGGATCGTTTTGAAAAGCCTGGACCACGGACTGGCGGTCTTTGGTGGCGCCAGTCAGCATGTGGGTCGATATCTGGCGCTGCAAACACTCGGCCCGCAAGAGGTTCAGCATTTGCACGAACTGGCTGAAGACGAGTATCTTCTCACCATCAGCGAGCAACGGTTCCAACAGCTCAAAGAAGGTCTCGGTTTTTCCCGAAAGGGCATCATCGCCGACCAACTGCGGGTGGCAGCATATTTGACGCAGGCGCGTCAAGGCGGCCAAAACATGGATTTTGCTCTTGGCCAGGCCTTTATCAGCCACCGTCTGGAACACCTGCTCACGGCTGCGGCGGAGTTCGGCCAGGTAAAGTTTGCGCTGGGCTTCACCGAGATCGCAATCGCGCCGCTCTTCAATCCGCTCGGGCAGATCCTGGGCAACCTGGCGTTTGAGCCGGCGCAAAAGCAAAGGCCGCAAACGGGCCGAAAGCCGGCGGCGGGCGATCTGCTGGCTGGCCGGCTCCTTGCCCGGGGAGTCGAATTTATCCACGAAATCGGCCTGGGTGCCCAGATAGCCCGGCTGGGCAAAATCGATGATGCTCCACAAGTCGAGCAACCGGTTTTCCATGGGGGTGCCGGTCAAGGCCAGGCGATGGGTCGCGCGGAGCTGCTTGACCGACTGGGTGACCTGGGCCGAGGGGTTTTTGATGAATTGTGCTTCGTCCAGGATCAAGGCGCGGAAAGAGAATTTTTGGAACGCCTCCAGATCCCGGCGCAACAGGGCGTAATTGGTGACGATCAAATCATGCTCGGGTATCTGCTGGCGCAAGTTATGCCGGGCCGCCCCGCTCTCCAACACTAGAACCTTGAGGCCAGCGGTAAACCGGTTGGCTTCCCGGCGCCAGTTATGCAGAACCGAGGCCGGACAGATGACCAGTGAAGGGGCCGCCCCATCCCGCGCCTGGGTCTTCAGCCATTCCACCCAGGCCAGCGTCTGCAAAGTTTTACCCAGCCCCATCTCATCCGCCAAAATGCCACCCAGCTTGAGCCGGCTCAAATGGCATAGGAAATCGAAGCCTTGTTTCTGGTAGGGGCGCAGATCAGCGCTCAAAGCCGCTGGCAGATCGGTGGGAGCCACGCCTTGGAACTGGTCGATTTGCTGGCGCAGCAAGTCCACCTCACCCAGGTTGTCGAAGCGCGCGAGAGACTTTTCGTCCATGTGGGTGGCATGCACCAGGTCCACTTTTTGCTCGATGGGGGTCAGTTGCTCCAAACCCAAATCAGCGAGGCTTTCATGAGCGGCAATCACGGCATCCGTGTCCAATTCCACCCAGCCGGTATCGGGCAGTTTGACAAACCGTGAGGTGGCGGTGGCGAGCCGCTCCAAATCGGCCCGGCTGAGTTTCAGCCCCTCGGATTCCCAGGCCGCGGATACGGAAAACCAATCGATGCCGCTGCCCATGAGCAGGAGGCGGGGACGCAATTTCCGCGGCGCCAGGAACAAGCGTTGGAAAGTGGTGTTGCCGAGGTAATCCGCTTCGGGCGGCCGGCTGGGCCAGGCCGCCGCCAGGCTGTTCAAGAAGTTCTCCTGGGCATCGGCAATCCACAGCCCCGGTTCCGGAGTAAACCAATCCAGCGAGCGTAACCACTTGGTGGCCGGCTCCAGGCGGTGGTCATCCAGGAATTCCGGTTTATCGGTTGGTTGGACGGCGCGATCATTACGCTGCCACTCAAGGCCGGTCCACTGCCATAAGCCGGAATCCCGGCCGCTTTGGGCGAGCAATCTCAGCCGCACCACATCTTCCGCCAATTCAAAGATGAACCGGGGCCGGGCCGGGTGGGCCACGCAGATGGAATCCCAATCCGATCCGGCAGTGCCATTCGCCTTGCGCAAGCGGGCCAGGAAACGATGGCTGAGCTTGGAAATCGGCAGATGTTTTCTTTGAAGCCACTGGTGCAACACCGCCGGCGCGGGAACATTGCGCAACACGTAAAACGTTTTGCCGGCCAACACGAGGCCCGGCTGGCCAGCCATGAAGTGGACTTCTGAAAAAGAATACGATGCCTGATCGGGCAACAACACGCGGTGGGTAAACAAAAAGCCCCCATGGCAAAGCTCCAAATCAGGCTTCAGCTCGGCCACCTGCCCGTGAAATTGAACGGCGTGGCTGCCGTTGGTAAATTCCAGGCGATTGGTATTTCCCCAATGCGCCAGCCAATCCAGCAGTTCCAGGCCCTTCAGGCGCAATTTTTCCGTGGCGTGGTCTTTTTGGGGATAGGTTTGAGCCAGCCATTGGACAAAGGCCCAATCGGACGGAGGAAACAATTCCTGTTCATGCGTGGCCCGCAAGGTCAACTCCTTGATTTCCGCCAAAGTTTTAAGCTTTTCACCGGTCCGCGGGCGGAAAAGGGAGATCGCCACCTCCAAGTCGGAAAAGGCCGGCTGATGTTCGTTGGGCGCGACGGAACACATCACCCTCAGCGCGGCCCGTGGGGCATCCAGGTGGAAGGGCGACGGCGGAAACATCCACTGTTCCAATTCCCGGGCCAATTGCTGTTCCTGCTCGGTTTCCTCCAATTGCGCCAGGCGCTCCAGGTTGGTGGCCGGAATCAACTCGGTGGGCAAGGGACGCTGGCTGCGCAGGAAAAGGAGGGCGAGTTCCTCCAGCCGCGCCTGCCCGCGCGCAGCGACCATGCGGGACCACCAGTCGTAGGCGGGAAAATCTTTGCGGGCGAGGGCGATTTTTGAAAAATAATCCTCCAGCAAAAGCCAGGCCCGCTGGGGATCACCACACTCGGAAAACAGTTTCAGCAAGTCGGTTCGTTCCGCTATGGCGCTGCGCGAGTCGGCCAATTCCCGTCGCAAATCAGCCAGCGCACCATACGTCTTGGCCAGAACCGTATGGTTGGTGTCATATTTAGCTTGGGACGTCCCAGGGTTGGGCATCCCATTGTTCCGCGGTTTTCTCGACATGCTTTAACTCATCCCTAGTAAAAGAGACTATTCATCAGGACATGATTCCCATGAATTGGTCAATCTTAAAGCGAAACAAAAATGTATGCTTGGGGAGAGCGTGCCATTGACAAAATCCTAATGGATGAAGGAATCCCAGGCGCAAGGGCTTCTAAAAACCGGTTTTAGCTTCCAAAAACGATCCCGGCTGCCTATATTATCGCCGTATGATCGGGCGCAGCCATGCCAATCGTCGGCCTCAACCCCAAGCCCGCGGAAGCGGAGATCCAACCGCCACGCAGGAAACGCGACTTTTTTCTGATGCGTTAAAATAAGGAGAATCCCATGAATTGGTTCGTGGACAATCCAATCGCCAACCTCTATGGCCCCCACTTTCTCCTTTTATATGGGATGGTGATCGGGCTGGTGCTGGCCACTTGCTGGTGGAAAATAAGAGGCAAGGATCCCACCCGGAACCTGCCGCCGCTGGATGCAGCCTCCTATTGCGATCCCTATGAAATTGCTTACTTGCGGGGCGGGGAGAACGAGCTGATCCGCGTGGTGATTTTCGATCTGATCCAAAGAGGTTACCTGCAAATCAAGGATCCGGTCAAAAAATGGTGGAAGACTGGTGAATATAGCATTCAAAAGGCGGCCAACCCGCCCGATCCCAATCACTTAAATACGCTGGAGGGGGGTATTTACGCGGCTTTTCACAGCCCGAAATCGGCGCGTGACATATTCAGTTCCGCTGAACTATCCGCCTGCGCCAAACTCCAGGCGGCAGCCTATGACCGCACCCTGGAGCAGGAGCAGTTAGTGCCCACGGAAGAATACCGGCAAACGGCCCGTTGGTGGGCTTTAGGTGGAGCCGCGGTGCTGGCCAGCCTGGGCGGCTACAAATTCATCATCGCTTTGAGCCGGGGCAAATTCAACGTGATGTTTTTAGTGATCATGGGTTTGGGCTCGCTGTGGGCGCTGGCTTTCATTGCCCGCCAGCCCCGCCAGAGTTACCGGGGCCGGCAATACCTGGAAAGATTAAAACAGGTTTTTGGATATATTAAAGGCAAAGCAGTGACAGCCCAAACGGGGATTTTCGACCCGGCGCTTTTGCTGGCAGTTTCGATTTTTGGGATCACCACCCTGCACGGCAGCGTTTATGCCTCCTACGAATCGATGTTTCAACGGGCAGCCCAAACCAACGGCGGTTGTGGCGGGGGTTGCGGGGGAGGAGGCTGCGGCAGCGGAGGGTGTGGAGGTGGGGGCGGCTGCGGCGGGGGCGGCTGTGGTGGATGTGGGTAGGCCTGGCAAACCGCTGAACCGCAACCAAGACCTTGAATGCCAGCCAGCCAGGGGAGCCGCCGCTGCCCAACCTCAACCGGCCCTTGGCTTTGGATCGAGACCGGCTTTCCGCCACCACCCCAAAGAACTGCATTCCGGGAAACCTGCTCTTCCAATGGCATATCACTGAGCGCTGCAACCTGCGCTGTGCGCATTGTTACCAGGACCAGTCTCTGGGCAGTGAGTTGCCCCGGGACGGATTATTGGCGATCCACGAGCAATACCTCAGGTTGCTGGAACAATGGCGCAAAGCGGGAAACCGCGTTCGAGGCCATGTCACAGTGACTGGGGGCGAGCCATTCACCCATCGCGATTTTGAAGTATTACTGGAGTGTTTAGCGAACCATCACCAGGCCCATACCTTTGGCATACTGACCAACGGAGTGCTGATCGACCCTCCGCGCGCCCGCTGGCTAAGGAAGCTGCGGCCGGCTTTCGTGCAAGTCAGCCTGGATGGCCTGCCCGAAACGCATGATCGGCTGCGCGGGGCAGGCAATTTCCACGAGGTTTTAAAAGGCATTTCCCATTTGCGGAAGGCGGGCATTTACACAGTGGTATCCTTCACCGCCCAACGGGGCAATTTTCGCGAATTCCCGCAACTCGTTGAAATAGTCCGCCGCTACAGGGTTAACCGGATATGGGCGGATCGCCTGATACCGGCCGGAAACGCCGCGAGTTTGCGGGACCCAATGCTTGATGCCGAGGAAACACGCGAGTTTTTTAACTTAATGTTACAAGCCCGGGAAAAGGCGGCCAGCCATTGGTGGTTCCGCACAGAGGTTTCCATGCACCGGGCGCTCCAATTCCTGGTGGGAGGCGGCCATCCCTACCACTGCACAGCGGGCTATTCGTTGCTCACGGTGATGCCCAACGGGGATGTTTATCCCTGCCGCCGCATGCCGATCCTCGTTGGAAACCTGCTCCAAACCCCCTTGCCCGAGCTATATCATGACAGCCCGGTTTTGCGCCAATTGAGGGACAAAACCCGCCTGGGCGAAAACTGCCGGCATTGCCTGCACCGTGCGGCCTGCCGCGGCGGCTTGAAATGCCTGGCCTACGCAACCACTGGCGATCCTTTCCAAGGTGATCCAGGCTGCTGGCTGCTCCAGCCACGGGCCGGAGCAGACCGATTTCAAGCCGGTGGGCGGGCGGCATCGATTTCCAACGGCACAAACTGTTGTTCGGCCTCGCTGGTTTCCAAAAAAGAAGCCGATTGAGCACGGCCCTCACGCAGCCAATTGCGCAAGGCACCGACGGTTTCCCGCTGGGCGATGGAGAGCGGAACCTGCCGCTTGAGCGCTCCACAAATGTCTTCGGTGGTGAATTCCCGGCGCTGATCATTGAAGCCAACATACATGGCATCGTAGATGGCCTGTTCAATTTCCGCCCCCACATAACCCTGCGCTTCGCGCGCCAACCGCTCCAAATCGAAGGCCTGCGGCACACGGCGGCATTTTCGCAAATGCACCCCAAAAATCTCCTGGCGTTCCAAGCGGGTGGGCAAATCCAGGAAGAAGATTTCATCGAAACGGCCTTTGCGCATCAATTCGGGAGGCAGGCGGGAAATATCGTTGGCGGTGGCCACCACGAAGCAGGGGGCTTTTTTTTCAGCCATCCAGGTGAGAATGGAACCAAACACGCGGGTGCTGGTGCCCCCATCGGCCCCGCCTTGGGAAAGCGCTTTTTCCATTTCATCTATCCACAGGATACAGGGGGCCACCGTTTCAGCCAGGCGCAACGCGCGGCGGGCATTCTCCTCCGATTCGCCAACCAGGCTGCCAAACAAGGCGCCGATATCCAACCGCAGCAAAGGGATGCGCCACAAGCCACCGATCATTTTGGCGGTAAGGCTTTTGCCAGTCCCGGGAATCCCGATCAGCGCGATGCCCTTCGGCGTGGGCAAACCGTAATCCCGCGCTTCCTGGCTAAAGGCCAATTCCCGCAAACGCAGCCATTCTTTCAGAATTCCCAAGCCCCCCACATCATCCGGCGTTTCGGTAACCGCATAATACTCCAAAGCTTTGCTGGCGCTGATGATTTGCTTTTTCTCCCGCGTCACCAGATCGATATCCCGGTCATCCAAAGTCCCATCGGACACGATGGCCTTGGCAAAGACCCGCTGCGCCTGGGCAGTGGTCAATCCCAAAGCCGCTTGTACCAACTTTTCGCGGCCCAACTTGGTGAGGCTGACTTTGACCCCGGGAGTCTGGGTTAAACGGTTCAGAACCGCGCTCAAGTCGTCAACACCGGGCGGGGGGAATTCGATCAAAACCGCCTCATCCTTGAGTTCTTCGGGGATTTTGTTGGAGGACGTGGTGACGAGGATGGATTTCCTGGTGAATTTCAGCCTTTGAGCCAGACTGCGCAGCTTGCGTTTGATCTGGGCATTGCCCCAGCATTCATGGAAATCTTTTAACACGCACAGCATATCCCCATCGGTCTTTTCCAACTGCTCCAAGGCCGACAAGGGATCTTTGGCCGCCGGCAAATTGCCGCCGCCCGGGACCAGGCTTTGAAATCCTTCCGCAACATCCCAGGTTACCACTGGCCGGCGGGCTTTTTCACAAACTGTTTTGATGGCTTGGAGAGCCCGCTCCTCCTCGCAGGTGGCGAGCACGATCAGGGTAAACCGGGCTCTTAAATAGACGTCCAACTCCAGATCAAAGCTGTTCATAAAAGGGCTTTCGTTGAGGGCTTGGCCCACCCATCATTTGCACCTCCCCCGAACCGGACATGCCCCTGGCTCAGGCCGCAGTTTGCTCCCGAATCGCCTGCCACGCCTCCTGGAAGCAAACAAATCATGGGATCCTTCAGCCCAGGACCACTGTTTCGGGCGGAATTTGTTCAAGGATCATATCCACCGTTTTTTCCAAGGCGCCTTTGTTCTGTTCCACGACCTGGAGCGCGTTGGCGCCAAGAGTTTGCCGGCGGCCTTCATCGGCCAGCAAATCACCGAGGGTTTTTTCAAGCTCCGCCGGATTTTGAACTTGCACCGCGCCATTGCCCAGCACGAAAGCCGCAGCAATCGATTCAAAATTCTGCATGTTGGGGCCAAAAACCATGGCCTTGCCCAACGCCCCTGGCTCGATGGGATTTTGCCCCCCTTTGGCGGTGAGGCTTTTGCCAACAAAAATAACCGTGGCCGCCTCGTAGAAAAACTTCAACTCCCCGGTTGTATTGACCAGCAGGCATTCCACACTGCCAGGCTCAAATACGCGCCCGGCGGTAACCTGGCTGCGGTAAACATACCGGATTTTTTGTTCCTTCAAAGCCCGACCGACCTCTTTGCCGCGCTCGAAATGGCGTGGGGCTACAACCAGGAATAAGTCTGGAAACCGGGCTTTTAAATTTTTATAAGCCGCCGCCAGCAAGGATTCCTCGCCTTTGTGAGTGCTCCCCCCCACCAAGAGTTGGGCGTTTTCAGGCACGCCAAGCTGTTTCAACAGGGCGGGCACATCCAATAGACGGCGCTCATCCACGCGCGCCGCGTCGAATTTCATGCTGCCCATGAGGTGTATCCGCTCCGGGCGGCAGCCCAATCTCCGCAATTTTTCGGCATCTTTTTCATCCTGCGCCCCCACCGCTGCCAGGGAATGGAAAATCGGTCTGAAGATCCAGCCCAACAGGCAGTAACCCCGGAAGGATCTGGCCGATACCCGGGCATTCACCAACACCACCGGTATGCAGCGATGCCGGGCGGCCCAAAGGAAATTTGGCCAAATCTCCGCCTCCGCCAAAACCACGACTTCGGGATTCAAAGTGGACAGCGCCCGCCGGACCACGCTGGCAAAATCCAAGGGATAGTAAATTTTCTGGATATGGCTGGGGAACTTGCGCTGAAGCTCATCCATGCCCGTCCTGGTGGTGGTGGAAAGCACCAACTTAAGATTGGGGGCCTTTAATTCCATGGCGCGGATCAAAGGAACCAACATGCGGACTTCGCCCACGCTGACGGCGTGCAACCAGACCACGTGGCGATTGGTCAGGGCTTGCTTGAGTTTGCCATCATACCGGCCAAAACGCTGGCGGAAATCGGCACGCCAATTGCCCCGGCGCCACATTTTCCAGAAATAGTACGGCGCAGACAGCCAAAATAACACCCAGAATAATATCCTATAAAGGGTTCGCATGGTTTTGATTACCAACGATGAGGATGGTAGCTAAAATCACCCGGTGGAGGGAAGCAAAACAATTTTTCCCGGGCGTGTGGCAAGCACCCGGCCGGATCCCCCCAAAAACCTCCTGCTTGCCAAACAATTCATTTTCATTTTCACTCCCGCCATGGAAAATCAAAATGTGGCTGAGAATGCTGCAACCGGTCAGACTGCGATGGTGGTGGTGGCGAGTGAGTCTTGGTGGCCTAATTTACAGGGCATTGTTCATTGGCACCAGTCCCGGGGCGGTTTGAGTGAATTATTTGTCTATTACACCAGCGAGGTGTCATCCCGCCTCTCCGCTTTCCGATTGTCGAGCCTGGTGGCCAAGGTATTTCCGGAAATAAAAATCCTGCTGCCGACGGAAGTGCGCGGACCGATGCCCGAGGAATTCGCCGCCCAGGTTGCGGAATGGAATACGCAATATCCTGGGCGCCAATGGATTGTTAATGCAGGCCAGGATTCCAAGTTGATGTTTTTGGCAACGGCCAGCCTGCTTTCTTTTCCCAGTTTGAACATTATTTGCCAGGAAGCCGGCGATGCCTGGTACCAAAGCCAGCGTTCCCCGGCCGATTCCAGCATACGAACGACTCGCCTGGAGGGGATCAGGCCGGATGCCACCGACTTCATTCCGCCCGCCATTTGGATTGAATCGCAATTCAGCACCGTGGAGCAAACCGGGCACTTTACCTCCTCCGCACCCAAAAAACTCCCTTTGTTGCGGATGACTGAATTGGGTTTTGCCCACCGCTGGAACTGGCCGTTCATTTTTCAGGAATGCCAGTTGGATGGGGATGAAAAACCAGGGGCCCTTTTCATCCAATACCTGGGCGCGGCCCTCCTGGAAATGGGGCTTAATAATGTGGCGGTTAATCTCAGGCAGGTCAGGGCGGCTGATCAACCCGATCGGAACCCGTTGGATTTGGCGGTCAACCACGGCGGGCGATTGGTCGTTTTGGACGTGCAACTGCGGGATCAACAGGATGAAAACAGCCACTATTGCCCCCCCATGACCGCGCAAATCCAATCCGCCTCCGGTTTGCGAAACCGTCTCGGCGGCGCCTCGGTTCATTATGTTTTGATCCGTCCTTGCCGTTCGTTTTCCGAGGCGGAACTCCTGCTGGCCAAAACGTGCGGGATTGAGGTAATCGATGAGAAATCCGCTCCCCGCCTCTTCAGCCAGCTGGCGGGAATCATGGGGAAACTGCCTTTGCCAGCCACCTTGCACGATGTAGAGCAAAAACTGCTGCGGGGCGCCGGAGATAAAGGATTGGTCCGGGTTTTTGGAAATGAAAAACGGCACTCAGCGGAAACCACCTCCGAAATCAGCCAGGAAGATTGCCTGGATTTGGATAATCAGCTCGCGCAACAAGCCGCGGCGCGCGGGCAAAACTGGATCCTGGTGATCTGGCGCAATCAATTGAGCCTGCGCATCTTCAACTTCCGCGAAGGTTTGCCGGAGGGCTTGGAGAAGGAATTGCGGGCCTGCAAGGATTTTCAACGCTACCAGAGAGTGCGCAATGCCTTGGATCTGGTGTTTACCCGGAATGACGGTGTGCAAAAAGCCTTGGCCAGCCATTTGGGCGCTTTCAAGAAAACCCGCCTGCCCCTGGTGGATTGGCTGCGGAAATTCATGCCCGATTTGCAGGGCCAGCCACCGGCCCCGAATAGCGAATCACGGCCGCCGCAAAAGCCCGCTTCCCCGGTTACCCCCCCCGCAAGGCAGCCACTGCCCAAGCCTGCCCCTGCCGCAAAAACTCCCAGCCGGCCTGCGGGGCGGCCCAGGCCCGCCGATTTGTCGGACCTCGAAAATGCTTTGGATTTATGATAATCAAAAATTATTGAACTCAGGGTGTTATTTTATGTAGCCTAGGCATACGATTCTGGCTTGGTTATTCAGCGCCACCCGCGGTCTGAGGAGAAGCAGTCATGGAAAACGAAATCGACCAATCGAATCATGAGACGCAGCAGTGCTTGGAAGCCCGCTTGCTGGAGTTGGAAGAACTGAACCGGAATCTTTCCCGGTTCAGCCAGACCATCGCTCACGATCTGCGTGCGCCCTTGGGCCATATCCGGTCCTTCACCGGTTTGGTTGGCGACGCCATTGCCGATCATCCGGATAGTGAATTGCGCGGCTTTGTCGATCAAATCGAGAAGGCCGCCACCCTGATGGACAAGCTCATCGGCAGCTACCTGGCGCTGGCGGAATTGGGTTACGGAATGCTGGCCACCCAAAAAATCGCCCTGAACCCGCTCATTCCTGATGTGATCGGGGATCTGTTCCGGGAAACATCGCATCGCCGCATTGAGTGGGACATTCAGGATCTGCCCGTGGTGGAAGCGCACCCGGTGCTTTTCCGCCAGGTCTGGTTCAACCTTTTGTCCAACGCGCTGAAATATTCTCGTCCGCGGGAAATCACCCGCATCAAAATCGGCTGCTTGATTGGCGGCGATGGCAAACCAACCTTCTTTGTGCAGGACAATGGCATTGGATTCGATTCCGAGCAGGCCAGCAAGCTGTTCCGCGCTTTCGCCCGGCTGCATGACCGCCGGGAATATGAGGGATGCGGGCTGGGATTAGCCAACGTCAAACGCATCATTGAGGCCCATGGCGGCACCACCTGGGCGGAAGGCCAACCGGATGCCGGGGCCACCTTTTTCTTCACCATCGCCCCGGGATCGTGATCCCCGCGGCGATCTGAAATCGAACTACTTACTGGGCAATTTAAAGCCCGCCAATCTCCATCTCAACCCTTAAGAAAAAAGCGCCGCAAAGGCGGCGCTGCAAGATCGATTGACGAATTATGTGACGATTTGATTTTGTTATCGAGGAGTGGTTACCTTAAGCGAATTGGAGTAATGAGATGTTCCAACCGCATTGGATGCCCGGACACGGTAATAATAAGTCGTCTTGGAGGAAACAGTGGTATCCGTATAATTAACCGGATCATCCACCTTGGGCAGGTTTGTTCCAGGATAAGGAGACGCTGTTGAAATAATACTATAAGTTATTCCATCTTTGGATCTTTCAACATCATATCTAGTCACTGTGGTTGATTTATTCACCCAATTCAGCTTAACGTAACTTTTAGTTATACCGTTTGCTTCCGAAATCAGGTTCCGCGGACTGAATGGAAGAGAAGACTCATTTCCCAAAGCTTCATACGCATTTACGACACCACCGGTGATTGTTTTTCCGGCGAGTGAAGCAACCGGACGAACAGTATCAAGAATTTTACTTCTGATTTTGGTATAATCAAGACTCTCATTTAAACTGTACCCCCACACCAAGGCAGCGACACCCGCCACATGAGGTGTTGCCATGGAAGTGCCGTTTAGCCAAGCAAAGCCACCTTTATCCACAGGATAAGAACTTATGATATTAACACCGGGAGCTCCGAGCTCCACTGATTTAACGCCATAATTTGAAAAAGAGGCAAGTCGATCATCATTATCGGTGGCAGCCACTGAAATTATATTATCCAAATTATAGCAGGCCGGGTAAGAGGGCCGCGTATCATTGTTCGCCTTTTCGTTGCCGGCCGCTGCCACAAAAAGATGCCCGCTATCTTTTGCGTGTGAGATGGCCTCGAAAAGAGGGGTTGAATAGGATCCACCTCCCCAACTATTATTCGATACTTTAACACCGTGAGACACAGCATAATTAAGAGCGTCAACAGCATCGGAAGTATAACCACTGCCACTAGCGTTCAAGAAACGCAATGGCATTAGTTTACAGCTCCAGTTTACACCAACAACGCCGGAAGCATTAGAAGCTGCACCAATGGTGCCCGCAGTATGAGTACCATGCCCGTTTGGATCGTAATTTTTTATATCAACCATCGGAGTATCAGTGATAAAATCATACCCATGAATTTGACTATCCCCTGTCCAAAGATTAGGCTGTAAATCAGGGTGGGTTAGATCCATTCCAGTATCAATGATAGCGATGATAAAATTGGCATTACCGGTTGTGGTTTGCCAAGCTTCCAAGACATCTATATCTGCATCTGGCGTCCCTTTGTCAGTATAAACGTTCCAACTGTCAGTCGAAGTAATGTACTCGTTCCAGCCTATAGATTTTCCTACGTTATGCAGTCCCCAAAGGAGATTCGGAGCTCCTCCCGCTGGATTCCAGTAAGTATCGGAAGGTGAAATGGTTTCAAAACTGTGAACCACATAGTCCGGTTCAGCATACTCAACATCGGGGGAATTTCGCAACTGGGCCACTGCTTGAGCCACTCCGAATCTCGTTTCAAGCAATTCCAGACCAGGAACCAATCCGAAGGCGCGCCGCTGGATGCCATTGACCGATTGGCGAGCTTTCTCCTTATTGTTCTCTGCGGCTCCAGCCTTGAATTTGACCAGAACTGCGATGGGGTTGTGGTCAATGCCGGGATTCAACTCCAGCATGTTGAGTGCTTCCTGGTGGTGGGCTTTGGCGCCAGGATCATCTGGTTGAGCACGAAGTGGTTGAGGATTCATGGCCAAACCCACCAACAGCAGGGCTGCGGTTATGGCTTGGATTGAGAGTGCGCTGGAAAATCAGTTCTAA
>CAIMWS010000065.1 GCA_903845125.1 uncultured Verrucomicrobiota bacterium
CATCCCCAACAGCGTCACCAGCATCGGGGGGGGGACTCGGTAGACGAAACCTCCATGGTGGATGTGCCGCTTATGAGTCACTTGCTCCGTGCTTTGCCGCCCGGATTAACGAAGGTTTTATGCCGCAATTGGCCACCAAACAGGCCGAATCTGGTTTTTTATTTCATCGACCGGGAGGAGGAGGGCTTTGCCTTTATCTTTGCCTTCATTGCAGCGCGTTGCAGGTTTTCCTGAACCCGAAACTTTACGATTTTGGCGACGAGCGAAAATGGAACCGGTTGGCCGAAGGGGAAGCGGACTGTGCCTTTCGAGCATTGATAGTCTGACAGGGCTTCCTTGAATTCGGCGATGCCGGACGAAGTGGGGAAGAATCCGAAGTGGTTTTTGAAGGCAGCGAAATGGACCAGATTCCCTTGGAGCTTAAAAGTGGGGATGCCATAGCTGATAGCCTCCTGGGCTGCTGGTGCTGCTTGGTGGATGGTTGATCGGAATTTGCCGAGGATTTCCTGAATTTCCTTCGGAAACCGGTCAAAATACTCGTCCATCGTAACAGGTGCCACTTTATCGTTTTTCATTAGCTTCCGTTCCGGCCATCGCCTGGATATCGGCGTAACCACTGATTGTGGACGGAAATATCAGCCAGAACCGAAAGGATTTCCACTGGTATTGTATGAGGAGTCAAGTCAGACCAAGGGAGGGGTCCGACCAGACTGTTGTCCACAAGAAAATGATGCGGGTAATTGGGGGTTGGTAGTCTTCTGCATTGGTGGGTTGTGAGACCATGGCTTGGAAAACTCGGAAAAAGTGGCGCTGGATTTGGAGCCCCATCGCCGGGCCCGTGTTATCCTGGCGCCGTCGGACGTGACAATCCCAGGGCCACGGCATTGCCTGCGGCTTGCGAAAGCCGCACGTGCCAGCGCCAGTCCGGCCATGGCCGCCGCCATTTCTCCAAACTGATTGGCATTAAACTTGCATAATCCAAGGCGAAGTGTTAATAATTGCACCCGCGCAGTCACTTTTGAGATTTTGGTAAATCCAGAGGCGCTGCGAACCGAAGAAAGGCTTGGCCATGAAAGCTTTAAAAGTTGTTGGATTGATGGTATTGGCGGCAGCGATGATGAACAACCAATGCTATGGGTGAGCCTCTTCCTCCGGAGCCAAGGGTGCTCCATGCCCACCAACCGGACGGCCCAACCAGGCCAAAGTAATCCAGCAACAAAAACAATCAAGATCGATGATGGTGGTTCAGCCCAGGCAGGTCGTTATGCCAAGGGAGATCGCTCAACAGCAGACGGTCATGGCAGTCCAGCAGCAGCAGCGGCAGATGCAAATGCAAGCCGCGGCCCGGCAGCCAACGGCGGCCGCCCAAAGGCAAACCCGGATTCAGCCGCCTGCCGCGAGCGTGTCGGCGCCCGCCCAGCCAGTGGACGTGGCCCGGACGCCCGCGCAGACCTCCTTGACTCCCGAACAGCAGCAAGTGATGGCGAGGCACAAGGCGACGCTATCCCGAATGACGGCTCCGCAAAAACAAGCGTGGTTGGCGTCGATTCGGAGAACCGCTCAACAGCGGAAGCTCACTTGGGCGGAAGAGTCCGCCTTGAATCTGCTGCAGCAGTAACCCGCTTCTTTTAAAGTTCGATCCTTGCGCCGCTCCCGTGGCACCCCACGAGAGCGGCCGGTCTTTTCATCCTCCCGGGGTCCGCCTCATGGCGCGAATTCACAGCCGCAGCGGTGGCATTTCCGGGCGGAGACGGAGACCGGTTCGCCGCAATCCGGGCAGGATTTCTTGATGCCCGATGCTTCGGCGGGTGGGGTTTCCTCCTCTCCGGGTTTGCCCAGGGCTGGCACCTCCGGATTTTCCGACGGAGCCGGCAGGAGGCCGGAGGCAGCGCGGGCCTGGAGGGAGCGGATTTCGGCATTGGCCTTGACCAGGCGGCTGATGCTGGGCTCGGAGAGATCGATCTCCGCCAGCTTGTTGCCGGCGTCCT
Source organism: uncultured Verrucomicrobiota bacterium (assembly GCA_903845125.1). Taxonomy (GTDB): domain Bacteria; phylum Verrucomicrobiota; class Verrucomicrobiia; order Limisphaerales; family UBA1319; genus CAIMWS01. The sequence goes on from CAIMWS010000065.1 coordinate 1,989, forward strand.
GGTAATCCAGCATGGCCTGGCGGAGCTTTTTGAAGAGCTGGCGGAGCTCCGGATCGGCGCGGGAATCCACGATGATGCGGTCGCCTTCCAGGCCTACGCATTCGGTGTAGATCCGGCTGGCGTGCAGGTGCAGGTAGGTGTCGCTTTGGATGACCACCCGCTGGGAGTAAAGTTGGCCATCCTGGCCATCGCCCAGGCCGACGGCGCTGCCGGTGCAAGTGCCGGTCAGCTGCACTTGGAACAAGTCGCTGTGGAACCGGTAAACCTGGTGGAGGTGCAAGCCCAGGTTCAGCAGATGGGTTCCGCTGCGCAGGGTCAGAAAGGCGGCGATCAGGCGGAACAGGAACGGCCCCAGTTCGGCCTCGGTGGCGATTACCGGGTTCATGGACAGGGTGAGGGCGTAACCGGCGCAGCGCAGGAGGGCGCCCCCCAAATCCAGCAGCGCCGCCCCGGTGGGGAATCCCTGGTGTTCCGGCAGGGGCTGGCTTTCCACCACCAGTTCGCTTTGGAAAGCGTCGGTCTGGCCCTGGGCGGTCCGCGCCACGGCGGGCGGGCGCTCGCTCACGAGGCGGTTGGGGAAATTGTCCCGGCGCACCAAGTCGAGCGCGTAACGGACATGATTGAAATAATTGATGGGATTGCCGCTGTTGACCAGGTGCTCCCGGGCCTCCAGCACCTGGACATCCGGCGGGGGGGGGAGGCAGGCCAGCGTGGCCATCCAGAGCACCAGCCAGGTGCCGCCCGCCGCCGCGGCCAGCCACAGCAGGGAGTCCCGGGGCATTTCGAGCGCCGCCGCCACGGCGAGCAGCACCAGCCAGCGCGGCCCCGCCTGGACCAGGCTGGTCACCAGCCGGCGCTGGGTGGGGGTGACGTAGAGGAAGCGCTTGGAGAACAAAGCCGCCAGGTATTTGAGCAGGCCGCGTGGATGCGCATAGGAGGTGATGGTGCGCTCCACGAAGAGCCGCGGCACCACCTCATGGCTGGCGGCGATCCCCTTGGGCACCCCGGTGGGCACGAAAAAGGTGACGATGTTGGCCAGCCCCTGCGCGATATTAAAGACACATACCAGCACCGCGGAGGCGGCGAACAAGGTCACGATGGGCAGGCCCAGTGAGGTGGGTTGTGCCAGGGCAGCGGCCACGAGCTTTCCGGGATGGGCGAGGATCTGCCGCACATATTGCTCCATGGCGGGCCATTGCCCGGGCAGGCGGATCGAAAACAGGTAGCCCAGGAAACTCGCCGTGAGGATCTGCACCAGGCCGAAAACCCGCATCGGGTTGCGGATGCCCAGCTGGTTGGAGGTCAAAGGCAGCGGATCCCGGTTCATACTCAGTTTTTACAGGCCCAAAGTCATCCCTTTTGATAGCGCGTTCCATTTCCAAGTCAAACCATTTCAGGATGATAGAGGCAATCCCCCAGGGGCCAATCCGGGCCCAGGGAAATCCTGATAACGATGGCTTTTTCAGACGTTCCACCGCTGGATTCGAAGCTTGCGTGCGCGGGTTGGGAGGGATTAGGATGCAGGCTCATGGCAAGGTGGCTGGCCGGATTCGCCGTATCGAACAGCCAATGCGCGTTGGAAATTGAGGCAAGGGAGAACGCAGATATATATGCCCCGTTGGCCCATAAGCGTGAATAAAGTGGTCGGTGGCTGCCAGATGCTGGTGGGAATCCTCCTCAGCGTGGCGTTTCTCCGTGCCCGGATCAACCGTTTGAGCGCGGATCCCCTCTGGATGGATCTGCTCTTGTGGCTCGGCGCGGGCCTCCTGCCGCTGGCCGGGGGAGTGCTCCTTTGCTTTTCCGAACGGCGCCCGCCCTCGGCGACCCCCGCGTCCGCCAAACCGGTGGAAACTCCCCCGGAGGAAATCCGGGACGGCGCTTAAATCTTCATTTTTATGCAAAAACCATGGATGCAGCAGGTTCGCCGGCGGGATTTCCTCCGGCACGGCGCGGCCGCGGCGGGGATTTTGTCGGTGCCGTGGATTATTCCGGCTTCGGCCCGGGGGGCGGATGGCAAAGTGGCTCCCAGCCAGCGGGTTACGGTGGGCCTGATCGGGCGCGGAGCGATGGGTTCCGGGCACCTGCACCGGCTGGCCGGAGATCCCCAGTTCCAGCTGCTGGCCGTCTGTGACGTGGACCGCACCCGCCGGGAGGAGGGCCGGAGCGCGGTGGAGACCATTTACGCCAAGGATATGGCCAGCGGCCAATACTCCGGCTGCGCCGCCATCAACGACTACCGCGAGTTGCTCGCCCGGCCGGACGTGGATGCGGTGGTGGTGGCCACGCCGGACCACTGGCACGCTCTGCAATCGATCGATGCCGCCCAGGCGGGCAAGGATGTTTATTGCGAGAAACCCATCTCCATGACCATCCAGGAAGGCCGGCGGCTGGTGGAGGTCATGCGGCGTTACGGCCGCGTGTTCCAGACCGGCACCCAGTACCGCTCCATACCCACCGTCCGGCACATCTGCCAATTCATCCGGGACGGCCGGTTGGGGAAAGTCAAAACCGTGTTCACGCTGCTGAACAACCTCGGGCTATGGCTCGGTGGCGAGCGTTTCAAGCCCTATGCGGGGGTGGTCAGCGCCGCCACCGCTGGCAAAGTGTATGTGCCGATGGATTTCGCCCTGCCCGCCGAACCGGTGCCCGCCGGCCTGGACTGGGATTTATGGGTGGGCCCGGGCGCCTGGCATCCCTATAACCGGCTTTTCCATACCAACCCCTCCCCGGGCGTGGTGCCGTGGTCGTTTTGCGAGGACTTTGGGGTCACTTCCCTGACCTGGCACCTGGCCCACTCGGCGGATGTGATCCAATGGGCGCTGGGCGTGGAACGGAGCGGCCCCGTGGAGGTGCTGCACCCGAAGGACGGCCCTTACCCCACGCTCTCCTGCCGCTACGCCAGCGGTACGCTCCTGCATTTTGTGGATCACTGGGGCCAGGTGAAGGATTTATACCACGCGGTGCCGGCCAAGGCCCGCCTGGCGGGCAACTTCGGCGGCCTGTTCGTGGGCGAGCGGGGCTGGATCACCACCATGTCCACCGGCGGCCAGGTGGAGGGCGGCCCGGATGAACTTTTTCAGGACCTGGCCTTGAAAACGCGCGAGGTCAACATCGGCGCCAACAATCATCACGCCAACTGGCTCGAGTGCATCCGCACCCGCCAGGCGCCCAGCTGCGAGGAGGAGATCGGCCACCGCTCCGCTTCTGTAGGGCACCTGGTCAATGCCGCCTGCTGGGCTGGCAGTTCCCTCAAATGGGATCCGGAGCGGGAACGGTTCGCCGGGCCTGAAGCCGCCAATCGCCTCTGCTCGCGGGCCATGCGGGCACCGTGGAGGATCTGATATATGAACGCACCATTTCCCAAAACCATCGGGCCCGGCCTCCGGCTGGCGTGGCTCTTTTTGGCTGCCACCGGAATCGGCGGCACCTCTTTGCCCGCCGCCAACCCGGGCTTGGTCCCGGACGCCGGGGAACGCCTCCGCATCGAGCAGGCCATTCCAGCCCGGGCGCCCGCCAAGCCGGCCAAACCCCGGAAGCTGCTGATTTTCGATCTGAACGTGAACTATGGCGGGCACCCCTCGAGCCAGCATGCCAATTATGCGTTCACGCTCATGGGCGAGAAAACCGGAGCTTTCGAGACGCGGATCACCCGGGATCCCGGCGTATTCAAGCCGGAGAGCCTGCGCGAGTTTGACGCCGTATTCTTCAATAACAACGTCGGCAACCTGTTCACGAACTCCACTCTGCGGCAAAGCCTGGTGGATTTCATCTATGCCGGGGGCGGCCTGATGGGGGTGCACGGCACCGCGGTGGCCTTCACCCAGTGGCCGGGGGCGGTCGAAGATTGGCCGGAATTCGGCCTGATGATCGGCGGCCGGGGCGCCAACCATCGCGACAGCACCGAGTTGGTATGGACCAGGCTCGATGAGCCGGAACATCCCTTGACCCGGGTATTTGGAGGCCAGGGATTTGCTTACCGGGATGAATTCTTCCGGGTGCATGAGCCCTATTCCCGCCAGCGGGTGCGGGTGCTGTTCAGCATCGACACCGCCAAGTCCGACCAAAAAGGCCAGGCCCGGGGCAATTGCTACCGGGAGGATGACGATTACGCGCTGGCGTGGATCCGCAATTACGGCCGGGGCCGGGCCTTTTACTGCACCATCGCCCACAATCCCTACGTCTTCTGGGATGCCCGAATGCTGGAATTCTACCTGGGCGCCATCCAGTTCATCCTGGGCGACCTGCCCGCGCCCGCCACTCCCAGCCAAAAATTGACCCCGGGGGTTCGCGCCCAGGAAAAACTGGGCTGGCGGCTGGGCCTGGCGCCGGCGGCGCCGGAAACGCTATTTGAAGCGCTCGAGCGGGCGGCCGGCCTGGGCTTGTCCCATATGGCCGCCTCCACCGCGCAAAACGTGAGTCGGGAAATCCCCAAAAAACTCGGTCCCGGGTTGAGCGAGGAGGAGTTGCGCCAGATCCGCTTCAAGCTGGACGCCACCGGCGTGCGCTTGATCAGCCTGCGGCTGAGCCCCCCGCCCGACGGCGAGGCCGCCTGGCGGACGGCCCTCGAATTTGCCCGCAAGCTGGGCGTTGAAACCCTCCTGGCCCCGGCTCCCGTGGAATTTTTTGAACGGCTGGACTCCTTGTGTCACGATTGCCAGGTCAACGTGGCGCTGACTCCGCCAGGTCCGGGGGCGGTGGCCTCGCCGGAAACCCTCTGCCAAACCCTCCAAGGGCGCAGCCGCTGCCTGGGGGTGGCGGCCGATGTGGGAGTGTGGCTGCGGGCCGGGATCGATCCGGTGGCGGCCATCAGCCGCCTGGGCGGGCGTTTGCAGATTCTCAGCCTCAATGATTGGCAGGCCAAAACCCCGGGCAGTGGGGAAGCCCCCTGGGGCGGTGGTGTGGCCGGTTTGGATGCCGCCCTCAAGGAAATCCATCGCCTGGGGCTGAAACCGCAGTTGGTGATGCGGCCGCCGCCCGAAACGGCGCGCAGCCTGCAATGGTTCGATAACCAGTGCCTGCAATTGGCCAAATAAGCGACGGGAATCAATCTTATGCCATTCATCGACTCGTTATTGTTCAGCTCGGCGGTGGCCGCCGAGGCTGGCACCCCCGCCACCGGCGCCTGGGACACCCTGTGCGCCTGGCACATCAACGCCGCCCAGCACTGCCCCGAAGAGCGCTACGGCTACAGCTGCCGCCAGTTCGTCAAGCGCCAGGGCGTCACGCGTTTTGAACTTCCCGAAGACGACGAAGGAGCCATGAAGTGAGAGACAACCCATTGGATGACGGTTCCGGCCTGGAACTCTTCGGCCGCCTGCTGGTGGTCTTGGCCATCGTCGGCCTGGTGG
>CAIMWS010000066.1 GCA_903845125.1 uncultured Verrucomicrobiota bacterium
ATCTCGCAACGTTCTGGCAGGCAGCGTGCGTTATTATGAACTGGAGATGAATTCGTTCCACCAAGTGGTCCAGTGCGCTGGTGCGCCGGGGATTTTGTCTGCCTTGCTGCTTTTCTCCCCGCCGGCAGCCCTGTATTCCGCCCAATTCGGTGATTTCTTTTATGACCAAAGCGGCGGCGAGGTGATGATCACTGCTTATGCGGGATCAGCCGCCAACCCAGTCATTCCGGAAACCATAACGGGCCTGCCGGTGACCGCGATCGGGGATTTCGCATTTTATGCCAATACCAGCATGTCCAAAATCACCATCCCTGATAGCGTCACCAGCATCCGGCATGGCGCCTTTTTGGGATGCACCAGCCTGGCCAATATTATGCTCGGCAGCGGCGTGGCCGCCATTGAAACGACTGCCTTCTCCGGCTGCACCAACTTGACGGCATTTTCCACCAATCCACTGAATCCGTTTTTTCACAGCCTGGATGGCGTGTTATACAACCCAAGCCTGACCATGCTCCTTAAATTCCCTCTGGGGAAATCCGGGAATTATGCAATCCCGAGCGGTGTTTTAAGCATCGGCCCCAATGCGTTCGCCAACTGCCTGGGCATAACCAGCATCGCGATTCCCGACAGCGTAACCCATATTGAGGACTCCGCGTTTCTTGGCTGTTACCACCTGGCCACGGCCGCCCTTGGCCAAGGCGTGAGCTGCATCGGCAGCAACGCCTTCGCCTACTGTACGAGCCTGGCCGAAATCAGCTTTCCGGACAGTGTGCTGAATATCGGCTATTATGCGTTTGGCGGCTGCACCAGTTTGAACCGGATCACCCTGCCAAAGTTTCTGCCAATAATAGGCGATGCGGTTTTCTTCGGCTGCACGAGCCTGCTGCACGTCACCCTCCCCCGAGGGGTGACGCACATAGGCAACTCCGCTTTCGGAGACTGCTCTCGCCTGGCCGATATCGCGATTCCTGACGGCGTCCTGAGCATCGGCGAAAAGGCTTTGTCCGGCTGTACCCGCCTGGCGGGCGTCACCATTCCGGGCACCGTCACCAACATTGGCCAATACGCTTTTGCGCATTGCACCAGCCTAGACAGCCTTACGATCTCCAATAGCTTCACCTCGCTTGGAACCTCCGCATTTTCGGGCTGTGTCAGCCTACCCCAAATCCTGATCCCGGGCAGCGTGACCAACATCGGCGCTTCGGCCTTCGCGGGTTGCACAGGCGTTACCAACATCGTCCTCTCCAATGGCGTGGTATTCCTTGGCGCTGGCGCCTTCTCCGGTTGCATCCGCCTACCTCAAGTCCTGATCCCCGGCAGCGTGGCCAGCATCGGCGCTGCGGCCTTCGCGGGTTGCACGGGCGTTACCAACGTCACCCTCGCCAATGGCGTGGCATCCCTGGGCACCTCCGCCTTCGCCGACTGCACCAGCCTGGCCAACATCTCCCTCCCCGACAGTGTTACCAACCTGGGCAACTCAGCCTTCAATGGTTGCACCAGCCTGGTAAAAATCATCCTCCCCAACCAGGTCCCCAACATGGGCGACACCACCTTCTATCAATGCACGAGCCTGGCCAGCGTCCAACTACCCAATCGCGCCACCAGCATTGGTTATCTGGCTTTTGCCAACTGTACCAGCCTGGCCAACGTCCTGATCCCCAGCGGCGTAACCAACATCGGATTTGGCGCTTTCTCTGGTTGTTTGAACCTGTCGCGAGTCTACTGCGAGGGCAACGCCCCGCAGGCTGAATACAACTGCTTGGGAGACACCCAGGCCACCCTCTTTTATCGTTCAGGAACGGCTGGCTGGGGGCCAACCTTGGCCGGCCGGCCCGCTCAACTTTGGGCACCAGCCTACCCGGAATGGGTTCGAATAATTGGGTTGATGGAAAGATACCCGGATGCGATTCGCGAAAACGACGATCCTGACCAGGATGGAGTGAACAACCTGGCCGAATTCCGGTCACGAACCGATCCGGCTGATCCCTCTTCAGTATTGGTGATGGAAAGCGAGGCCAAACCGGGTGAATTGGCGGAGGCCGATAAAACGCCTATTGAAGCCGGTCAATTCCCGTTATATTTCCAAAGCGCCCCGGGCGTAAAATACGAAATCCAAAGAGCCGAATCCTTGGGCAGCCTTTGGGAAACGTTTGCCACCGTCACCGCCACTGCCAGGCAAAAACGGGCTTTGGTGAAAAAGTCCCCCAGCCAGGCCTTTTTCCAGGTCATGGTTTTGCCGTGAAAGCGCTGCTGAAACCCCATTTAACCCGAACTCCGAAGTTAGGTTTGCATTTTTTTTAGGGGATCGATAAGCGCCTCGTTCATATTCCACCTCCGCCGAGTGCCTGCCGAGCCTCCGGAGGCACCAACTTCGGCGACGCGCTTTTCAACCAGTCCAAGGC
>CAIMWS010000067.1 GCA_903845125.1 uncultured Verrucomicrobiota bacterium
TTCATAACAATAATAGGCTTTTCATTGGCTTCAGGTTAATTACGATACCTGTCATGAAACATAAGGGAAAAGCGCGGCAAGCTGGATATCGGATCATCCAGTGGAGCTTGGTTTTCCTGCTGGCGATCCTCGGGGGTGGCGTTCTGGCTGTGGTCGTGGGCTCTTTAATATCGGCCTTGGCGGCACTCCTGGTTGTGGTGTGGATCGTTTTCCTCGGCTTCGTCCTGTTTTTCTTTCGGGACCCCACTCCAGTGGTTCCCCAAGTGCCTGAAGCCATTCTTTCGCCGAACCATGGCACCATCGACGTCATCGACCGGATAGAGGAAGATGAATTCATGGGTGGGCCTTGCCATCGGATATCCACCTTCATGACCATCTTCGATGTGCATGTGCAAAAGGTACCGGTGGATGGCCATTTGGCTTATCTAAAGTATCATCCCGGCGAATTCCTGAATGCCCTGCGGTTGGAGGCGGCCGCCCACAATGAGAACATCCTGCTCGGTTTTGAATCCCGCGACCGCCCTGGTGAGCGGATTGGTGTTCGCCTGATTGCCGGCCTGGTGGCCCGCCGGATTGTCCCATGGGTTGAGTTGTCCGAGCCGGTAACGCGGGGTGAGCGCATGAGCCTGATCCAATTCGGATCGCGCTGTGAAATATACCTCCCCTTGAGTATGAAATTGGAAGTCAGTGTCGGGCAAAAGGTGGTTGGTGGTGAAACCATCGTGGCCCGGCGTGGTTAAGGATTTATTATGGATACCCCGAAGCCTTCCTCGGCAGAACCTAAACCGCTGCGAATATACCTGCTGCCCAACCTGTTGACCGCGGGTAATCTGTTTTGCGGATTCCTGGCGCTGACCAAGATCGTCGAAGCCGAAGTTCCGAATTTCAATCAAAGCATCCACCAGGCGCTCTTTTTCATCCTGCTGGCCTGCATCTTCGATATCCTGGATGGCCGCGTGGCCCGGTTTGGCGGGTATGAAAGCCCCTTCGGCCGCGAGTTCGACTCGCTGGCGGACTTGGTTTCCTTCGGGGTGGCCCCGGCTTTCCTGGTGCATCGGATCGTTCTCCGGGACGTTTTCGTGCAGCACCCCGAGGTGGGGTGGTTCATCGCCTCGGTTTACCTCATCTGCGGCGCCCTGCGGCTGGCCCGTTTCAACTGCCTGGCCGCCATGCCCGATCAGCCCAAAACCAAGGATTTTATGGGCTTTCCCATCCCGGCTGCTGCCGGTTTGGTGGCTTCCATCACCATGTTTCTCCTCTGGTGGGAAGACCGTAATTTCGCCACCGGCAACTGGCGGTATTTGCTCCCGGTCATCCTGTTGTTCCTCTCCGTGATGATGGTCAGCAAAGTCCGCTACCCTTCCTTCAAATCCTGGGACTGGCGGACCAAGAAGACTTTCACCAGCGGTGTGGTGGTGATCCTGGTGATCGGCTTCCTCATCGTTTTACGCTCCAAGATCATTCCCATCGTGTTGCCTTGGGTGTTCGTTTCCTACCTGATTTACGGATTTGTCAGGCCTTACATTTCCCGCCGGATCCGTCATGAGATCGAGGATTCAGGCGATCCTGATGATCCTGATGCAACGGCCAGCGACGATGCCTAGTTTCCACCAAGCTTGGGTCACCGCCCTGGTGGGCGTAATCAGCGGCCTGCTGGTATCGATCCCGGTGGGCCCCATCAATATCACCATTCTAAACGAGGGTGTGCAGCGCGGTTTTTGGTGGGCCTTCCTGATCGGGCTGGGTTCGGTGGCCATGGAAGTCATCTATTGCGCCATCGGTTTTGCTGGTTTTTCCGAGCTGTTTGACACCCCCTGGCTGCGGGCTTGCATGGAGTTGGCCAGCTTCCTGCTCATGACTTATATTGGCTTCAAATACCTGCTTATGAAATCCCTGGCCATCAGCGGCAAAACCGCCGAGAAAATGGAGCATCGGTTCCATCCCCACACCGCCTTCATGGTCGGTTTTCTGCGGGTTCTGGCCAACCCGAATGTCCTGCTGGGCTGGATCACCATATCCGCCACCTTCATCGCGCACGAATGGGTTTCTCCTAATTGGACCAGCAAATTGATCTGCATCTCCGGCGTGGCGGTCGGATCCCTGGGCTGGTTTTTTGCTTTAAGCCTGCTGGTGGGGTGGGGGCGTGGCCGGTTCTCCGCCCGGCACCTGCTGCGGATGTCCCAGTTCTCCGGTCTCAGCCTGCTCGTCATGGCTGCTTTTATCGGCGGCCGGATCGTCGCCCTCCTCAAGGAACGGTTGATCCATCCCTGAAGCTGCCCATCCGGCTTCGGTTTACAAAAAATTTACACCCCCAGTCTTTCCCCAGGGGGCGTGCCCGTGTTAATATGCCGCCACCATGAAAGCCAATTTGCGTGTCGTCGGGTTTATGAGTTGGTGCTGCTGGTTCAGCACCATGTTCCACGGGCAGGCCCAAACGCTCGTCAATGTCGATTTTGGGGTCGGGGCGCGCAGCGGCAAAACCGGATTCGCCGCCACCGGCCAGACGACGAATGATTTCTGGAACCTCTACCGGCACTACGAGCCCAGGTATGCCCCGGGCATGCCGTTCGTGACCAACGGCCTCCTGCGCGACCTCAAGCAGGCTGATGGCTCCCCAACCCCCTTGAGCCTCACCGTTTCCAATGCCCCGGGCGTCTGGGGCAATGCCACTGGCGATCCCATGTATGACAGTTACCTCTTTGCGCAGGACGGCAGCAACCTGGTGGTGACCATCAGCGGCCTGGCCGCGGGACGCTATCATTTCTTTCTCTACGGCCATGCGGATCCCGATGTTGTTGGAGAGCAGAACAGCCTGTTCCAACTCCGGACGGGGACGAATAATTGGGGGCCGCTGACCACCAGCGGTTCCGCCGGCTGGCGGGCCGTTTCACCCTGGCTGGAGCGCCAGCAGTATGTGGTCTTCCGGGATATCCGGGTGGTTGGGGATCAGCCCGTGAAAATCGAGGTTCTGCCCGGGCCGGGCGGCTCCGCGGTGCTGAACGGGCTGCAGATCGTCTCCCGCGGCACCAGCCCCACCGAGTTCCTTTCTGCGGCGCCAGCCAAAGCGGCTTCCGGGCCCACGAACCTCCTGTGCCATTCCCTCCAATACGAGGGCCGGCTGAGCGACGAGGAGGCGCGGTTCGAGGCCCAACTGGACATTGAGGCGTCCAGCACCAACGAGGTTTCCGCCCTGCTGTTCGAGGGGGAGGTGGCGGTGCTGGCGCCGGAGTTGCCCAAAGGGCTGCGGTTGGTGCATGCCGGGAAGCGGTTTGTGCTGTGGTCCAAGGCTGCCGGTCGCCACCAGGTCAAGCTCTCGGTGTTCGCGCGGATCCAGCGGGCCGAGCCGTGGAACCAGGTCTCCTTCAAGGGCCCCGCGGCGGCCATTGCCGCCCTCAAGGCCCAGGCGGCGGGCACGGGCGTGGAACTCCAGCTCCTGAGCGGCACCGTCCTGGGGGCCGAGGCTACCAACGCCACTTCCGGGGTGTCCGGGCTGATCGGCGCCGATGGCCAGGTGGCCCTGCGCTGGCAGGGCAAGGCGGCGGAGGTCAAACGCAAATCGTTCGTCACGGTCGATACCACGGCCACGGTTCAGGTCACCCCCACCGTCATCAAATACAACACCCAATTCAAGTTCGAGTTTCTCCAGGCGCCGGTGCCGCGCCTGGCCTTCGCCCTTTCCACCAACCAGGGCCTGACCCGCCTGCAGGGGCTGCAGATCCGCGATTGGCAGATCCGCACCGAAGGCGGCCGCCAGCTCCTGAACGTCGAATTCATCAAGCCCGTCGAGAAGGAATACCAGCTCACGCTCCAGACCGAGCAGGCCGTTGAGGGCGCGCCGTTCGCGGCGCAGTTGACCCCCCCGCAGCCGCTGGAGGTGGAGCGCGAATCCGGCCTCTTCACCCTGGCCACGGATGACACCCTCGTGGAGGTTACCGCTCTGGCTGGCCTGCGCCAGGTGAATGCGGCCGAGGGAATCCTGGCGGCCTACCGGTTTTACGGCCGGCCCTTTAGCGCCCAGGCCCGGCTCACCCGCATGGAACCGGTCGTCAAGGCCGCTGCCCGCGTCGGCGTGCGCCTGGAGGAAACCCGGCTGCTGGTTTCCCACCGGCTCGATCTCCGGGTCGAAAAAGCGGGCATTTACAGCCTCGATCTCAAGCTGCCGGCCGGTTTCACGGTGGCCACGGTGGGCGGGGAGGGAATCGATGATTGGAAATCCTCCACCGGCCAGGTCAGGGTCGCCTTTGCCAACCGCGTGCTGGGCGCCCGGCGGCTGGAGTTGTAATTGGAGCAGGCCCTCAAAGGGTTCCCCAACGCCGTCGAAATCCAGCCGCTGCGGGTGGCTGGCGCCACCAACGAGCAGGCTGAGATCGGCGTCGCGGCTTCCCCCGGCATCCGCCTCAAAACCGCCGAGCTGAACTCCGTCCGGGAAATCCCCATCACCCGGCTGAGCCAGCGTGCCGATGAATCCCTGGCCTACCAGGCTGCCGAAGGGGATTGGCGCCTCGTGTTAAGCGCCGAGCGCCTCGCCGCCCGGGTGGTGGCCGACGTCTTCAACCTGGTCACCGTGGGGGACGGCCTGGTGGGCGGCAGCGCCACCTTCCGGTTCGGGATCATCAACCAGGGCGTGCAGGAGTTCCGCATCCAGTTGCCCGGGCTGTGGAAAAACGTCGAGTTCACCGGCCCGGGCATCCGCCGCAAGGAGCTCAAGGAGGGCGTATGGATCATCTCGCTGCAGGACAAGGTGTGGGGCGCCTACACCTTGGTGACCACCTATGACTTCCAGTTTGATCCCCGCGGCGCCACGCTCGCGCTGGCCGGCGCTCACGCGCCCGGGGTGGAGCGGGAGACCGGTTCGGTGGCCATCACCAGCGCCAGCGGCCTCCAGTTCAAGGTGCGTGAAGCCGGCGGCGGCCTTCGCCGGATCGACGAGGCGGAACTGGCCGACGCGGACCGCGCCCTGATCACCCGCCCGGTGCTGCTGGCCTTCCGCTCCGTGGATGGCGCCTATTCCCTGTCGGCCGAGGTGCTGCGTTACGACCAGGCCCAGCTTTTGGAAGCCGTCACCGACCGCACCCAGCTGACCACCGTGCTCACGGAGGCCGGCCAGATGCTGCACCAGGCTTCGTTCATGGTGAAGAACAGCGGCAAACAGTTCCAAAAATTTCACCTGCCCAAGGACGCTGAATTCTGGTCCTGCCACGTCAACCACCAGCCGGTGAAGGCGGAGCGGGACACCGATGGCTACCTGGTCCCGCTGCCGCGCCAGGAGAACCAGGACCAGGCCTTTGCGGTGGACCTGGTATATGCCCAGAAAATCGATCCCTTGAAGTCCCACTGGCGTCTGCCGCTCAAACTGGAGGCCCCGCGCTCGGATGTCCCCGGCACCTACGCTGAATGGCAATTCTACATCCCCGCCTCGCGTCGGCTGGGGGCTTTCGGAGGGAACATGGCGATCGCCCAGGGCACCACCTACGGCTGGCCGGATGCCTGGCAGCGGTTCCTGGCTTTTTACCGCGATCTGATCCAGGAAAACGGCGAGGTTCTGCTGGTGGGCGGGGGTTTGGCCCTGCTGGGCCTGGTGTTGGTGCTGGCCGGCGTCCGGCGTGGCTGGCGGGGAATCCTGGTGGGGGCGGCGCTCTGCGTGCTGCTCCTGGTTTTGGCCGGCATGCTGCTGCCGGCCCTGACCCGGGCGAGGGCCAAATCCCAGGCGTTTTCCAAGAACTACCCGGTTGCTTCGGCGGTCGGCTATTCCTCGATCCAATCGCAAACGATCGCTCCCGCGGCCGCGTTGGAGCCGATGGCCCAGCCCGGGATGTCGGCCGCCCGCCTGCCCATGGGTGGGGCCTTGTCCTATACGAACAGCGTGATGGCGCCCGCCGCTCCGCCGCCCCCGGCGGAGGATCGCCCCCAGGCCGCCCCCACCGCCCCGCAAGGGTTGGCCGGCCGCGCCCTCGAAAGCGGCATCCGGCCCATCCTCATCGAGATCCCCAAGATTGGCACTGCCTACACCTTCACTAAGGTGCTTAACCTGGGCGGGGAATCGCTGACGGTTTCCGCGCGCATCATGGAAACCCGGACGTTCGTGTTGCTGCAGGCCGGGCTGCAGGCCGCCGTGTTCCTCGTCGGCCTCGGGCTGGCGGGGTTGGGGTGGCGGCGCGAGCCGCGGCAGAGCCTGCGCCTGGCCTTGGGCCTGATGCTGGCCCTGCTGGCCGTGGCGCACCTGTTGATCACCCGCCGCATCCTGCATGAGGCCCTCATCCTGGCGGCGCCCGTCCTGGTGTTCGCCGGGCTGGCCTGGTTCATCCGCCGTCTTTGGCGGAGTCTCCGGCCCCGGGCCAGCCAGCTCGCGGCCGCCGTCGTGCTGCTGGCGGGGCTCCTCCTGGCCCCGGCCGTCCGCGCTCAAGAGCCGGCGCCTCGCGCCAGCGATCCGCTCCTTTCCAGCTTCCAGCCGCCCCCGGACCCCACCAATGCGCTCACCGTGGTTTCGGCCACGTATGATGGGGTTGCGCATGAAAAAGCGGCCCAGTTCGACGCCGTCCTCAAGCTGGCCAGCACCGCCACCAACCAGGTGCTGCACCTCTTCACCGGCGAGGTGGCGGTGCAGGAATTCAGCTCCCGGCCCGCCGGCCTCAAGCTCGTCCGTTCCGGGCCGGTCCTCCAGGTCTGGATGGACCAGGCCGGCGAGGCGGAGGTCCGCCTGAAATTCCTCGCCCGGATGGGCGGGGATGTCACCCGGCGGCAGCTCCGTTTCGGCCTGCCCAACGCCTTGTATAGCCAGCTCAACCTCCTGCTCGAGGAATCCGATGCCGAGGTCGAATTCCCCACGGCCATCTCCTTTAAGCGCCTCTCCATCGGCCACCAGACCCGCCTGGAGGCGGTGGTGGGCGCCCCGGAGGGGGTGGATTTGCGGTGGACCCCGCGGGTCAAGCGGGCCGCCGAGATCGCCGCCACGGTTTTCTGCCAGAGCCACGTGCTCGTGAACTTCGCCGGTGGTGTGGTCAATACCCGCGCCACGCTGGACTACCAGGTCTCCCAAGGCGAGCTGCGCCAGGTCCGCGTTTCCCTGCCCGCCGGGCACCGGTTGCTGCGGGTGGAGGGGGAGAGCATCCGCACCTGGCTCCCCGCCGGGGAGGATGGCCAGGCGATCCTGAACGTCGAGCTGCTCAAAGGCATCTCTCCCAATTACCGTCTGCTGCTGGAACTGGAGAAGCCCCTGGAGGCCCTGCCGGCCCTGGTGCGCCTGGCAGTGCCGCACGCCCTGGACGTCAAGCGTGAGTCCGGCCTGCTGGCCATCCGCGGCGCGGAGGAGCTGAGCCTGGCCATTGATGGCCAGGATCTCCAACGGGTCGATGCCGGCGAATTTGCCCGCGCCTCCGGCGGCAACCCGGAGGGCATCACCAGTGTCTTCCGCTTCCTCAAGCCGGACTTCGCACTGGCCGTCCGCTGCGAGGCCATCCAGCCCCAGGTGGAGGCCGTGGTCCGCAACGCTTTCCAGCTCGGATTCGAGCAGGATACCCTGGCCGCCGCCGTCGATTACAACATCAAGAAGGCAGGAGTCTTCTCCCTCAGGCTCGCTTTGCCCAAGGGCTTCCGCCTCGAGCGGGTCCAGGGTGCCGAAGTGCTCCAGTGGGCCGGGCGCGAGGAGCCGGGCGGGCGCGTGGCGGAGGTCTCGCTCAAGGAGCGCGTGCTCGGCGCCTGCCGGCTGCGGCTGGACTTGGTGCAGACGCACAAGGAAGTCCCCCCCACGCTCGCCCTGGAGGGCGTCTTCCCGCTCGGCGCCGCCAAGGTCACCGGATTCCTTTCCGTCGCCGCCGAGCAGGGGCTGGCGGTCAAGGCCAGCTCTTTCGAGGGGCTGGCAGAGATCCCTGCCGCCTCCCTGCCCGTGATGGAGGGGATGGCCAATCCCTTGGGCAATGCCGCGCCCGTCCAGCAGCAGGTCCTGTCACAAGCCGTTAATCCCGCCCTGGCGGCCGCCGGCAGCACGCTTGCTTACAAATTCCTCGTGGACCAGCCCGGAGCCCCGGCGGCGTGGAAGCTGAACCTCACCACCGCCCAGGTGGAGCCATGGGTTCGCGCCGAAATCGCCCACACTCTTACCTTCACTGAAACCCTCGTCAGCGGCCGGGCGGCGGTCCGGTTCGAGATCGCCAACGCCCCGGTGCAGGAGTTCCAGTTGCGCATCCCCACGAATTTCGCCAACGTGGACATCACCGGCCCCAACCTCCGCCGCCGGGACCAGAATGGCAGCCTCTGGCGGATCGAGCTGCAGGGTAAGGTGCGCGGCCTCTGCCAGCTCAACGTCACCTGGGAGCAACCCCGCCCGGTCCGATCTGGAGCCTGGGAATTCGGCGGCCTTGAAACCGCCGGTACCGAGCGCGAGTCCGGCACGGTGGCGCTGGTGGCCCGACCGCCGCTGCTTGTCACCGCTGGCTCCGCCACCGATCTCCTGCGGGTTGATGCCCGTGAGCTGCCTGACTGGGCCGGCCGGCCGGATACTGCCACCGTCCTGGCTTACCGCTACCTCCGCCCCGGCTATCGCCTGGGTCTGGAGGTGAAGCGCTTCGAAGAGGCCGAGGTGCTTCAGGCCCTTGTGGACCACGCCCGCCTCACCACCGTCGTGGCCGATGACGGCCAGCTCATGACCTCCATGATCCTCGCCGTTCGCAACAACGGCCGCCAGTTCCTCGAGGTCGAGCTTCCCCCTGGAGCCACCAATTGGTCCGCTTTTGTCGCGGGCCAGCCCGTCCGGCCCAGCCGCCGTGGCAGCCGGCTCCTCCTGCCCTTGGAGCGCTCCACCACCGGTGGTGGTTCCGTGGCGGTGGAGTTGATGTTCGTCGGCACCAACCGCTTCCCTCGCACCCGCGGCACCGTCACCCTGGCCACTCCCCGGCTCGATGTGCCCCTCAAGAACGCCGAGTGGCATCTCGACCTCCCGGCGCACTACCGCTACGCCGATTTCGCCGGCACCATGGCCCGCCAGGCTGCCTCCGGTGGCCCCGCCGCCTCCACCAGCTTCAGCCTGGATGAATACAACAAGCAGGAATGGCGCAAGGAGGCGGAGGTGCGCACCGCGGCCATGGACAATCTCAAGCGCCTCCGCAGCCAGCTCTCCGAGGGCAACCTCAAGGACGCCGTCGCCAGCGTGCAGCAGTCCAAGAGCTTTCGCAACCGCAACGCCGGCATTGGCGAGCGCGATCTCAAGCAGCTCGAGAGCGATCTCAACCGTGCCCAGGCCAGCAACCTCCTTCTCTACCAGAACAACTTCGCCATCCAGAATGGTGGAATCGCGGGCCTCAACGACGCTCAAGTCCAGGCCCCCAATGCCCCGGCTCAGCAGTTTGGCCAGAATGCCACTGCCTTCAACTTCGACAACGCCGTCGCCGAGCAGCAGTGGGTCCGTCTCCAGCAGGCCCAAGAGGTGGCTGAAGCCAAGGTTCAGCCGCTCCGGGTCAACCTCCCCACCCGCGGCCTCCGTTACTCCTTCAGCCAGGTGCTCCAGACCGAGATCGGCCAGCCGATGACGGTCCAATTCTCCGCCGCCAACACCCGCACTGTCTACTGGGGTATGCGCTTGCTCAAGCTGGCCGGCGGCTTCCTCGTGCTCTGGTTGTTCGCCGCCCTGCTCCCGGCCCGCCGGCGCAAATCAGCCTATTGACCGGCTTTTTCCGGGTTGGTCAAGCCCGGCGCGCGGCCATCGGTCGGTTGTGCAGCGGCCAACCTCCGTTGCCGGAGATGCTGGTCATGGCGCCCTTGCCGGGTTGCAGCTGGATTGGCGGGGGTGATCGGCAATTTTCTAGGCGGCGGCCAGCGTTTGGTTTGCCTGGCCAACGGGGTGGACCGTTTCCCCAAACCGGGTAACCGCCGGCTGAAGGCGGAGTGGTTGGCGGTGGCCTGTCCATGAGCCCAATCCTGCTGGTTGGATCGTATGGCGCAGTCCCTTCATCCTTCGCCCCCAACGCGATCAGCCCGGGCATCAAGGAGCACTCCTTAGCTTGCGCAAAAATCTGCGGCGCAATCACTTCCCCAATGAAATGTATGGACACGGTGGAGCCATTATTGAAGGATGGATGCGCAGCGCTGCCGGGGAGATGTCCCGCTGAACCAGCGCTGCGAGTGGACACATTACCCGACCGGAAAAAGGACATGAACGTGAAGCAGCAGGCCATGGAAGTGGCCAATCATTTTCGGCTGGCCGCCTTTCCCATGGCCTATGGGTTGAGCGGCGTGCTGGTGGGCAGCACTCTCAACCGGGTGATGGTGGCCGAACTGAGCCTGCCGGCCACGCTGGTGGCTTTTTTCTTTGCGATCCCACTGTGGCTTTCCCCGCTGCGTCTCTGGTTTGGCCACCGCTCGGATGGGCACCCCATACTGGGACGCCGGCGGGAACCGTATCTGCTGGCTGGCACCTTGGTCATTGGCTGCGGGGTATATTCAATAGCCTGGGTAACCGTGCATACGGCAGCCCGCCTTCCTGGCCTCCTGGCGGGCGGGGTGGCCGCTTTTCTCCTTTACGGCCTTGGCCGCAACCTGGCCCACAACAGCTACCACGCGTTGGTGGCGGAAAAGTTCAGCGGTTCCCAGAGGGGGCGTGCCATGACGCTGTATGAAGTGGCCACGCTGATAGGTGCCGTGGCCGGCGCCGGCTTTTTGGGGCGCGCCATGGAGCATTATGAGCCCGGGCGGTTGCTGCAGGCCGCCAGCGGGGTGGCCGTGGTGGTCTTTCTGCTGACCTTGGTGGCGGTCCCAGGGCAGGAGGCGAAGGCGCCGGCCTGCCAGCGGGCCGGGCGGGCGCGGGAGAAGGCCTTTGCCCAAGTATTCCGGGAGTTGGTGCTGGCCGATCCCCAGGTGCGCCGCTTGTTTGTGGTGGTGGTCTGCACCTTCACCGGAACCCTGGCGCAGGATGTGTTGCTGGAGCCTTACGGGGCGCTGGTGCTGGGCCTGAGCGTTGGCCAGACCACGCGGCTCACGATGTTTTGGGGGTTGGGAGTGCTGGGTGCCATGCTGTTGTGCGGCTTGCTGCTGCTCCGCTGGCTGGGAGCGCTGAGATTGATGCGCCTGGGCCTGGTGCTCAGCATCCTGGTGTTCAGCGGCGTAGGGACAGTGGGATTTATGGGCGCGCCGCTTGCCTTTCGCTGGATGGTGCTGGCCCTGGGCTTTTGCGCGGGATTGACCGGCGCGGGCATGCTCTCCAGCGCGGTGGAATTCACCACCCCCGAGCGCGCGGGATTGTTGATGGGGGTGTGGGGAATGGCCAATATGCTCGGTCACGCCACGGGCAGTTTGCTGGGCGGCGCCATCGTGGATGGCATGCGCCTGGCGACGGGCAGCGCCTTGGCGGCTTACACCAGTCTTTTCGCCTTCGAGGTGGCGCTCCTGATGTTGGCGCTGTTCCTCAGCCGCAGCCTCAGCCCGGCCCGGACCTCGGTCCACCAGGAATTTGGCGGGCTGACGCCGGAGTGACGTGCGGATCAGCCAAAGAGGAAATCGGGTATGGGCGGCAACGGGCGTGGCCCGGGCGGTCAAATGGTTTCGTTTTTCAGCAGGTCAGCCAGCCTGGGGAGGCTGAAATCGGGTGATTTGCAGAGTTGGATGATGGGGCGTTCGTAGAGTTCCACGGCGCGCACGGCAGCGAGGAGTTTGTGGGCCACCTCGCGGGGAATGACCACGGCTCCATGTTGGTCGGCGTGGACCAGATCGCCGGGATTGACCCGCATGCCCCCCACAGTCACGGGCAGGTCGAAGGCTTCCAAATGGCAGTGGGCATGGGTGACACTGATTCCCGCGGCCAGGAAGGGGAAGCCGAGCATGCGGACTTCATCGAGGTCGCGCACGGTGCCGTCGGTGATAACTCCAGCGCAGCCCAGGCGCCAGTGGATGGAGGAGTTCACCTCGCCCCAATAGGCGCCCGCGGGCGGTTGGTCCAGGTCTTGCGCCACCACGAGTCGGGGAGCGGGGTATTTAAGGATGTGCTCCCAGTAGGGCTGGCGGGAGGTGAATTGGGGCTGGGGATTGGGTTGAGCGGAGCGGATCGCCAGGGTGACGGCGTAGCCAATGACGGGCCGCATGCCCGGGAAGACGCATTTGATGGTGCCATCGGTGGCCCCCTCGGCGGGGCCGCGCAGGTGGAAACGCTCGATCGCATTGGCGATGGTGGGCGTAGTGACGCCCCGCAAAATCTCCAGCTCTTCGGCAGTCAGCAAAGGGTCCATAGTGGGTCTGGGTTTGGCTCAAAAATCAATCAATTACTCGTAGTTGGGAGGGTAGGGCCCGCCTTTGGCCGATTGTTTCCACTCCGGCGTCCCATAAACGCCCGCCTGGGTATAATCGAACGGTTGGAAGCCGATTTTCTCCGCCGGTGAACCCGGTTTAAGCCGGAAATCAAAATGGGCGGCGTCGACGAAACCGGGATCGGCGATCAAGGAACCTTCATCCCGGCCCGCCTGGCGCCATTGTTCCCAAGTCTGGCCGGCGAAATCGAAGGACTGGCCGTCCTGGCGCCAATACAGGTTGTTGCGGAGGGCCACCCTGGCCCCGTTTTTCCAGCCGGCGTAGCCCAGGAGCTGGCCCCGGTTCCACAACACAATATTACGCTCAAAGGTGAAGGATAAGTGTGGCTCGGAACGGGTGACGGCTATCTGGCCTTCCTGGCTGAAAGCAAAGATGTTGTTCCGCACCCGGTTTTCCTTGCCGTAATGCTGATGAAAGCCGCCATCCTTGACGTTGTAAACGAGGTTGTTTTCCAGAGTAATGCCCGTGCTGCCTTCGTCCGGGTAAAGCCCCCAGCCGCCATACGAAGTGGCGTAGATATCGTGAACCCAATTATGGCTTACGCTGGTGCCTTCGGAAGGGCCAAGGGTGTAAACCCCACCCATATCGCTGAGGATCCGGTAGCCGAGGTGGTGGATGTGGTTGTAGTCGATGCGGTTGCGCTTGGCGTCGCTGTGGTCATAGCCCCATCGCCAGCCAACGGACACCCCGGTGTAGTAAAAGTCGGCGAGGTCGCAGTGAGTGATGGCGTTGTCCGCACTGTGGCCAATCCAGACGCCGACGGCGTGGGGCATGATGCGGCCACCGCTGTGGATGATGCAATTATCGATGGTGATGGCCCCGGTGCGGACCGGCTCTGGAACCGGGCTGGCTTCGCCGATCCGGATGCCACCAATCCCAAGATCTGCCAGGCGGCATTGCTCGACGCGGCAATCCCGGCAGGCTTTGCGGAACCAAAAAGCGGTCATCCCCACGTTTTCTACCGAACAGCCACGGAAGAGGATGGACTGTGCGCCATCGAGGTGGATGGCGGCTTGCGGGGCGTTCATGGCGGCTTGGTTGGGGGGCAGGCCCCGTTTGGGGATGCGGAACTCCGCATGCTCGAAGCGAAGCCCTTGGAAGTGGATGAATTTCACCCTTTCATCCGGTTTTTCCAAACCGCCCTTAAAAGTCAGGAAATGATCAATGACGGGCGCCACGGTTTCCGCGGTGGAGAGATCCTCGCCGGGACGGGGATAATAATAGAGCCAGCCATCGCGATCGAGGAACCATTCCCCAGGAGCATCAAGGGCGTTGAGGTAGTTTTCGAGATAATAAAGGCAATTGGGCGCCATTTGATTCCACGACTGCATTTTTTCGCCGGCGGTGGTGAAAGTGCCCGCGCTGGCGGAGGCGGACTTTAACCATTCCCGGGTGGTATCCCATTTGTGGAAGACCAGCACCTGGACATCCTGGAGGGCTTCGCCGTCGAGGTGGCTCAAAGTTGCCAAGTCAGACGGGGGAGCAGAAAACTTGTGGACGGTACTCGTGCCGGGGGGGACGGAGTTGGTTTCGGCGACGCCCTTTAGTTTGAAAAATTGCCAGTGATTGGGGGTGCGGGCGCGGATGGCCCGCTGGCCATTGACCCAAAGCTGCTCAAACCGCCACTTATCTCCGGTGCTGGCCTGAGGCTCGTTCACGCGCGTTTTCCACACCCCCGCATGCTGGGCATCACGCTGCCACCCGGTAATAAGCCGGCCTCCGGAAAAGACGGCTTCCTGCCCTGGTTCGGCGGCGTAGCGGACGGCTTCATCCGCCGAGGCGCCGGAGTCGGACGCCGAAAATTCAAGGGGGCGAGCCAAAGTATAACGGCCTTTTTTGAATATCACCTCGACTCCGCGGGCGGGATTTTTTGCGCGTTCGTCGCGCACCGCTTCCTGGGCGCGGTAAATGGTGGCAAAAGGCTGCCCGGCGGTGCCCGGATTGGCATCCGACCCGGTGGGTGAAACGTGGAACGTGGCGGCGGATCCAGACAGGTGGGCTGCCAGCAAAAGCACCGCAGGAAAAATTGGTTTCATGGGGGGTGTTTTAGCGTGTGCCATAAAAAAGGAAAGCGCAAAGAAAGCCGCCCGCAGTCCCGCCGCCTGCTCCGGGAAGGCCAAGTGGAATTACTTCCAACCGCAGAGGTGCAGGATCCAACTGAAGAGGTAGCCTAGGAAGGCAGTGATAGGCAGGGTTAAAACCCAGGCCCACACCATGTGGCCGACCACGCCCCATTTTACGGCATTCAGGCGTTTGGTGGCCCCTACACCCATGATCGAGGCGGAAATCACATGAGTGGTGGAAAGGGGAATACCCCAGTGGGTGGCGAATTGGATCACGGTGGCGGCGGTGGTCTGGGCGGCGAAGCCGTGGATGGGCTGCATCCGAACCAGTTTTTGCCCGACGGTTTTGATGATTCGCCAGCCTCCACCGGCGGTGCCGGCAGCCATGGTCAGAGCGCAGGTGACTTTGACCCAGGCGGGCACGTGGAATTCGGAACACTTCAAAAAGCCCAGCCAGGATGGGAGGTCGGCGAAAGCCCCGGTCTGGGTGGCGGTGAACAAGGTCAAAGCCATGATGCCCATGGTTTTTTGGGCGTCGTTGGTGCCATGGCTGAAGCTCATCCACGAGGCACTTAACAACTGTAATTTGCCAAACACCCGGTTGATGGAGTAGGGGTTTCTTTTCCGCAGCAGGAACAGCAAAATGGCCATGATGCCAAAGCCCGCCAGCAATCCGACCAGGGGGGAGACCAGCATGGGAACGATGACTTTGGGCCATAAACCTTGGGCGGCATGGGTGGTGGGATGGTAAATGCTCCAGCGGATGACATTCCAGTTGCCGTGGGCGGCGGCCAACACGGAACCGCACAGCCCGCCAATGAGCGCATGGCTGGAGCTGGAAGGCAAACCGAGCCACCAAGTCACCAGATTCCACACAATTCCACTCAACAAGGCGCAGCCCAAGGCCGATAAGGTTACAAATTTGACATCCACCAGACCGTTGCCAATGGTGGAGGCGACCGCGGTGCCGGAAAGCGCCCCGACGAGGTTGAAAACGGACGCCAGGATGACGGCCTCGCGGGGAGTTAAAACCTTGGTGGAAACGGTGGTGGCGATGGCATTGGCGGTGTCATGAAACCCGTTGATGTATTCGAAGGCCAGTGCCACGATCAGGACTAAAAAAACCATGCTCATGGGTAAAAAGGGTCAAGGAGTCAAATGCAGGCCGCGCAGCAGCTTCAACAGGTAATAACTGATCAGAGCAGTCACCGGGATGGTTAGCACCCAAGCCCAAAGCATCCGTTCGACAATGCCCCATTTGACAGCGCTGAATCTTTTGGTGGCTCCGACCCCCATGATGGAGGTGGAGATGACATGGGTGGTGCTCAACGGAATGCCCAAATGAGTGGCCACCTGGATCACAGTGGCGGCGGTGGTTTCGGCGGCAAAACCGTGGATGGGCTGTAATTTGACCATTTTATGCCCCAAGGTGGCGATGATGCGCCAGCCGCCCGCAGCGGTGCCAGCGGCCATGGTAAGGGCGCAGGCGATTTTGATCCAGAGCGGCACCGCAAAGGTGGGCAAGGCGAGGAAACTCAACCAGCCAGGCAGCGATTGGAAAAGGTCGCTCTGAGTGGCGGTAAAGAGAGCCAGGGTCATAATACCCATGGTTTTCTGGGCATCGTTGGTGCCGTGGCTGAAGCCCATGTAGGCAGCGCTCAATAATTGGAGCTTGCCGAAGATAAAATTGACACGATGAGGCGCCCATTTGCGCAGCAGCAAAAGGAGCAATCCCATCAAGGCGAAACCCAGGAGCAGCCCGGCCAGGGGAGAAGTGAGCATCGGCAGCACGATTTTGGGCCAAAGGCCTTCCACCTGGTGGGTGGAGGGATTCACCACCGCCCATTTGAGAACCGACCAATTGCCATGGGCAGCAGCCAGGGTTGCGCCGCAAAGGCCGCCCACCAAGGCATGGCTGGAGCTGGAAGGGAGGCCAAACCACCACGTCACCAAGCCCCAGATGATCGCCGCAAATAACGCGGAGAAAACAGCGGGCAGCGTGACGAAATTGGGATCAACCAAGCCTTTGCCAATGGTGGTGGCCACCGCCGAGCCGGTCAGGGCGCCAAACAGATTGAAAAAGGCCGCCATGATGACCGCCTGGCGTGGACTCAGGACGCGAGTGGATACGACCGTGGCAATCGAGTTGGCGGTATCGTGGAAACCGTTGATATACTCAAACAGCAGTGCCGC
Organism: uncultured Verrucomicrobiota bacterium; assembly: GCA_903845125.1. Classification (GTDB taxonomy): domain Bacteria; phylum Verrucomicrobiota; class Verrucomicrobiia; order Limisphaerales; family UBA1319; genus CAIMWS01. The sequence goes on from CAIMWS010000067.1 coordinate 16,545, forward strand.
GATCAGAACACACAGGACGAACGTCATGGAAAAAGGGGAAGCCGCTTAACTGTATTTAAGAATGATGTGGAAAATGACGTTGCCGGCATCCCGGCAGCGGTCGATCACTTTTTCCAGCAGTTCATACAAGCTGCGCAGCATCACCACGCGCAGCGCATCGTATTTGCCGCTGTAAAGTTCCCTCAGCAATTCCAGCAACAATTTGTCTGCTTCACCTTCCAAGTGCTGCAAGCGGTCGTTAAGTTCGTTGATTTCCTCCATGCGCGGCTTGTTGCGCAGGGCTTTGATCATCGTGAAAATGGTGGTCGTAGCCTGCTGCAGCATTTTGGTCTGGCGGCCAAAATCCTCCCGCTCCAGTTTTTCCTGGCAGATCAGCAATTGCTCGCCAAACTTTTCAGTCGTTTTCGGAATTTTATACAGGACGTTGGACAAGGCTTCGATGTCCTCCCGTTCCAAAGGGGTGACGAAGGTTTTGCAGAGTTGGGCAGAGATTTCGTCGGTGATGCGTTTTTCAGCACGCCGGGTTTGAATGAATTCATCCAGAGTGCGATCCGAGACTGGCTTTTTCAATAAATCGACCAAAGCTTGCACGCTCTTGCAGGCTTGCTCGGCGCTGGCTTCCAGCAAGTCGAAAAATTTCTCATCCTTACCTAACAATCTCTGTAATGAAAACATGCGATCTTTGATGCCATAAAACCGCCATGGATGCCATCAAAATGTAACATTCATGGCCGCCCAGTGTCGGAAAGCATTGCCGCCCGCCAATTAATCCCGCCCGAGGCAGGCGGACTGGAATCGGAGAGAGGGCAAGGCCGCTCCAGATTTTCTGGATTTACATTGGCGCCTGGTTCCGATGCAATGGGTTCAGACCAAAGGAAACCGTATTAATCCGGCGGTTATTCCAGAAAGGAAAAACGATGCAAAACCATCACTATGAATTGGCTGGGGCAGGGAACTCCCGGCGCAACTTCCTCAAAAAAGCGGCCACGGCGACTGCCGCCCTTGCCGCCACTAATCCGTTTAAAACTCCGGTCTATGGCCAAACCCAGGCTCCCTCTACCGGGCGCGTCATGGGAGCGAACGACCGCATTGTGGTTGGTTATGTGGGGGTGGGGAGCCAGGGCATGGCGCATGTGCGATCGCAAAAGACGGATGCCAGGCTGAATAATATCGTGCAGGCGGCGGTATGCGACGTTTACCAGAAGCGCCTTGACGAAGCGGCCAAGTTTCTGAATCTGGGGGCTGAAGCAACCTACAAGGACCACCGCAAAATGCTGGAGCGCAAGGATATAGATGCAATCACCGTGGCCACCATCGACAATTGGCACGCGGATGTGGCCATCGATGCGCTCAATGCGGGCAAGCATGTTTATGGGGAAAAGCCGCTGGCGCGGTACCTGCGGGAGGGCTTTGAAATCCACGACACAGTCAAACGCACGGGCAAGATCTTTCAGATCGGATCGCAGTTTTGCGCCGATCCCATGATCCATAAGGCGGCGGAATGGATCAGAGCGGGAAAAATCGGTCCGCTCGTGTGGGGCCAAGGCACCTACACGCGCAACAATCATCCCCGCAGCGAATGGACTTATCCGATTGATCCCGAGGCTAATACGGGAAACCTGGATTGGAATCGATGGCTCGGGAAAGCGCCCCAAATTCCCTTTAATCCCGAGCACTATTTTTCCTGGCACAAGTTTTACACTTATAATTCGGGGATTTTGGGCAACCTGCTTTCGCATCGTTTCCTGCCCATGATGATGGCCACGGGCAATCCCCAATTTCCGAGGCGCGTGGTATGCACGGGGACGCGCAAGGTTTCCACCGACCGGGAAACCACCGATACCACCCATTTGCTGGCGGAGTTCCCGTCCGGTTTAACCATGATGGTGGGGGGGAGCATCGTGAATGAGCACGGTTTGCCGGATGTTTTGCGGGGATTCAAGGGAACGCTCTATTTTTCATCGAGCCAAAACAAGGTTGAATTGCGCCCGGAACGTCCGTTTACGGATGAAGTCGACCCCCAGGAATTCTCCAGCGCACAACCGGTGGGAAGCCTGGCCGCATTGGAAAAGAACTTCTTCGACTGCATCCGATCCGGGGCGACGCCTTACGGCAGCATCGATCTGGCGGTGCGGGCCCATACCGTGCTCTCCTTGGCGGAAATGTCAGAACGAATGAGTCTGGCGCTGCTTTTCGACGAAAAGACACGCCAGGTGACAACCGGGAATGGACAGCCAGTAAAATGGCTGGACTACGACACGACTTTGCCGCTTTAGATCAGAAGCAATTCAAAACCAGCGGGACCAACCGGGGAGCAAGGATAACCAAACCGCTGATGATCAAACCGGCCAGCGCCCGAGGTTTATCCTTGCCTTGAAATAGACCCATGGCGCTGGCGATCAAGCCCACCCACGGCACAACGAACAAACCCAGCCCGCCAAGGGCTGAAAGGGGATTGCTTCACCCAGGGCGGCAGACGAGCATAAACACCAGCAGGAAGAGAGACATCAAGGCCGCTTGAAAGCCCACCTTGCTGGTGTTTGTGGTTGCCGTGCCGTCCACTTTTTAAATTGGCCCAGGAATATGGTTTGGGAATTAAAGTTGGATTTCGATCGGCTTGGCGACCGTTTCCAAGGGGGAAAGGTCAAACTGGATTTTGATGGTCACTTTTTTGCCGATCACGTTTTGGGGCACTCGCCATGAGTGCGAACAGGTGCCACCTCACCCAAATTCCAAGGTGCCATTACCCACCTGTTTGCCGTCAGCATCCAGAACCACGAAAGTGGGTTTGGGCATTTCCACCTGGCCTTTGCCTTTGAAATAGCTCGAATAAGTTTCACTGCCCACACCGGCCACGGTCATATTGATGTCCACGGTGGGTTGGGTGGCGCTGGCATTGCGGGAAAAGAGGTTGATGGCGGCGTTCATCAGGCCGCCTCCACTCCGGGCGGCGTTTTGTTTGTTCGCCGTGGCGCGGATGGCCAAAGGCCCGCCGCATTTTAACACCACAGATTCGCCTGCCGCCACTTTAATGGTTTCCTTGATTTCCCGTTTATAGCCCATGGCAGTCACGGTTTCGCCTTTGGAGTTTTTGCCGGTGATGGTGCAGGAATATAACCGGTAATTGCCCGGTGGAACTTTGGCTTTGCCATCCTTTACCACGGGTTTGAGTATTTCCCACTGGCCGGCGGAACGTTCATAGCCGAGGCAAAGCACGCTTACTTGGCTGCCGGTGGGCTGAATCTCAAGAACCGACAAGGCCTCCTGGAATGGCTCAATTGAAATGGTCTTAAAATCGGCGGCCAGTTTAATGGTCTGGGGATTGGAAGTGAAATAAATGATGGAACTGAAAGATTCCGCGTCATTGCCCATGGGATCCCGCAATTCACTGAGATTGCCTGGATTGCGGATGATCGAATCCCCCTGGTTGAAATACATGTTGTCGCCATCCGGATTTTTATAGATCTGCCCTTTGGAAGGGTCGCCCAGTTTCAGATTCGCGTTGCCATCGACAATGCCGATTTGGCGTTTGATGCCATCCACCTCCACTTCCGCTTCCAAGTAACAACAAGCCCGCAAGGACAACTGCCCTATATAGTTATTCATGCCCTGGTTGTTGCCCATAGAGGAAAAGGCGCGGTTAAACACAAACATCTGGGCGCAATAAAGGGGCTTCCAGTTGCCAACCGTCAGGGAGTTCGGCGCTTGGATGGGGCCAAACAGGCTGGTTTCGTAGCCTCCGGCCTCGGATCTTGGTTTGGTGTTTTCGGATGGCTTGGCCGGGATATCATCGGTCAAATCGCCGTTCTGGTTCATGTCCAGAATGAGTTCATCGTAACCCTTGCCTTCCCCCCGGGATTCGTCCAACCGGAAAATCATCCCTTTGGCTACGGGGCCGTCCTGCATCTGGCCGTATAAAGGATGTCCGGAGGCAGGTTTAGGCTCCTTCTTCAGGCCGGAAGGTTTGGCAACTTGCAGTTGCCCGTAGGCGCCGCTCGCACCCGGGAGGCGCATGGCCTCCTCCGGCTTCAAAGTTTTGTAGGTTAAGGGGAAATCCTTGGCTGCCACCGAACCAATCCCCAGTGCGGTGAAACAGCATAGAAAGCCTGCCATTTTCATAACTTCATGCTTTCGACGATTAATTTCACTTAACCTACCTCAACTGGCCTTGCCTGTCAAAAGAAACCGCCGGGGGTGGTAATTCGTAAATCACTATTTTTCAGTAACTTAGGATTTGCGACCGCAAATTTTCTGCTTGGGTGGGGCGGTGTTGATCCGCAACCGCCCTAACCGGTCATTATGGGTGATGGCAAAGATTTTTTGCATTCAGGCGTATAATGGTTACTGTTGAATATGTTTCAACATGAGGAAACAATAACACTCAGAATGGAAGACTGCGTGCGAGCCAGCGAAATCAAATTGCACGATAAACAAAGTGAATCGGATCACCGCGAACTGTATATTGACCAAGTCGGGGTGAGGGGCCTGCGTTTTCCCATTCAAGTGAGGGACAAAGCGCATCGGCACCAAA
>CAIMWS010000068.1 GCA_903845125.1 uncultured Verrucomicrobiota bacterium
CGACGGCGATGTTTGGGTGGCCAATTCCCAACCGGGCACGGTCGCCCGCTGGTCCAACGATGGTATTCTGAAAGCGCAAATTCCCGTTGGCAGCACTCCCACCGGGGTTTCCATCGACGCGGCCGGAAAAGTCTGGGTGGTCAACTATGGGGATGAATTCATCAAACGGATCGAGCCTGCCACTGACCAGGTCGATTTGTCCAAGCGCCTTATCGCTGGCCATCATTACGGGTATAGCGATATGACGGGGATCATTTCCCGCAATTCCACCGTCCGTAGTGGCAACTGGAATGTCATCCACGATGCGCGGGTGCAAAATACCGCCTGGGATAAACTCACTTGGAACGTAGTGGATGCCACCGGCACCAATATAACGGTTCGCATCCGCAGTTCCAATGACCGGACCCAATGGTCCGCCTGGGAAGTCGCTCGCAACGGGGCTACCCTGCTGCTGACGCCTCCCGGCCAATACTTGGAAATCGAGGTCGCCATGCGCTCCACCCCCGATGCTGCGCCCCCGATCCTGCAGGATATCCAAGCCTTTGGATACGCGCCTGCCCCCGCCGATCTGGCCCTCAGCCAGGCCCCTGTCCCTGCCCAACCGTTAAGTGAACACCCGGTTACCTTTAAAGTGACCGTCCAGAACTTGAGCCCCAATTGGGCTCTGGCTATGACCCTGACCAACGTACTTCCCAGCGGGGTGGAGTTGCAGTCCATCAGCATACCTATTGGCTATTATCAGGTTGATAAGGGGACCGTAACCTGCTGGCTGCCCGGGCTGAAAGGCAATACCAGCACCACCATTGCCATCACCGTCGTGCCCCAGCAACCCGGTTTTTTCACCAACCTGGCCAGGCTGGCGCCTTCCGGCAATGATCCCGTATCATCAAATAATGAATCCATTTCGGTCGTCCAAGCCTGGCCCACACCTTGCCTGGCACCCCCGATGGGCATGGCCGGTTGGTGGCCGGGGGATAACAGTGCCCAGGATTTGATCTCGGGAAATGCCGGCCTGGTTCGCGGCAGCCCATCATTTACCACCAATAGTTCCCGCCTGGCCTTCTTATTCGATTCCGATGATGACCAGGTAACCATTCCTCACCAGGATTCTTTCAACGTTAATCCACCGGGTTTCACCGTGGATTTCTGGATGAAAGGCATCAAAAACCAGCCTGCATCTTTGTTCCTGGTCATCGAAAAATCTCATGGCTGGGTGGATTCCACCGGTTGGGCGTTTCAGGGGGATTCGGCTACGGGCCGGATCTCGCTGGGCATCGGTTCCGGTGGCAGCGGCGCCAGTAATTTTGCCGGTGTTAATTCCAGCACCGACGTGCTGGATGGCCGCTTCCACCATGTAGTGGGCACGTGGGACGGTTTCGCCATTCGTTTATACATCGATGGCAGGGCCGAAAGCGAAAAAGCCTTTACAACACCTGCCAACAACAACCGGACCGTCAATATCGGTTACACCTGGGGCAATAACAGTCCGCAACGGTTTTTCCGCGGCCTGGTGGATGAAGTTGGCATCTACACCCGGGCCTTGTCCGAGACGGAAATTGCCGCCATTTATGATGCGCGATCCGCTGGCCGGTGCAAGGACGGCCTCTTCGTGAATTTCCCGAAAGAACTGCCGGGGGCCGTGGTTGGCCGGGAATACGCGGCCACGTTCCTGGCTGCCTTGGGCCATCCCGCTTATCGCTATTCCATCACCAACGCCAAACTTCCACCAGGATTGGATCTGAGTGCCCAAGGCATTCTGGGCGGGGTGCCCACCACCGCCCAGGATTACCCCTTCACTCTGCAAGTACAGGATGCTCGAAACCAAACCGCGCAAAAGGATTACGTACTCAGCGTCAAGGCTTGCGTGCCCGCCCCAGACAGCCTGGTCGGTTGGTGGGCCGCCGACGGCAATGCCGACGACAACGTCAACCGGAACCACGGGATTCCTGAAAGTGGTGCCATCTTTGCCCCAGGCTTGGCGGGAATGGCGTTTTGTTTTGATGGTGTGGATGACCGCGTCCGGTTGCCCAATACCCGTCTGGGAGCGCTCGACATCACCACCAACCAACTGACAGTGGAGGCCTGGATTTTCCTGCCTTCCACCAACCAGCCACCAACCCACCACCAGGTCATTTTCGACAAGTTTTATGATTCCCGCCCGAATGGATATTACTTCTCGGTTTTAGAGGGCAAGTTGACCATGGGCCTGGCCACCACCGCCAATGGCGATTTCACCGTCACCAACACGACTGATTTACCGCTGAACGAGTGGTTGCATGTGGCTGGAACCTATGACGGACAAAGCGCCCGCTTGTTTGTCAACGGCTTGGAAACTGCAGCTCGCGAATTGACTGGTAATATCCTGCATAACGACCTGGATGCCGCCATCGGCAACGACAACGGATCCTCCCGAAGCTATTGCTTCGTGGGTTTGATCGATGAACTCGAAGTTTATAATCGCGCCCTGAATCCCGACACCTTGAAATCGATCGTGGCCGCGCGTCATGCTGGTAAATGCCTGTCCAATCCGGTGGATCTGCTCGTCAAAAACCTTCCAGAAACCAGTTTCGCCGGCGGCAACGTGTTCCAGGCCGTTCCTTTCGGTTCACAAGTGAAATTCCAAACCACCATGCCCTTGACCGCTGCCGTTTACCAGGTGCAATTGGCCAGCCTCATCACCAGCACCCAAACCTGTGTTTTACGCGCTGTGGAAAGCCCGGAAGCCGGTTGGGCTTTGGTTTACCGGCTGGGCAACCAGGTGATCACCCCCCAACTGCTCTCCTCGGCTGGATTCACCATCACTAATTTGGCGGGTGGCGGAAACCAAATAGTCACTGTGGAAATGACTCCCGGCACCAAGGTGGCCGGCTTGGGTAAAAAATCCGCGACCTTGGGCGTTTATTGGGATCCCCAAGCCACGGCTGTCCGCGACTCCATTCAGGCCATCACCACGGTTGCTCCCACCTTTTACCCGGACCTGATGGTGCGGCGGGAAAACGATGTTAATTACCTGGGTGAAGGCATCTACAACCAGACCGGCGAGAATCAGACCATTGGTTTTGAAGTCGAGCCGGGTGGTACTGCCGTTTACCTGGTGCGGCTCATCAACCAGGGCAACCTGCCCAACCGCATTGCCCTTCAAGGGAGCGCCGGGGGCAATGGATGGAATATCCACTACTTCGGTGGCTGGACCACGCTTAATTTCAATGGGGCAAACCAATTCGTTCAAATTGCGGATGCCACCTCCCTGCATCCCACCAACCTGACGGCCGAAGGCTGGTTCAACTTTGCCACGGCCGGCGGCATGCGCAGCCTCATTTCCAAAACCTTTGGCACCGGGAATGATAACTCTTTTGTCATCTGGCATGACGGAGGCGCCCTGCATGGCTATTCGCGCGGAAACGCAACCCTCAGCTATGGTTGGGTGCCCAATCCTGGCACCTGGCATCACCTGGCCTATGTCTTGGATGCCACGGCAAAAACCCAGTCTTTATACGTGGACGGCGTAGTTCGAGCGGCCGGTGGCGCCACCGTGTTGCCATCCTATGATAACCATCCCTTGCGATTGGGCATGGAAATTGAGAACCAAAATGATGCTTATGCCTTCGCCGGCCAAATAGCCCAGGTGCGGCTATGGAATGTGGCCCGCTCCCAGGCCGATATTGCCTCCGGAAGATATGCCCTGTTGAGCGGCAATGAAACCGGTTTGGCCGGCTGCTGGCCGCTGGATGAAGGGACGGGAACTGTAGTGCTGGACCGCACCGCCAATGCCAACCATGGTAATTTAGTAAATGCCCCGAGTTGGGGTTTGGACGGGGTATTTGACGTAACCGGCCCCATTACTGGTTCTGGAACCACAAACGTCGTTCTGGCTCCTGGCGGCACTTACGCCCTGCGCGTGGAAGTCACGGCGGAGGCCCAGGCCACCCCCGGCGCGGCCAGCACCGTGACGCTCCACTCAACCTCCCTGAGCAATTTCCTCTCCTCGGTTTTTTATGGTGACACAATCAATATGGCCACCATCATCACTACCCCCAGTTCCGTGCCGGTGGGAGGGATTTACACTTCCAATATCGATTTTGCCAAAGGCAGTGTTTTGGGAGTCGAGTTTGATACCATTCCGAATCAGCTGCAATTGGCTGGCGCCTCCGCCACCCTGCCCTTCATCTGGGTGCCCAACTCCAACGAAGGGACGGTTTCAAAAGTGGACACTCGCACCGGCCGGGAGCTGGGACGCTATCGCACCAGCCCCCGCACCGATTCCAATCCATCCCGCACCACGGTTGATCTCAAGGGAAACTGCTGGGTCGGCAATCGTCAAATTGGCACTGTGGTGAAAATCGGCCTGCTGGAAAACGGCCAATATATCGACCGCAACGGCAACGGGGTGATCGATACGTCGCGTGACCTGGACAACGATGGCAACATCACTGGCAGCGAAATGCTCCCTTGGGGCGAGGATGAATGCGTCCTGGTGGAGGTGGTTCTAATTCCCGGCCAGGAGGGCACCTTCACCCCGGGCACCTTCAAAGGAACTTATGCCAACGACTATTGGAACCCCGGTCCTCGCGGGGTTGCCATCGACGCCCGGGGCAATCTCTGGGCGGGCACCTGGGGAACCACCAAATATTATTATATCAATGGGGTCACCGGCCAGATCCTGAAAACAATCGATCTTTCCAAGCTCGATCATCATCCTTATGGCGCGGTATTGGATAATCACGGCATCCTGTGGTCCTCGGGTTACCGTGACTCGGAATCGCAAAACCAGATCCTGCGTTTGAATCCGCTCGATGGGTCCTTAAAGTCCTTTAATCTCGGGCAATACACGTATGGGCTGGCCATGGATCGCAACGATCATTTGTTCGTGGCCGGCTTTAACAGCTCCAAATTATGCCGGTTCAACGTGCTGACCGAAACCAAGGAATGGACCGTGGCCGCTGCGTATCAATCCCGCGGGGCCGCTGTGACCGAAGATGGAGATGTGTGGACCGCCGACACCCAACCTGGCACGGTGACCCGGTTTTCCAATGACGGCCTTTTGAAAGCCACCATCCCAGTAGGCAGCAGTCCCACCGGCGTATCCGTCGATTCCGATGGCAAAGTATGGGTCGTCAACAACGGCGATGAATACATCAAGCGCATCGATCCCATGACTGACACCGTGGACCTGGCCAAGCGCATCATCGGGGGAACCCACTACGGATATAGCGACATGACCGGCATCCTGGTGCGTAACACCACCACCCGGATCGGCTATTGGTCCGTCATCCATAATTCCAAACTGCCCAACACTCCCTGGGGCCTGGTGACCTGGCAGGCATCGGAGCCGGAGGGCACCTCGATCAGCACCCGGGTGCGCAGTTCCAATGATTTGCGCACCTGGTCCTTGTGGGAAACCTCGTTCAATGGGAGCCTGCTGGTGGCCACCCCGCCTGGCAAGTATTTGGAGGTGGAGGTTACCCTGCAAAGCTATGTCCCGGGAGTAACTCCCGTGGTTTATGAGGTGGCGATCACTCCTGCCAACTCCATCAACCTCGGCCAGGAAATCTACCACCACGACTTCCAAACGCCGCCGGGTTCCGAGTGGTCCAAAACCAACCTCGATTTCACCCCGACAGGCAACCGACGGTTCCTTGGCCAATTCGGCAATGAAACCGTCAGCCTTGCCTTGACCAACCTGCCCGAGCATTCAGCGGTCTCGATCCTGTGCGATCTCTTCATCATCCGCTCGTGGGATGGCAATAGTGGCGGCACCAATGGCCCGGACCAGTGGGAGGCGAATTTGGCTGGCGGTTTGAAACTGATCCAAACCACCTTCAACAATGGACCCGTGAATAGTGCCAGCGATGGGCAGGCCTACCCCGGCAATTTCCCCGGCACCCAGCGTCCGGCCAGGACGGGCGCCGTGGAAACCAACACTCTTGGTTTTGTTTACGGTACCCAAGGCGTGATGGATTCGGTCTATCGCATCGGTTATACGTTCCCGCACTCGGCGGAAAACCTGCTGCTCAATTTCCTCGCCTCCGGGCTCCACACCAATCTCCTGGAAGAAAGTTGGGGCCTCGATAATGTGCGCGTTTACATCACTCCCAAGGCAAATCCATTCAGCCTGAAAGCGTTGGGCATGAACAGCAATCGCCAATTCCAGCTGCGCATCCTAGGGGAGCAGGATCAATCGGTGGTTCTGGAAACCTCCACCAACCTGTCCGCCTGGACAGCCATCAGCACCAATGTGTTGACCACCAATAAATTGGATTTGATCGACCTGGATTCGCCCAATCTCCCGCGGCGATTCTATCGGGCCTATCAGCCATAGATTATTGGCAGCTTCGCTGCCTGTTTTACACCCGGGGCACCTTTGAAAATGCCCCGGGTATCATTGTTTATTCCCCAAGGCCGGCCTGCCGATTTTCTTTTCCTTTTTCAGGCAAGTTCCCCCCAGGTGCTTGGTGTGAACTCAATCGGAAGGGGATTATGGAGCAGGCGACTGAATCTCCACCTGGTTTTTATTCACTTTGATTTGACCAAGGCGGGGATCGATGGCCTGGAAGATGTCGTTCTGTTTCTTGCTTAAAGCAGGGTGAGCATTCGGCAAACCTGTAAGAGAGTAAAAAGGGCATAACGGCGGCGAAATGATAGGGTATGGGATCGGGATTGACGGTGCCTGGCGGTCGTTCAGAAGGATAAGGGCATTGGGCCGGTTAGGCCTGCGCTTGCCCCGGAAAAGCAGGCGCAGCGCATAGGTCAGCGACGGCGTGCATCGGCCCCCTTTCGCAAACGTAGGATGTATGCCATGTCGTGAAAGCGCGCATAGCCTCGCCACAGGCTCTCACAGCCTGGAGGGCCGTCACACTGGCGATGGAGGTAGCCGCCGAGTTGAGCGATGGCGATCATGGCCTCACCCAGCGAGAGTCCTTTTTTTTTGAAGCAGTAGTCCCAACACCTCGCACTCACAGGGATCAAACAGAGTTCCCGCGGGGAGCTCGGGAACTGCTCTTCCCAGCCAAGCCAAAAGCATAATCCGCCAGGCGATCACGGCGTCCAGGGCGATGGCGCGCAACAACCCCTCCGCGGTGTGGTTCTGATGGTCCAGAATCTTGCATCCGCTCTTC
>CAIMWS010000069.1 GCA_903845125.1 uncultured Verrucomicrobiota bacterium
GGTAATTCGGAATTGCCGGGGCTGCCGGGTGCGGTTTGACTTCCCCACCTGCAAGCTGTTAGATTTGATTGAGCGGGCGCAGGCGGCGGTGGCGCAGCGCGCCCCGCCGGCGGTGATCATCCTGGCCAACCGGGCGGCGCAGCAAACGCGCGGGGACATGCCGGAGCGGTCCCGGTGGAAATGGGATCTGACGCAGCGTCTGTATGACGCTGGGTACAGCGAGCAGGATGTTTTGGAGTTATACCGGCTGATCGATTGGCTGTTGCGGCTGCCGGCGGGGTTGGAACTGGAATTCAAGCAGAAAGTGGCGGCCTACGAAAGGAGCAAAGCGATGCCTTACGTGACAAGCATAGAACGAATGGCGAAGGAAGAAGGCCGGCAAGAAGGCCGGCAAGAGGGCTGGCAAGAGGGTCGGCAGGAAGGCGAGCAGGAAGGCTGGCAAAAAGGCCAGCAGGAGGGCGAACTTAAAGGCCGGCAGGAAGGCCAAATCACCAGCCTGCAGGGAGCGGTCATGGAAGTGTTGCGGGGCCGGTTTGGGGAGCTTCCGTCCGCCTTGCACCAGGTTATTGAGCAAACCCGGGATCCCGGCCGCTTGACCCGGCAGCTGCAAGTGGCCATCCGCTGCCCGGATATCGAGGCCTTTCGACAATTCCTCCAAGCCAGCAGTTAGCCTTTTTACCGCCAGGTTCAGGTGGAAGAAAGCGGCACCGGTGCTGGTTTGGTTGCCAGTCGGCAAGCGTCTGCCCGGGATTAACAGCGATTGAACAACTGCCAGGAACACCGCGCGCCAGGGAAAATATCATCCGCGCTTGTAAAAAGCGCGAAGCCAAGCCACATTGGCCCGATATGAAAACCGTAATCAATCGCCGGAATTTTATCACCGCTTCAACAACCCTGGCCGCCGGCCTCGCCCTGCGCCTGGGAGGTGGCCTCGCCCAGGCCGCGGCACCCGATAAGAAAATGGGCAAAGCCCTGATCAACGACCTCCCCAGTGAGCAGTATTTGAATCAGATCAAGGAAGCCGGCTTCGACGGCGTGGAAGGCGGCGTGGTGGCGCCCAAGGACGCCGAGGCCTGCCGGAAAACCGCCGAGAAGCTCGGCATGCGCATCCATTCCGTCCTGCGCGGCTGGGCCGAATTCAACAGCAAAGACAAGGCCAAGTATGATTCCTCCTACTCCCGCACCGAGGATGCCTTGCGGTCCGCCCAGGCTTTCGGGGCCGATGCCGTCCTGCTGGTGCCGTGCCGGATCGGCGGCATGCGGATGCCCAAGCCCTGGGAATTCATGATCGACTTCGACGAGAAGAACGGCCACATCTCCCGGGTGGTGCAGGGGGATAATACCCCTTATGCGGATTATATCGCCGCCCACAACCACGCCACCGACACCTCCCGCGAGGCGGTGCAGCGGCTAATCCCCCTTGCTGAAAAAACCGGGGTGGTCATCGCCCTGGAAAACGTCTGGAACAACCTGTGGGTGGAACCGGCCATCTTCACGAATTTTGTGGCCTCCTTCCAAAGCCCGTGGGTCAAAGCCTATTTCGACATCGGCAACCATGTGAAATATGCCGCGCCGGAAAAATGGATCCTCTCCCTCGGCAAGTTGCTGGCCAAGCTTCACATCAAGGATTTCAAGCTCAACCCCGCGGAGGCCTCCGGCGAAGGCAGCTTCGTCAACATCCGCGACGGCAGCATCCGCTGGCCAGTGGTGCGCGCCGCCATCGAGCGCGTTGGCTACGACGGGTGGATGACCATCGAAGGCGGAGATTGCTCATTGGTGGAGCACAGCCGCCGGCTGGATTTGATCATCCAGGGCAAGTAACCGTGCCCTGCCGGAGGGGATCTTCCCTCCGCTGCCAAGGGAATGAATAGGAAGGGCCGGTGCGGATCAGAGTCGCACCGGCCCTGGATTTTATTAGTGACCGCGCAACCAGCGCGGCGGCCCGAAATTCACCAGGCTGGGGAGGATCAGCGCATGGATTCCAGCGTCTGCATCGTGTCCGCCCCCACGATCCGGTCAATATCCAGCAAAGTTTTGACCACTCCTTTCACCTTCGCCATGCCCATGATGTATTCGGTGTCGAGCTTGGCGCCGAAATCAGGCGTGCCTTCGATGTCCGCGGCGGCCAGGTTCGTCACTTCCTCCACGGCGTCCACGATCAGTCCCATCTGCAGGGCCGGCCGGCCGACCAGGTTCACCTGAACAACAATGATGCAGGTGCGCTCAGTGTCGGCCACCTGGTCCAAGCCAAATTTGATACGCAGATCAATCACCGGGATGATCTTGCCCCGCAGATTGATCACCCCCTTGATGAATGCGGGCATTTGCGGAACCAGTGTAATGGATTGCATCTGAATGATTTCGCGGATTTTCAGCACGGCGATCCCGTAGGATTCATTCTGCAGTTTAAAAGTGAGGTATTTGCCAGCAAGTTGCTGGCTGACCGACCCGGTTGTCATTTCCGCTTGGCTCGACATAAGCTTTTTTTCTGTTTTTAAATTAACTCACGACTCCCCGTCCTGGGACTTCCCATAAACCACTCTCTCCATCGGCAGGGTGTTTCGAAAACTTTAGCTTTTTTGGAAAAAAACCGGATTTGAGCCGCGAACCGGCAGATTTTGAAAATTTTTTCTTCTGGAGGCTTGACACGGCCACTCAAAAGTAAGTTAATATGATCAAAAGCAACACAAAGTGCGGTTATTTAGTTTTACTAATTCAAATATTAATAAAGGTTTTTGAGAAAGGTCGAACTTATGCAACGCAGCTCAGTGCATCATCATCATCACCAACAGGAACAACATGGAGTCTGCACGGGGATTTTCCTGGCCGTGGGTGTAGTGGCCATCGGTTTCCTGCTGCAAGCCGACTTGGCGAATTTCTTTAACCACGGTGGCCAGCGGGTGCTGGCAGGAGCCTTTGTGGTGGCCGCCATAGGCCTGCTGGTTTTCCGCTGCCGATCAGCCAGGCCGCGTTGAGCCACCGGCCGGCCGCGGGAATACCCGCTCTGGCACTTAACCCCTGCCGTTGCGACCGCAGGCGATGACCGGCAAGCCGGACCTTGCCAGACGCACCGTCGCGGATCATATTGCCGGGCGTGAATGCAAAATTGATCCGATGCCTGGCGCTGGTTTCGACAGTTTTTGGGATGGCCGCCGAGGCGGAACCTGCTCCTCCGCGCCCGATCCGGCTGGTGGAAAACCCCAATCTTTCCCCCGATGGGAACACCCTGGCCTTTGCGTGGCAGGGGGACATCTGGCTGGCGCCTTCCCAAGGCGGGGAGGCCCGGCCATTCACGCGGCATCCGGCCCGGGAAAGCGAGCCGTGCTTTTCGCCGGATGGCCGGTGGCTGGCCTTCGTGAGCGATCGCACCGGCAGCCGCCAGATCCACGTGGCCCCGGTGGCAGGCGGCGCGCCCAGCCAGGTGACCCAGCACACGGCGGGCTACGCGCTGCTGGGGTGGTTTCCGGATGGCCAATCCCTGCTCGCCAGCGGCCAGCGCGACCATTATTGGCGGCACGCGGAACGCTTCCTGCGGGTTTACCTCGACACCAACCGGGCGGACCAGGTTTTGTTCGACGATTACGGCGCCAATGGCTCGCTCTCGCCTGACGGGCAGCGGTTACTGTTCACGCGGGAGGGGGTCGCCTGGTGGCGCAAAGGCTACCATGGCTCCGGTGCCAGCCAAATATGGCAGTATGACCTGCGCACCGGCAAATTCGACGCGCTGCTGCGCCAGGAAACCGATTGCCGCCACCCGGTCTGGAAACCGGATGGCCAGGGCTTCTACTTTGCCAGCGCCGAGGCGGGCTCGCTGAACCTGTGGGAATACGAATTCGCCAAGGGCACCCGCCGCCCATTGACCCGGCTGGAGGACGACGCCGTCCTGTTCCCCACGGTGGCCCGGGCCGGCAACCTGGTCGTATTCCGGCATCTGTTCGATCTTTACAGCTACCACCCGGGAACCAACGAACTCCCCCGGAAGCTGGCCTTCCAGTACAGCGGGGACGCCTTGGGGAGCCCGGTTGAACGGAGGTGGCTCGAGGAGGCCTCGGAGGTGGCGTTCACAGCGGATGGATTGGAAATGGCCTTCATCGCCGGGCACGATCTTTACGTCATGGATACGGTGTTGAAGGAGCCGGTGGCGGTGACCCGCACCGCCGGGCCGGAGGGGAATCCCGTGTTCTCCGCCGATGGCCATACCCTGTTTTTCACCAGCTGGCAGGATGGACAGTGCGACCTGTGGCGCGCCGAGCGGACCGACCCCGCCAAATGCTGGTGGCAGAACGAATCCTTCCGGCTCGTCCGCCTCACCCAGGACGCCGACGTGGAAAGCCGCCTCCGGCTGAGCCCGGATGGAACCCAGCTGGCCTTTGTAAAGGGCCGGGGCGATTTGTGGGTGATGGAGGCCGCGGAGGGCAAACTGCGCCGCCTGCTGCCGGGCTGGGACGCCCCGGATTACGATTGGTCGCCCGATGGCAAATGGCTGGTTTACGCCCGATATGATAACGATTTCAACCGGGACGTCTGGCTCTGGCCCATCGACAACGCGCGCCCGCCCTTCAACCTTTCCCGGCATCCGAACAACGAATCGGACCCGGTGTGGTCGCCCGATGGCAAGCTGATCGCTTTCCTGGGTCGGCGCGGGCTGGACGAGGTGAACATCCAATACGTGTGGCTCGAAGCCGGGAATGACGAAAAATCCACCCGCGACCGCACGCTGGAGGAGGCGCTCGACAAGATCAAGAAGGCCCGGGAAAAGAAAAAGGAGGCGGCCGCCACGCCCGCAGGGAAAAAAGCCGAGGACCGCAAAAATGGCGAAACCGCCCGCGAGGAAAAACCGAAGGCCCCCGAAGAAACCCATCCGCCGGAGGTGAAGATCGATTTTGACGGCATCCATGAGCGGATCCAGCACATCCACCTCACCAACGCGATCCCGCGCGGGCTGTTCTGGTCGGCCGATTCCAAAAAACTGGCCTTTGCCGCCACCCTCGACGGCAAGCCCGGGACTTACACGGTGGAAATCCCCAAGGATCTGAAGCCGAAATTATTATCTCCGGAAACGGGCACGCAGGCCCGCTGGCTGAAGGAGGGGGACCAGGTGGCCTGGCTGTCCGGCGGCAAGCCCACCACCCTGTCGGCCCGCGGCGAACTGACCCGGCATGCCTTCCGCGCCCGCCAGGAAATCAACCGGCCGGAAAAGAACCGGGCGGTGTTCGACCTGGCCTGGCAGACCATGCGCGACTTTTACTATGACGAGCGCCTGGGCAACCGCAACTGGGATGCGGTCCGCCGGAAATACCGTGACCAGGCCGCCGAGGCGTTCGACGCGCCCGCCCTGGCCTTGGTGATCCAGCTGATGCTGGGCGAACTGAATGGCTCCCACCTCGGCTTCACCCCCGCCGAGGATTCCGCCTGGACCCCGCCGCAGAAATGGCCGGTGGAAACGGCGCACCTGGGCTTGCGCTTTGACCCGGCCCACCCGGGCCCCGGCCTGAAGGTGCGGGATGTGCTGCCCAAGGGCCCCGCTGCCCAGGCAGCCCATAAAATCCAGCCGGGGGAGGTCATCCTCAGCATCGACGGCGTGACGGTCGATCCCGGGCTGAACCTGGCCGGCCTGCTCAACGGCCCCCTGGCGCGGGACATCCGGCTCAAAGTGCGGCCCCGGCAAGGGGAGGACCGGGAGGTGGTTTTGCGGCCGGTCTCCTACACCACGGCCCGCACGCTGCTGGCGGATCAATGGGTGAAAGACAATCGCCAGGCGGTGGACAAAGCTTCCCACGGCACGCTCGGCTACCTGCACATCCCGGCGATGGATTGGCCCAGCTTCCAGCAATTCCAGGCCGACCTCTACGCGGCGGGGGCGGGCAAGGACGGCCTGATCATCGACGTCCGGGAAAATCCCGGTGGCTTCACCACCGACCACCTGCTGACCGCCCTCATGCAGCCTCAACACGGGATCACCGTGCCGCGGGGCGGCGGCCCGGGGTATCCACAGGACCGCACAGTTTACGCCACCTGGACCAAGCCGGTGACGGTACTGTGCAACCAATACAGCGGGAGCAACGCAGAGATTTTCAGCCATGCCATCAAAAACCTCAAGCGCGGCCAACTGGTCGGGGTCACGACCATGGGTGCGGTCATTTCCACCGGCAGCGCACAGCTCATGGATGCCGGGGTTTTACGCCTTCCGCACCGGGGCTTTTTCGTCCTCCAGACCGGGGAGGATATGGAGCTGAATGGCGCCGTGCCGGACCACCCGGTATGGCCTGAGCCAGGCCAACTGCCGCGGGGCGAGGATCCGCAGCTAAGCAAAGCGATCGAGGTGCTGCAGCGGGACGTGGCCACGTGGCAAAAACGGCCGGAAACCAGGCTGCGCAAAGCGAGCGAGCGCCAGTAATCCACACGCCTATGGCCATCAACTTGGAACGTCGCAAAACGGTCATGGCCCGGTCGATCAAGCTGGGCCATTGCGTCTGCAATCCGCGCCAGGGCTGCCCCTGCGACTTGTTCAAACAGCACAACGTCTGCCCCTGTGCGGGGGAGAAAATGCCGCCCCCAGCCGGGCCGGTGCCGCTGACCCGGCACGTGGCCAAAGCCGGTTGCGCCTCCAAAATCGGCCAGGCCGACCTCAAACGCATTTTGAAAAACCTGCCCCCGGTGACCGATCCCAACGTGCTGCTCGGGGCCGCCGCCGGCGACGACGCAGGCATCTACCGGTTGAGCGACCAGCTGCACCTGGTCCAGACGGTGGATGTGTTCACGCCGTGCGTGGATGATGCCTTCCTGTTCGGCCAGATCGCCGCCGCCAATTCGCTGAGCGATATTTACGCCATGGGCGGCCGGCCGGTGACGGCCCTTTCCATCGTCGGCTTCCCCATCGACGACCTGGACGGGGGGTTGCTGGAAAGCCTGCTGCAGGGGGGCATGGCCAAGCTGCAGGAGGCCGGGTGCGCCTTGATCGGCGGGCACAGCCTCCAGGACGAGGAGGTCAAATGCGGATTCGCCATCACCGGCCTGGTGGATCCCCGCCGCACGGTCGTGCGCGACAACGCGCAGCCGGGGGATGTCCTGGTGCTGACCAAGCCGCTGGGCACGGGCATCCTGAGCTTCGCCGCCCAGCTTGGCCGCCTGCCAGCCGCCTGCCTGATGGAGGCCGGCCAGTCCATGGCCACGCTGAACAAGGACGCGGCCGAACTGATGGGCGCGTGCCAGGCCCACGCCTGCACCGACGTCACCGGCTTTGGATTGCTGGGGCACCTGGTGGAGATGGCCCGCAACAGCCAGGTGGTCATGGAGTTGGATCTTCGGGGTCTGCCGGTGTTCGCCGCGGTGCGGGATTGCCTCGCGCAGGACATCCTCCCGGGCGCCATCGAGCGGAACCAGGAATACACCATGGCCTGGGTGCGGGTGCCGGATGAATCCGGCCTGAAAAACCTGCCCGTACTCTACGATGCCCAGACCTCCGGCGGCCTCCTGGTGTCACTCCCGGAGGCGGCCGCCACGGAGTATCTGCAGGGATTGCACCAGCGCGGGCACACGGCGGCCGCCGTCATCGGCCGGGTGACGCGCGCGGCCGAACCCGGACACGAGGGGGAGGTGGTGATCGTCAACTCCCAGCTGGCGCATTGGGTGGGCACTGCCCTGCCCTTGCAGCCCGCCCCGGTGGCGGCGCCCGCCAGCCCCGCACCGGCTCCAGCCCCCGCACCGGCGGTGGCAGCTCTGACCTGCTGCGCCAGCCCGGCCCCCGGCCCGGCGGCGGCACCCGCCCCGGTGGATGCGGCCGAACGGGAGGCTTCGGCCCTATTCGCCAATTTCATGGAGCGCGCGAACCAGCCCGGCCTGATCGGCCAGCGCCACAAGAAGCTGATGGCCATCGCCCTTTCGGTGGCGCAGCGCTGCCAGCCGTGCCTGCTGGTGCACATCCGCACCGCCCTCGCCCAAGGCATCCCCAAGGCGGAGATCGATGAAGCGGCCTGGCTGGGGATCGCCTTTGCCGGGTGCCCGGCCATGGTCTTCTACCGCGAGGTGTGCAAGGAATTGAAAATCTGACCGGACCGGGCCCCGGCCACGGCGGCGGGGCCAGCCCGGGAATTTTTTGACTTGCGCTTGAAGAAGGGACGCGGGAGTGGCAGACTGGCCCGCTGATATTATGAACGATCCGCGATACCGAAAGCTGGCGCAGTTACTAGTGACCTACTCCACTGAAGTGAAGAAGGGGGATGTGGTATTGGTGGAGAGCTTCGAGGCCCCCGATGAATTCGCCATCGAGGTGCTGCGGGAAATCCGCCGGGCGGGCGGGCTGCCACTGATCGAGGCCCGGCACCCACGGCTGACCCGGGAACTGCTGCTGGGCACAGACGAAAAACACGCCAGCCTGATCCGGAGCCTGGAACTGGCCCGGATGAAAAAGGCGCAGGCCTACATCGGGATCCGCGGCGGGCACAACGCCAACGAGAACGCCGATGTGCCCAGCGACCGGATGTCGTTGTACACCCGGGTGTTGCGCCCCGTGCTGAACCACCGGGTGAACCACACGCGGTGGGTGGTGCTGCGCTGGCCCACGCCCAGCATGGCCCAGGCGGCCGGCATGAGCACCGAAGCCTTCGAGGATTTTTATTTCCGGGTGTGCTGCATGGATTACCGCCAGATGGCCAGGGCGCTGGCGCCCCTGGAAAAGCGGATGCAGCAGGCCGGCGAGGTGCAGATCACGGCGCCCGGGACGGATCTGCGGTTCAGCATCAAGGGCATCGGCGCCAAGCCGTGCGTGGGCCTGCGCAACATCCCGGACGGCGAGGTCTTTTCCTGCCCGGTGAAGGATTCGGTGAACGGCACGATCCAATACAACACCCCCACCGTCTATGCGGGGACGCGGTTCGAGAACGTGCGGCTGGTGTTCAAGAGCGGCCGGATCGTGGAAGCCACCGCCAACAATACCAAGCGCCTAAACGAGATCCTGGATACTGATGAGGGAGCCCGCTATGTGGGCGAGTTTTCGCTCGGGTTCAACCCGCACATCCTCCAGCCCATGTGCGACACGCTGTTCGACGAAAAAATCGCCGGCTCGCTGCACTTCACCCCCGGCCAGGCTTACGAGGATGTGGACAACGGCAACCGCTCGGCGATCCACTGGGATCTGGTCCTGATCCAGCGGCCGGAATGGGGCGGTGGGGAGATCTGGTTCGACGGGGAATTGGTCCGCAAGAACGGGCTGTTTGTGCCCAAAGATCTCCTGGGGTTGAATCCGAACCGGCTCAAGCAATGACGGAGCGGCGGCCGGCATCCCCAACCGGGGCCAACCCGGGCGGGCCGGTGATGATCGCGCTGGTGGGCGGGCCGGGGGCCGGCAAGACCACGGTGCTGAACCATCTCCGGCAGCACCATTCCCACCAAATCCAGGTTTACCAGGAAGCCGCGCGCCATGTGCTGACACGCCACCCGCGTTTCCAGGGCCGGAGCGCGGTGCAGGCCCAAGGCTTTGAATTTCAGGCGGCCATCTGGCAGATGCAGGCCCGCCAGTTTGCACGCGCCACCCGCTCCCGGAAGGCGGTGGCTGTTTTCGACCGCGGCCTCCCGGACAGCCTGGTCTACCTCCAGCTCAAGCAGATTGAGCCGCCCGCCGAGTTGCAACGGCTCTGCCGGGACCGGCGCTACGACGCGGTCTTCTTCCTCGAATCCCCCCCGTTTTACGTGCAGGATCCGCAGCGGCAGGAATCCGAGGCGGAGGCCCGGCGGATCCAGGAACTACTACTGGGGGCTTACCAGGAATGCGGCTACCGGCCGATCCTGGTTCCTTACGAAACGGTGGCCCAGCGTTCCGCGGCCATCCTGGCCGGGGTGGCTTCCCTGGCCCGCCGGTGAATGGCCCGCCTTTTTTTGTTGCCGGGCGGCGGGATTCGACGGATGTTCCTGGGAGCGCGGATTATTACACGCTCTGATTATCGGGGCCTGAGCAAATGAAAAATCATCAGATACATCTTTTCCGGGGAATCGTGCCACTGCTGCTGGCGGGATTCATAATATCACAGGGGCCGATGGCGGCGCGCGCCGCGGAACCAGCCACCAACGGCTTGAACGTAGCCATTGCCAGGACCACGAACGGCGCCATCCAACTGGATTGGACGGCGCTGGCGGGCGCCCAGGGCTACCGGGTGGAATACCGCGGACCGGACGAAGCCACGTGGCAAGTGTGCCCGCCCGCGAGCCAGTGGCCGCAAACCGGCAACCAATGGCTCGATCCGCAGGCCGCCACCAGCAGCCGCTGGTACCGGGTGGTGGCGTTCCCCGGCAGCCAGGCGCAACGGGGCCGGGTGCTGGCGACCAACGGGCTGCGGAATTTCACGCCCGCCGAGGTGAACGCCCTGTTCGCCGCCAGCGGCATCCCCGCCCCCCTGACCCCCAAATACACGGTCACCGCGATGCAGGTGGTGTATGAAACCATCTCCGCCCGGGGCGAGAAAACGCAGGCCTCGGGAGCGCTGGTCTGGCCGCTGGGCGTGGGCAAAAGCCTGCCGCTGGCCAGCTACCAGCACGGAACCCTGTTCCTCAAATCCGAGGCGCCTTCCTATGGGCAGGAAACCGAGTTCGTGATCGGGGTGGCGCTGGCCTCCATCGGCTATGCCACGGTGCTGCCGGATTACCTCGGGCTGGGGCAGTCGCCGGGACGGCATCCGTATGTGCACGCGCGCTCGGAAGCAACCGCGGTGGTGGATATGCTGCGGGCAGGCCGGACGGTCTGCGGCGACCAGCAGGTGGCGCTCAACGGGCAGCTGTTCCTGCTGGGCTATTCCCAGGGCGGGCACGCCACCATGGCCGCCCACCGCGAGCTGGAGGCCAGCCACGCCAGCGAATTCCAGATCACCGCCTCCGCCCCCATGGCCGGCCCCTACGATATTTCGGGAACGATGTATCAGCTCATGATCTCCACCCAGGCTTACGCCGATCCGGCCTATCTGCCTTACACCCTGTTTTCGTACAATGACGCCTACCAAATATACAACCCGGTGAGCCAGGCGCTGGCGGCGCCCTATGACACGACGCTGTGGCCGCTGTTCGACGGGCTGCACGGAAGCGGCGACGTGAACGCCGTGATGCCCTCAGTGCCCAGCCAGATCCTGCGCCCGGATTTCCTGCAGGCGTTCAAGGCCGATGCCAGCCACCCCTTCCGCCTGGCGCTGCAGGACAACGACCTTTACAACTGGACCCCGCGGTCGCCGATGCGGATGTTCCACTGCCACGGGGACCGCACGGTGCCGTTCGCCAACTCGCAGATCGCCTTCGACCACTTCCAGGCCAACGGCGCCAACCAGGTGGAACTGGTTGATCCGTTCCCGCTGGCTGACCACGGCACCGGCGCCTACTTCTGCCTGATCGGGGCCAAGGATTGGTTCGAAACCTTGCGGCGTTGAGCATGGACTCCATCCCTGCCCCTGCGGCGCCCTCCGGCCACTGGCGCGCCACGCAGATGCTTTTGGTGGCGACCTTGTTTTGGGGGGTCAGTTTCCCGGTGGGCAAAGCGCTGCTGGAGACCCAGCAGAAGCTGCTGCCCGGCCTGACGCCCTGGTTCTTCAGCGCCCTGTGCCTGACCTACCGGTTCGCCCTGGCGGCGCTGATCTTCGGGGCCTGCCTGGGGCGCAGCCTGGCCGGGCTCACCCGGCGGGAGATCGGGCAGGGAGTCAGCCTGGCGCTATTTGGCTCCGGGGGCCTGCTGTTCCAGATGGACGGCCTGGCGCGCATACCGGCTTCGACCTCCGCCTTTTTAACCCAGCTGTATTGCATCATGATCCCGGCCTGGCTGGCCCTCCGCCGGCGCCAGTGGCCCTCCGCCACCACCCTCGCCTGCTGCCTGCTGGTGCTGGCGGGGGCGGCGGTGCTGAGCGGCTTCGACTGGCGGGCGCTGCACCTGGGCCGCGGTGAGGCGGAAACGATCCTGGGCGCCGCGCTGTTCTGCGGCCAGATCCTGCTGCTGGAGCACCCGGCCTTCGCCCAAAACCACATGGGCCGGACCACGGTGGTCATGTTCGCCGCCACCTCCCTGGCCTGCCTGCCGGTGGCGGTGCTCACCGCCACCCGGGCCAGCGATTGGTGGCGGGCCTACGCCTCGCCCGCGTGCGTGGCTTTCCTGGCCGTCCTGATCCTCCTCTGCACCCTCATCTCCTACGTGCTCATGAATTACTGGCAGGCCCGGGTGAGCGCCACGGAGGCCGGCCTGATTTACGCCACCGAGCCGGTGTTCGCCAGCTTCTTCGCCCTGTTCCTGCCGGCCCGGCTGTCCAGTTGGGCGGGCATCCATTACCCGAACGAACAGCTCACCTGGTGCCTGCTGGTGGGCGGCGGCCTGATCGTGGCCGCCAATGCCTGGCTGCAGGTGCAAAACGCCAGCCAGGCCAAATCCTGAACCCGCTGCCCGGAGCCGCCGATGCTAAATCCGTTCGCCGCACTCCATTCCACCGGACGGGACGCGGCTTCCGGCCGGATCAACCCACCACCCTGGCTCCTGGCGTTCAGCCTGGCCGCCAGTTTGTTTTTTTCGGCTCATACCCCGGCGGCCGCGGAGCGGCTGGCCCTTTCCCTGGATGGCCAGTGGCAAGGGCGGATGGATCCCGGCCAAATCGGCGAGGGGCAAAAATGGTTTTCGGAATCCGTGCCGTTCCCGGGCCGGGCCAGCGTGCCGGGATGTTGGGACAACGAAGGATTCGGGACCGCCCACGAAAAAGCGCGGACGAATTTCACCGGCCGGTTTTGGTATAAAAAAAGCGTGCGCGTGCCGGAAAGCTGGCAGGGACGGCGCATTTTCCTGTGGGTGGGCGGGGTGCACCGGACGGCGCGCACCTGGGTGAACGGGCAATGCCTCGGGGAGCACGTGGGATATCTGCTGGCATTTGAATACGAGCTGACCAGCCTGGTCGCGCCTGGCCAGGAGGCCACCATTGCCCTGGAGGTGGATTCCACCCACCGGCCCGGGATCGATCCCCTGCACGGCTCGTGTGACATCATGGATTACATGGGGGCGGGCTACGGCAAACAGGAGCTGGAATCGGGCGACCTGAGCGCGGGGGAAACGGACGTCACCTGGGGCAGCGTATGGGGGCACGTGAGCCTGGAGGCGCGGTCGGAAGCGTGGCTGGCGGATCTTTTTGTGCAGCCCCGGCTAACCCCGGCGTCGCTGAAGATCCAGGCCCGCCTGGAGGGTGACCCGGGCCGGGCCGGGGCGGATGGGGTCCGGCTGGAAGTCATCGACCGCGATGGGCGGCCGGTGGCTGATCGGCGCGAGGATCTGTCAAAGGTGATGGCGGGCCGGGAATTGGCGCTGGAAACCGAGGTTCCGGAGGCGAAACCGTGGTCCTTCCGGTCCCCTTATCTCTACACGGTCCGGCTGTCGCTCCTGCGGAGCGGCCAACCCCTGGATCTCATCTCCGCCCGGACGGGCCTGCGCGAGATCCAAATCGACGGCGCGCATTTCCGGCTGAACGGGAAGCCCATTTTCCTCAACGGTTACGGGGACGATTCGATTTACCCGGAGACGATGGCTTTCCCGTCGGACAAGGAGTTTTACCTGAAACGGCTGCGGTTGGTGAAATCGTATGGCTTCAACTACGTGCGGCACCACAGCCACATGCTGCCGCCGGAATATTATGAGGCATGCGACGAGGTCGGCATGCTCGTTTCGGCCGAATACCCGATCGCCTACGGCAACCGGGCAACCACGGACGCCGCCAACGCGAATCACCGGACCATCATGCGCGGGGCGATCCGGCGGCACCGGAACCATCCCTCGATCTTCAACTGGTGCATGGGCAATGAAGGCGGCGGTGACACGCTACGGAAGGATTTCAACCGGATCGTGCGCGAGGAGGATCCCACCCGGCCGTTCATCGACACCGATGGCCTCTGGCCCGGGAGCCTGCCCAACGGCGAAAACCGCGATTCCCTCGACTTCTTTGTGATCCAGTTCGACCTCATGAATTTCCCCCTGGATAACCCGCGGATGTTCTGGTTCGACGCCCGGCCGGTCAAGCCGGTGGTCTCGCACGAGACGGGCAATTTCTGCACCTTCCCGCGCTTCGATCAGATCCGGTTTTTCGAGCGCAGCCTCAAGCCGTTCTGGCTGGACTGGGGGCGGAACAACTATGAGCAACTCGGCCTCCTGGCCGAGGCGGAGCGCTTCGCCCACCACAGCGAGCGGCTCTACGCCCTGCTGCACAAGACCAATCTCGAAGCCCTCCGCAAGAATCCCTGGATCTCGGGCAGCCACTGGTGGCTGTTCCAGGATTTCTGGACCACCAGCAACGGATTGGTCGATGCGCACTTCCGGCACAAAGCCGTCTGGCCGGACGAGGTGCGCCAGTTCAACAACGACATCGTCCTGCTGGAGGATGGCATGGAGCTGAGCTACCGCTCCGGCCAGACCTGGGAGACGCGGCTCCGGATTTCCAATTTCGGCGAGGAAGCGCTGGCGGGGGAGACCCTGACCTGGCGTCTGCATGCGGGCAGCGTAGGGATCAGCCAGGGCATCCTGCACGATCTCGGGGCCGCGCAGGCCGGCCTCACGGACCTGGGCACCTTGCGGGCCAGCCTGCCCCGGACGGGCCAGCCAGAGCGGTTGATCCTCGAGGTGGAGATGTCCGCGGACCGCCGGCGGATCCAAAACCGGTGGACCTCCTGGGTTTACCCTCCGCCCGCCGGGCCGCCGGCCGGCGGGCCGCCGGTTTTCGCCACGGCCGCCCTGCTGGAGGATCTGGCCGCGCTGGGCGCGCGACCGCTGCCGGCCGGCGGCGAACTGCCCGCCCGGGCGGTGTATGTGGCCCGGCGCGCCAGCCCAAACCTGCTCCAGGCGGTGGAGCGGGGCGCCTGCCTGGTGCTGCTTTCGCCCCGGAGCGGCTTCACCACGGAAGGCACGCGGTTCAAGCAACCGTGGTGGCACGCGCAACTGGCGCACGGGCTGGATGAGGGCACCGCGGTTTATGAACATCCCATCACCCGGGGCCTGGCGCCGGAAGGCTGGCTGGATGCCGGCTTTTACCGGCTGATCGAGGGGGCCCAGGGCATCCGCCTGGAAGGCCTGGCGGAAAAGCCCGGCGTCATCGTGCGCAGCATCTGCGATCCGCGCATCCCCCGGAACAAGGCCCTGCTGTTCGAGGCGCGCGCCGGGCAAGGCTCGCTGCTGGTCAGCGCCTTCAACCACCGCCAGGCGCAGGGCTTCCCGGAAAACGACTGGCTCCTGGCCCGCCTGCTGGAGCACGCCCGCAGCCTCCCCCAGCCGGCGGCCTCCATGCGCGGGGAGGCTTTGCTAGCCGCGGCCACCCTCCCCGGCCAGCCGGGTGGCCCCTGCGCGCAAGGATTCATCCGCGTGCTGAAAAACGAGGGGGAGAAAGCCTCCTGGCACACCGCCCTGGAGGACAACGTCGAAGGCTACTTCTGCCGCCAGACGCAGCCCGGCAACCTGGTCGCCTGGGAGACCGCCCCGGCACCCGCGAAGATCCCTGGCGGGATCGTGTTTGTCTTCGCCGGCGGGCTCGGCTGGAAAAGCGAGCCAGACGCTGGCGGCTATACCTTCCTGGTGAACAACCAGCCGGTGCTGGACTTCAATCTCACCACGGAAGCAAAATCCTGGAGCAGCCCGGATGGGCAGACCGAGCTGCGTTTCCACCCCACCCGGCAGCTATCGCTGGATGCCCTCGGCTATTTTTATGTCCGCCTGGCCCCGGGCCTCGTGGTTCCGGGCCAGCCCTGCCGGCTGGGAGTGAAATCGAAAGGCCGAAACAGCAAGCGATGGTTCGGCCTTCACCCCTACACCGACCTGGTCGAATAGAGCCACTTTACGGCAATTGCACACGCAAGCCGGGGATCGGCTTGCCATCGGCCCCCACCAGCCGGGCGCAGGCCTCCCAGCCACCGCCGCCCTGGGAGACTTTCAGGAGCAGCTCGTTGGGACCCTGGCGGAGCTTCACGGGCGCCATATCCTGGTCCGCCACCGCGCCGCGGTCCACGTTGTTGCTGTGCACCACCGTCCCGTTGAGCCAGGCCTTGATGCCGTCGTCGCTAGCCAGGAGCAGCACGGCCTCACAATCCGCCGGGGCGATGAGGCAGGTCTTGAGATAGGCGACGCAGTTGTCCTGGTTGGGAAAGAGCACCGCGAGGCTCACGTGGTCCGTGCGCGGCACGACCTTCCAATCCACTTTGGTCCCCGGTTTCTCCGGGCCGGCCACGAGGTTGAAAACCGCTTGCGCCCCAACCAAATCCGCCTGCCGGAAAGGCCCGCAAACGAGCCAGTCCTGGATCCATGGTCCGCTGCCTGGCGGCTTGAGGCGCAGCGCCCAGGCCCGCTTGACGATGTCCGCCGCCTGGCATTTGTCCAGGACCTTGACTGCCACTTCATCCCCCAGGACCGGGTTGGCCGGGGCTAATTTCTCGGCGATGCTGATGGCGGCCAGGCCCGCTTCGTTGACGAGGGCCGGTTCGGCCAGGCTGATCAACGCCAACTGGAGCGCCTCGCCCTGGGGAACCTGGCCGATCTGGCCCAGCACCTGCTTCTTTTGTTCGGAGGTTTTGGCTTCGCC
Source organism: uncultured Verrucomicrobiota bacterium (assembly GCA_903845125.1). Taxonomy (GTDB): domain Bacteria; phylum Verrucomicrobiota; class Verrucomicrobiia; order Limisphaerales; family UBA1319; genus CAIMWS01. The sequence continues at coordinate 16,557 of CAIMWS010000069.1, forward strand.
CATGGCCTGCTGCAACAGCGCCAACCGCCGGGTTGAATCCGGCTCCTGGCCAGCCACTTCAATAGCGCCGCGCAAGGAGAGCGTTTTCAGGGTGGGATCAGCGCTGGAGAGGGCCAGTTCGAGCAACGGCTTCGCCGGGGCGGCGTTGGGCCATTGCGCCAGCACGCGGACGGCTTCCCGGGCCAGTTCCAGATCCTGGCTGCGGGCGGACGCCAGGGCGGCATCCAAGGCGCCAGGCGTCGCGAGGTCGGCCAGCAACGGCAGCGCCTGCCGGCGCTCCGGCGGGGCAAAACGATCCAGGGCCTCAATGACTTGCTGACTGGTCCGGTTTTTATCCGGGCTGGCCTGGCAGACGGCGAAGAGCGCTTTCAGCGCCGCCTCCCGAGGGGCTTCCGCGGATGACTTGGCGGCCAGTGTGAGGAGCGGCGCCAGGGTATCCGGCAGGGCCAGTTTCCGCAGGGATTCCAGAGCCGCGAGGCAAACCGCTGGCGCGCCGGCGCCGGCGTGCTCCAGGAGCACTGGGGCTGCGCCAGCATCGCCGCGTTCACCCAGGGCGAGCAATAGTTCGGCCTTTTCGGGGGGCTCGGCCAGGCGGATCCGGGCCAGGAGAGCTTCCCGCACTCCGGAGCCGTGGATACGCGCCAGGGCGCCGCGGGCGGCCTCGCGTTCGCCGGCTTCGCCCAGCGCGGAAGCCTGGGCCAGGGCGGGAATGAAGGAGGCGTCATTCAAATTGGCCATCGCCTGCCAGGCGGCGATTCGCACGGCGATTTCCGGGCTGGTGCTGGCAGTGCGCACCAGGGGCAGCGCTTCCGCGCCGAGCGCCAGGTAGGCGTCCAATACCGCCAGTTGCGCAGCCACCGGCCACCCGGCCCACTGTTCGCGGCAGGCCCGGAGCACGGCCTCGTCGCCCAACTGGCGGACCAGCTTGAGCGCCGCCTTATGCATAGGGCGATCCGCACTGGCGAGAGCCCGCGTCAGCATGCGAACACGCCGGCTGGCGTCGGCCAGCACGAGTCCGCGCCAGGCGCCGACCCGGATGTTCAGCGGAACCTGGGCATTGTTCAATGGCTGATAGAGCGCCGCGGCGCCAGGGCGGTCCCCTTCGGCCAAAAGGCGCTCGGCGCACTGGAGCAGGGCTTCCTGCACGGATGGCTGCACCTTCGGCGGCGCCTGGCCGCTCGCGGCCGCGAGCGCGGCGGCGGCTTCCGGTCCGCCGATCCTGCCCAGGGCCGCGGCCGCGGCCGAAGCCAGCGTGGCGTCGGTCTCAGCGAGCAGCGGGATCAATAACGGAACCGCCGCCGCCTCCCGGCGCCAGCCGAGCGAATCCATCAGGCCGATCCGGATGGCGCCCGAAGTATTGCCGAACGCCTCGAGCAAGGCGGAGCTGGCGGCGGAGCCGGGGATGGCTTCGAGGGCATAACGGGCCGCATGGGAGGTCTGCTCCTCCCGGAGCAGGCTGGCCAGCGCGGGCACTGCGCGGGCGGTGCCGGACATCCGCAGCTGCTGGCAGGCGGCGCATTTTTCGGCAACGCCCGCGCCGGATTGGAGCCGGGCGATCAAGGCTGATTCATCAGCGGCCCGGAGTTGAGGCGCCAGCCAGGCGAGCAGGCCGGCCAGCAGGAGTCGGAAAATACGGGGATTATTCATGGGATTCCTATAAATCTTGGAAATCATATGCAGTTTCACGGCGGGTCACAGGTGCCAGGGAGGCCGGGGGGTGTAAGCGAGAAGCCGGTTGGCCATTTCATCGCCGGTGAAGGCGGCCTGCGCCGGGTCCCAGCGTAAATCGCGCTGCAGCGCCATCGCGATGCCGCCGATGAGGATGGAGTTCATGGTGTGGACCGCGGTTTCCGGGTGGCAGATCGTCTGGCGCCGGGTGCGGATGCATTCCAGAAAATTGCCGGAGTGGCTGTTGGCGTAATAAACCCGCGAATCCCCGGGCCGGAGCGGCTGCTTGAGGATGCTGGCGGGGTAGGAGACAATATTCGAGCGGTCCACGGCAATGCGGCCTTCAGTGCCCACAAAGCAGGCACCGCCCTCGTTGCCCACCGGCTCGCCGGGATACCCGGCCGAATGGATCACCACCCCGTTGGCGTAGCGGTAATGCACCTGGCCGTCCTCCGGCCGCCCCGCGGCCCCGCCGGGGTGAACGGCAGCGGATTGGTCCTTGCCGGGTTCATAGGAAATTTCCACGGGCGCCAGCGGATCGGGATTCACCGTCCACTGGATGATGTCATAATGGTGGGGGCTCCAGTTGACATCCCCGACAAAACAGCCCGATATGGCGTGGCCCGCCTCTCCGGCAAACGGCCGCCAGGGCAGCGGTCCCAGCCAGAGATCCCAATCGAACCCCGCCGGCACGGGCTGGGAGCGGCCGGAGGTCCAGCCAGTGGGGTAGAACGCCCCGGGCTGGCGGTAGGCATAGACCTCCTTGAGCTGGCCGATGCGCCCGTTGCGGACCAGCTCACAAGCCAGGCGGAACTTGCCGCCATATTCCGAGCGCTGCTGCATGCCCGCCTGGTAGATGCGGCTGAAACGCCGGCTCGCCGCCACCAGGTTCTGGCCCTCACGGATGGTCGTGGTCACCGGCTTTTCACAATACACATCCTTGCCCGCCCGCATGGCCATGGTGGCCATGAGCGCGGCCCAGTGGTAAGGCAGCGCCAGCAGCACGGCGTCGATGTCGGTCCGCGCCAGGACCTCCCGGAAATCGTTATAAGCCTGCACCCCGTCGTAGGTGGCCTGCCCGAATTTCCGGGCGTACATTTCGTTGCACCGCTGGCGGGCGGGCTCGCGGCGCTCTTTCCGGACGTCGCACACCGCCCGCACCTGCACATCATTGCGCGCCACATAACCGCCCGGCACATAAGTCCAGGCGCCGCCGAGCAGGTGCCCGGTCCCCTGCCCGCCCAGGCCGATGAAGCCCATGGCCACGCGCTCGCTCGGCGGCAGTTGGCCGGCACGGCCCAAGGCGGCCGCGGCAACCACCTGCGGCATCGCCAGCGCGGTGGAGATCAATCCCGCCCGGCTGAGAAATTGGCGGCGGGAAAGCCCTCCCGCCTGGACTGCGAGGTGTTGATTTTGATTTTTCATACTGCACCATCCCATCGTGTTATTTTCACTAAAGTCCTGGTTTCCTGAACCGCCTGTCGCCAAGCCGCCCAGCCACACAAAATCGGATCCTCCCCGATCCGGAATCCCTGCTCCGTCACGCCCGGGGGTGTGCGTCACCCACCGGTCACCTTGGGAAAGCCGATGGATTCAACGTCTCAAGTCCCGTTCCTTTCCGCAACCAAATTCCCAAGCTCTGGAACAGTCCCAGGGCCGCCAGCGCCTGGTGAAAGGCGACCCAGCCGGAGGCCCGGGAATCGGGAGCCTGCGAAAGCGTTTTTACTCTGGTCCTGGCCGCGGGCGAGGGCCTCGGCCAAAGATGGAGGATCCCATTGCCTGGCCACGGCTGCCCCCACCAGGCAGCCGCCTGGATCCGCCGCACGGCTGCTCCGGGAGCGCCCTGGTTGGGTAATTTCTTATGCACACGGTGCTCAACGCGGACTTGCCAGCGACCCCGTTTATGCCTTAAGGTTCAGCCACCCTGATTTGAAAGGCTGTAAATGAATCTATTCCGAAGACGATCACTGGACCAAATCCATAGCGAACTGGCGGAGGAGAGCGGCGTGCGGCTGAAGCGCACGCTGGGCGCCTTCGACTTGGTGTCGCTCGGCATCGGCGCCATCATCGGCGCCGGGCTGTTTGCCCTGATCGGCACCGCCTCAGCGGGCGGGCCGAGCCACGTGGGCGCGGGACCGGCGGTGTCGCTTTCGTTTCTGCTCACCGCCATCGCCTGTGTGTTTTGCGCCTTTTGCTATGCGGAATTCGCCGCGCTGGTGCCCATCTCCGGCAGCGCTTACACCTATTCCTACGCCACCTTGGGCGAGTTGGTGGCCTGGATCATCGGCTGGGATCTGGTGCTGGAATACGCCGTGGGCAGCGTGGCGGTATCGATCGGCTGGGCGGGTTATTTCCGCCAGCTGTTCCTGGGCCTGGGCTTTCCGATCCCCTCCTGGCTGTGTGTGGATTACCGTTCGGCCCATCAGGCCGCCCAGGCCATCGCCTCGGCGGGCGCGGCGCTGCCAGCCTCCTTTGCCTTGCCTTACGAGGGTTTGGTGAGCCCGGTCGGCGTGGTGGCCACCCTCTTCAAAAGCCGCAACCTGGCGCTGCCCCTGGACGCCTGGCTGAACCATCCGCAGGTGGGCAGCCTGCCGGTCATTTTCAACATCGTCGCCACCATCATCATCATGGCCATCACCTGGCTCCTGGTGGTGGGCATCAAAGAGTCGGCCCGCGTCAATAATTTCCTCGTCGGCTTGAAGCTGGTGATCCTGGTGTTTTTCATCGCGGTGGGCGCCTTCTACGTGAAACCGGAGAACTGGAGCCCCTTCATGCCCAACGGCTTCACGGGGGTCTGGGTGGGTGCCAGCATGATCTTTTTCGCCTTCATCGGGTTCGACGCCGTCTCCACCGCCGCCGAGGAGTGCAAGAATCCCGGGCGGGATCTGCCCATTGGCATCATCGGCTCGCTGGTGATCTGCACCATCCTTTACGTGATCACCGCCCTCGTGTTGACCGGCATGCAGCCCTGGCACGAACTGGGCGTGGCGGATCCCCTGGCTGCAGCCTTCGCCCGGCTGGGCCTGCATTGGATTGCCGGGGTCGTTTCGCTCGGGGCCGTGGTGGCCATGGGGGCTGTGATCCTGGTGCTCCAACTGGGCCAGACCCGCGTCTTTTTTGCCATGGCCCGGGACGGTTTGCTGCCGCAGTTCCTGGCCAAAGTGCATCCCAAGTACCACACCCCGCACGTCATCACCATCGCGATCGGCCTGCTGGTGGCGCTCGTCGCCGGGGCCACCAACATCAACGAAATCGCCGAACTGACCAACATCGGCACCCTGTTCGCCTTTGTGCTCGTCAACGGCGGCATCATCATCCTGCGCATTACCCACCCGGAGTTCCCCCGCGTTTTCCGCACCCCGCTGGTGCCCTGGGTACCCCTGCTGGGCATGGTGATGTGCTTTTACCTGATGCTGGGGCTGCCGTTGATTACCTGGCTGCGGTTCTTCGCCTGGCTGATGATCGGGCTGGTCATTTATTTCCTCTACGGCCAGCGCCACAGCACGCTGAACCGCAACTCCGCGGCCAAACCGCCCGCCTCCGCCGCCCCCGCGAAATAAGCGGAGCGCGGCACGGCCAATGGCCGGGGCTTAAGGGATCGCCTCGTAGCGGACCAGCACGCTTTGGGCCTTGCCGGGGAGGCGCAGCTCCCAGTCGGACATGAGTTCACGGTCCGTGGCGGTTTTCTTTTCCACCCGGCGTCGCTCGTCGCTGGTGGCCACGGTATACCGGGTATCCGGCTGAAGGGCCCGCAGGCTCACCTGGACGGCCGGGTAGGGGCACTCCCCGCGGCGGAAGGCCAGCACGATTCCGGCGTTGAGGTCGGCCCGGTGCAATTGCCAGGCCACGAGCGCCTGGCCGCCCAACTGCACCGGCGTGAGCGGATAAAAATCCCCATACCAATATTTCTGGCAGGCCTTGGCCTCCGCCAGCGCCGCCTGGGCGGCGTTGGTGGAAAAGGCGGGATCCAGGTAGTTAAACTGGCAGATGGCCCCCGCCGTGGCGGCGCTGCGCAGGGTATAGGCATCCGGCTCCCAGGCGCAGGAGGTGAACAGCGGCAGGTAATGGCTCAAGCCAAAGGCTTGGACCTGGTCCCAATCCGCGTGGCCGGGCGAACAGCCGGTGTCGCTGCGCCACAGGGTCACCGACCGGGATATCGTCTCCAGGTCGATGCGCCGGCCGCCGCTGGCGCAGTTATCGATCCACAGGCCGGGCCGCCGCTGGCGCAATTCATCCCACAGCGCGTAGTGGCCCTCCACGTAGCGGATCTCGGTGATGCCCTGGCGGTCAGGCGGGTCATTGGCGCGCCAGAAGCTGAGCGGATCGAGGTTGAAATCGTTGCGGTAAACATCCACCCGCCCTTCGGTGATCAGCGCGGAGAGCCGGTCCGCCAGCCAGCGCCGGGCCCCGGGTTCGCCCAGTTTGAACAGGCCGCCATTTTTTCCGCCGAACACGAACTCCGGATGCTCCCGGGCAATCTCCGTGCCGGCCCCCACCCGCTCCGGCTCAAACCACACGATGAATTTCAGGCCCAGTGCCTGGCACAAATCCCCCACCGGCTTCAGCCCGTTCGGGAATTCCCGCGGCTTGCCGAACCAATTGCCGACGCCCTTGGGAAAGCCGCCCTCGAACCACGCCGCGTCCAGCCAGTGGGCATCGCAGCCGAGGTCGTGGGTGGCGCGCACCGCGCGCAGCTGGCCCGCCTCGGAGCCCCATTCCGGCCGGCTCCAGCTATAGCGGTCGAAGCATTGGAGCGCCACCGGCAGCCGCAGCGGCCGGCCGTTAAGCTGCGGCACATACTCGAACAGCAGCAGGCGCCGGAGCCGGTTGTGGGCCATCATCCGGTCCCCCTGCCAAGGCATCACCAGGATGCGCGGGCCGCGGATGCGCTCGCCGGGATGCAGCACCGTGCGGAGGCGTTCCTGCCCGGCCTGGAACCTGGTCGGCCCGGTGCCCGTGCGCTCGAAGCGCGCGGACCATTGCCCAGACCACCCGATAGCCGCCAGCAGGCCTTCCCCACCGTATTGGATATTGAAGAACGGGAAGGCCCCATTGGAAGGGCGGCCACCCACCGGCGCCACCGTCAGCAGCTTGCCCGCTTCCAGCGTGGTTTCCAGCGGCAGCCAGGAACGCTCGGCGCAGATGTCTCCCGCCAGCTGGTGCAGCACGGCGGGCTTTTTGCCGTAGCCCGTCCGCAGCACGGTGTCGAGGGCCTGGATATTTTCCAGCGGCGGCGTGTCGCGCGGGCCGGTATTCTCGAAATACGGCAGCCACTCCACCGCGCCATACCGCGGGAAAACCGTCACCTCGACTTCCACCCGCAGGCCGGTCTGCAGATCGGTCCAATGAGCGAGGGCCTGGGTGCGGCCCCCTTCCGCCTTCACCTCGTAGCCATGCCGCCAGCCGGGCAGCAGGCCGGCGGACGCCTGCCCGCCATAAACGAAGGAAAACGGCGGTGCGCCGCTGAGGATCGGCGGCCGGTCGTCGTCGGCCCAGGCGGTGCGGCCATCGCGCAGTTCCACGCACGCCCCGGCCCAATCCGCCTGGTCGTGGCTGGGGCCATCGGTGGTGGCGTCCACCTTCAGCACGATTTCCCGGGTGCCCTCCGGCAGTTCGACGCGCACCGGCGCCGGCTCCTGCCCGCCGCGCATTACCGCCGAGCGCCATACCGCCTGCCCGCCCACCTCCACACTGAGGATCGCTGATCCCAGCCGGCCTTGCGTGTCCGGGTTGTTGTCGATGCCGGCTTCCGCCAGGAATGTCTTGGAACCGGGTGGCAGATGCAGGATTATTTCACTGTTCGCGTGGGTGCCCAGCCCGCGGCGATAGCTCCGGGAGCCGATCCGCAGGGGAGTGTCGATGCACGACTGCCCAAACCGCAGCACGCAGTGATCCTGCCGCCGCACCTCCACGCGCACCGCCGCCCCCGGCGCCCATGGTCCGCCGAAGGTCCGGCGGGCCCAGTCCTGCACGGTTTGCCCTTCTTCCGCCGTGGCCATGATCGCGTCGGCAGGCGGATGGACGGGAATGTCCACCTCATCCATGGCGGTTAAGGTGGCCGGCACCGCCAAACCGAGCGCCGTGAGAATCGGAAAGAGTTTGGTCATGTTTTTACTTTAATCCCTTTACCAGGCCTTTGGCAATCCTGCGCGTTGGCGCTGGACGACCGGATGGTTTACCGGAGGAAAAGGGGGTCAGCCACCGAAAGGCGGAAAACCACGGCTCACAGGGAACCCCCGGAAAAACATTCACGGTCCGGGTGATCCCAGCGCCGGGGACGCGCCATCTTCAGGGAGCCGACCGGGCCGGGCAAGGCCCAGCTGGTTTACGACTTCTTTTTGGCCGGTTTTTTTGGCGGCGCGGCTTTTTTCGGCGGAGTCTTTTTCTTTTGGGCGGCGGGGGTGGCTGGGGTGGGTTCGGAATCGTCCCATCGGTCGTAATGGATGCGGAAAGGATCAAACCGGATCTCAATGAGTTTTTCCTCGGCAGGAATTCCCAGCGGGAGCAGGGCAAAGGGCTGGATTCCATTGGGGAGGGAGACCAGGGAGGCGATATCCGCGAGGCGCCGGGGCCGGGGATGGAAGGCAATCCACACGCTGCCCAAGCCCAGGGAGTGCGCGGCCAGCAACATATTCTGCACGGCGGCGGCGCAACCCTGCTCCCAAAAGCCCTCATTTTTCTCCCGGGATGGCTCGCCGCAAACCAGAACGGCCGCGGGAGCTTTGGCAACCGCAGCGGCGTAAATGCATTTGGAGCCGATGGTTGCGAGGAGCTTGGCGTCCCGCAGGACCAGGAATTGCCAAGGCTGGGCGTTTCCACCGGAAGGCGCCATCATGCCAGCGGCAATCACTTCTTCAATGACTTCATCCGACACCGGTGTTTTTTTGAACTGCCGGATGCTCCGGCGCGTGTGGATTGCATGCAATACTTCCATAAAACCCCCATCTTATAGTTGCCAACTGTGAGATCCTGTATTCAACAATCTAATATTACGCGAACCCCGGTCTGGTTGGCAATACCAGACAGCAAATCCGCGCCAACAGCTCAGCCCTGTCCATGCCATTGGCTCCATTATGCTGGCGGATCGGGATTGCACGGCGGATCGTTTCGGGTATCATTTGCCCATGACTCCTAGAGAGCGGATCAAACTGGCGTGTGAACATCGCGAAACGGAGGTATTGCCCGTCGATTTCGGCGGCGGGATGCAGACGGGCATCGCGGTCAGCATCGTTTACCAACTGCGCCAGGCATTGGGCTTGGACCAACCGGGCACGCCGGTGAAGGTCATCGAAGTTTACCAGATGCTGGGGGAAATTGCCCCAGATTTGCGGGCAGCGCTGGGATCGGACACGGTGTCGCTGGCGGGCACCGGCACCATGTTCGGGTTCCCTGCCACCGAGTTCAAGGAATGGCGGCTGGCCGATGGCACCCCGGTGCTGGTGCCGGCCGATTTCAACACCCAATACGAAGCGAACGGGGACCTGCTCCAATATCCGGGCGGGGACAAATCCTGCCCCCCCTGCGGGAGAATGCCGGCGGCCGGGCATTTCTTCGACGCGATCATCCGGCAGCCGCCTTTGGACGAAAGCCGTCTGGACCCCGCCGAAAATACGGAGGAGTTCGCCCCCATTTCCGAGCCGGAGCTGGCCCATTTCCGCCGCCGGGCCGAGGAGCTTTACACGGGCACAAGCCAGGCCCTGTTTTGCACTTTCGGCGGGCTCGCCTTTGGCGACATCGCGCTGGTGCCCGGGACATTTCTCAAGAACCCCAAGGGCATCCGGGACGTGGAGGAATGGTATGTCAGCACGGTCACCCGCCCCGATTACCTCCACGCCGTTTTCGAGCGGCAATGTGAGGTGGCCCTGGCCAACCTGCGCCGGCTGCACGAAGCGGTGGGCGGCTGCATCTCCATCATCCAAACCAGCGGCACCGATTTCGGTACCCAAAACGGGCCCTTCCTGTCCGCGCAAAAATACCGCTCGCTGTACAAACCGTATCAAAAACGGGTCAATGACTGGATCCACCAGCATACGTCGTGGAAGACCTTCATGCATTGCTGCGGCGGCATCGAACCGCTACTGGAGGACATCATTGAAGCCGGATTTGACATTCTGAATCCCGTACAATGCTCGGCGGCGGGCATGGATCCGGGCCGGCTCAAAAAGCAGTTTGGCCAGCGGGTGGTCTTCTGGGGCGGCGGCGTGGACACCCAGCGGACGCTGCCTTTCGGCACCCCGGACGAAGTGCGGAAACAGGTCCGCGAACGCATTGAGTTGCTGCGGCCCGGCGGCGGTTTCGTGTTCAACGCCATCCACAACATCGTGGCCAATACCCCGCTCGCCAACCTCCAGGCCATGCTGGAAGTGGTCCGCGAATACCGATCCTGATGGCAGCGCCTTGCGGTGGCAGCTCAGGAATGACAAGCTCCCCTTCCGGCCGATGAAGGGCAGCAGGCGGAGTGGTTGTCCGAATACCGTGGCCTGCCAACAGTCTGCTCGCGGCCGTGGGCCAGGCTGCCAGGAGCTGCCATTAAACCGGCGGCGCGGCAATTCCGGATCAGGGAATCAATCCGAGCAGGTGCCGCCGCAGCAGATCCAGGGCCTGTTGGGCGGCGGCTTGCTTGAAACTTTCGCGTTCAAGGCGGTTCAAATGGCGCTCCACGATGGTTTTCCCAGCTGAGGCCAGGGCCATGAACACCGTGCCTACCGGTTTTTCCGAAGTCCCACCGCTGGGACCCGCGATGCCCGTCACCGAAATAGCGACATCGACCCGGTGGCGTTCGCGGGCGCCTTCCGCCATGGCCGCGGCGGTGGCGGCACTGACCGCCCCTTCAGTTTCCAGCGTCGCCTCCGGCACCCCCAGGAGTTGCCGCTTGGACTCATTGCTGTAGGTGACCAGGCCGGCCATCAAAAAGCGGGAAGCACCGGGGATATTGGTGAGCCGGTGGCTGATGTATCCACCCGTGCAGGACTCGGCGACCACCAGGGTTTTACCCTGTTTCGCCAGCAGGCCCGCCACGACGGCTTCCAGGGTTTCATCCTCCTGGCTGAAGACACACGGGCCCAGCAGGTTGCGAGTCCTGGATTCCGCCTCGCCGACGAGTTCCTTCGCCGCTGCCCCGGAGGCGCTCAAGCGGACCTCCACCTCCGACACCCGGGCGCAATAGCCCAAGTCCAGCCCACGTTCCACCAGATCCTGGAGCGGGCCGGCAATTTTCTCCTGCAGGATGGATTCCCCCACGCCGGTGGTTTTGAATGTCCGACAGGCATATTGGTGGTTACCCGGGAAAATACGGGGCAGCCACGGGGCCACCTGCTTGAGGAACATCGGCCGCAGCTCGCGGGGCGGCCCGGGCAGCATGAAAAGCCAGCTGGGTCCGGCCCCGGTGCGGAATGGGTTCGGCTCGACTTCGATGGCCAAGCCGGGAGCTGTGCCGAAGGCATTGGGCAGCACGGTGGCGCCTTCCGGAACCTGGGCTTGGACGGCGGTGGCCTCCGGCATGGTGCGGCCCCGGTCAGCAAAAAACTGGCGCAGGCCAGCCAGTATGGAAGCATCCAGCTTGAGTTGGCGGTTCAAGAGCTGGGCGACCAAATCACGGGTCAGATCATCGGAGGTGGGCCCCAAACCGCCAGTGACCAGGATGAGGTCCGCCCGGCCGAGGGCTTCGCGAACCGCCTGCTGGATATCCAGGCCGGTGTCCGGCACTGCCACCTGGCGTTTGACCACCAGACCCCGATCCGCCAGTTGCTGGCAAAGCCATTGCTGGTGGGTGTTCAGAACCCGCCCCAGCATCAATTCACTGCCCGTGTTGATGATCTCAATATTCACAGGGAATCAGAATATCACGGCCCGGGCAGGCGGCAAGCGATCCCCGCTACGGGACCAACCCGGGCGTTTATTTTGCTGGCTTTCCCGGATTACCGGATGGCCCGGGGAACCAGGCCCAACTGGTGAGGCGGAGGTGGGCAGTTCCCGTGCTGGCCATGGCAGCCGGCGGGGAACTGGCCCCAACGCCTGCCCAATTGAGCCGCCGGATCGTTGGCTTTGCCAATGTATTTTTAGGCCCGTTACTCCCAATGTTTCGCCAAGCACACAGGAAAAAATCCCATAATTAAGGCTTTCACTCGGGATATTCAGCTCCTAAACTGCCCTCATGTTACCCGGCGATCCAGTCAACCATGACCAGCTGTTCAAGGAACTGCGGCGGCGGTTCTTTGGCGATTTCGTCGATGCCTTCCTGCCCGAGGCCGCCCAATATCTCGATAAAAAGTCGGTCCAGTTCCTCGACCAGGAGATCCTCGGACTGCCCCAGTCGGGCGAGCGGCATGTGGTGGATCTGGTGGCCAAATGCCAGTTCCAGGGCACGCCCGCCTGTTTCCTCGTCCACATCGAAAACCAGGCCCAGAAACAGGCGGAATTCGCGGGCCGGATGTTCCAATATTTCTCCCTGCTGTATCAGAAACACGGCCTGCCGGTTTACCCGGTGGTGGTTTTTTCCCACTCCAGCCAGGCGGCCGAACGGGACTTCTTCCAACTCGCCCTGCCGGACCTCACGGTCCTGCATTTCCGCTTCAAGGTGA
>CAIMWS010000070.1 GCA_903845125.1 uncultured Verrucomicrobiota bacterium
CTTCACCCGCACCCGCTCCTTTTTGCCGATGCCCATTTTGGACATCAAGGCGCACACCGCCGGATTCTTCCGGCTCACGAAATCCTTCCACGAAAGCCGCGCCAATTGGATCACCTTGAAACGGAACTGTAGGACCGTGAGATCCGGAAAGGCCAAGGTAAAATGATCCGGTTCAGCGGACTGGCTGGGGTGGGAAAATACCACCACCGGGTAAACCGGCAGACCGTGCTTCTGCCAGAGCATGGAAAAATAATGGTGCATCCGCCGGCCAAACTCCGCCTGCTTTTGGGCCTGGTTTTCGATGTGCACCAGGAAAAAGGAGGGTTTCCCCTGGAACTGGCATTTGGCCACCAGATCCACCTCGTGCCGCTCGCCCTGCTGCGGCAGGTCGAGGATCTCTTTGTCGAGGAATTGGACCGACTTTTTATCCAGGTATTGGGCGGCCTCGGGCAGGAAAGCATCGACAAAATCGCCAAAGAACAGCCGCAACAGCTCCTTGAACAACTGGTCATGGTTGATTGGCTCGCCGGGTAACATGGAACGCAGTATAGACTCCGGTGGCTGGAGTGAAAGAATAATAATACCGTTGTGCAATCCGTTGGCTGATGATATACGGATGGTAACCACTCCGGAACAACGGTGCGGCCCGGGAGATTGCGCAACCCTCGGGCCGGATGGCCACCGTTTTCCAGGCTCACCTGAAAACCATGGGCCAGGCGGCCGCCTGCGCTGCCACCCACTGCATGCCTGTTTCAGGCTATTGGCTGGCACCAGGTTCCGGGTCTACGAACACTCCCGACAGCACGGCGTTGAACCCGGCCACTTTACGCACCTCCACGGTCACCGGGCCTTGGATGGTCCAGCTCAAGCCAGCTCCGGCCGCCGTCTCCGCCGTTTGAACACGCTGGGTATCCAGCACGTTCAGGTCGTCGGATAACGCCACCTCCATGGCCCGCCCGTTGCGGTCAAAGTCGAGGAAATAAAGGGTGAGCCGGGCGGGTTTGTCCCCCGGTGGAGTGAGCTGAAGCTCCAAACGGTCGTTAGCGAACCAGCAAGTGGGCACCGGCGCCCCGTCTTTCGGTGCGGGCAACAGGCGTGGGTCGGCTGCGGCCGGAGCCGGCCAGGCAAATGGATTCCCACTTCGCACTTCAAGACGCCAGCCGTTTTGCGCGGCGGCGCCACCGGTGGTCATCGGTATCCAGGCCCCTTGGGAGCCGTATTGAGCTGGCCACCGGCCACCCAGCCGGCCACTCCGGGCCAGGAACCGGGCTTTCCCCACACCGATGGGAGCCTGGTTCCAAACCAGCGGCAGGCAGACACTGGCCGCCAAGCCGGAGGCGGTCCCAGCCGAACCGGAGTCGGCCATGGCCAGGCCCGGCTGCCACCATCCCAGGCGCTGCGCGGTCCGATCTCCGCGGCGGGCCACCAGTTCAATTTGTTCCGGCACGAACCAAGTGCCTTCATCAGAAAAACTGAGCGTGATCCGCGGTGGATCCTCCACCGGGGTTGCCGGATTCCACGGGAATACCGCCTTGAAAGCCTGGGCAGGGACGGCCCCCAAACTGAGTCCGCCGACGCTGACCTGGACGGGGCCGGGTGTGCCCACCGGTGTGCCAGCCACCCGGATAAAGAGACGCTCGTCCGGTTGAATGGCCGGGCGCTGGGCGGGTTGCGGACCGGAGCGCGCGCCTTCGAAAAACTTGCCGCGGATTTGCGCCAACCGGGCGGCACGGGCATCATCGAGACCAGGCTCTTTGCCGCGGCCAGCCACGAGCATCGTGGCGGTGCGGTGGGCGGGGAGGCGAAAACGGGCGAGGCCGGGGCCCGCTTGCACGCGCACCGAAGCGGACGGGCCGTCCGCCGATACCGCGTGCGCCCACTTCAGCTCGGCGGCATCCGGCACGCGCAAGACCAGCTCGACTTCCTCGATGTCGGAACCCGGGCGGGTGAGGAATCGCGCCCGGGAAGTGATGGGCGCCACGTAACGGTCCTCCGGGATGCGGAACAAATTGGCCTCGTTGGGGCCGGTTACCTCCACGCAATGCGGCAGGAGCACCTGCTCTTTGCCGGACAGGGTGTCAAACAAGGGGGCATAGAGTTCAAGGAAATCCGCGGCCCGGTCATTGGGGGGCTGCTGGGAAATGGGGTATTCGTGCGCGATCATCTGCGGGAAAAGCGCCCAGTGCAAACGCCGCTTCAGCTGCGCCTCAAACTGGAGGAGGTCGCCCTGGTAGGGCCGGGCATAGTGCCAGGCCGAGGCCGGGCGCAGTGGTGTCAGGTAGCCGAGGGCGCGGAGGTAATCGTTTTCGTGGCAGACCCCGTCGGCATCCTCGAGCACCTCGATCCGGTAGAACTGGTTCAGGTACAGCTTTTTGCCCGCGGCATGAGCCAGGCGCGCCACGGAACGAACCGCTTCACGCACCGGCAGGGCCATGTTTTCCACCGGTCGGGTGCCCACCATGCTCAAGCCGTCGTCGTGCCCGTAATCCAACATGCTGGCCCAATCCAGGCGGTCCATGACAAAGCCTTCCAGCCCGGGAAGCCGCCGGAGATGCCGTTGGACCTGGTCTTCCAGAAAAGGCCAGAGGGCGTATTGACTACCGGGGTTCATCGCCATGGCGCCTTCCCAGGTGGGGATGTCGCGGCCCTGGGCGTCCTTGATCAAGGCGTTGGCGAATTTTTCCCGAAGGATGCGGGCCGCCTCGGCGGGATCGCCGCTCTTGCCCCCCGCTCCACCGTATTCGGTCACGTTGAAATAGGCGTAGGTGCGTATGCCGTGCTCCCCCAGGGTGCCGATGAAGGAGAGAATTTTGGAATCCGACATGGTCTGGCCCAGCTTCCACCATTTGGCGTAGGTGTAAGGCTCCCATTCCCTGGCCTCCGGCAGGTATTCGCCCAGGTGGGTGAACCAGAAGCTCGACCATATGAAACGGACGCTCTGCCGTGCCATCTCCGCGAAATCCGGGTGATCCTGGATGTGGTGGTAATAAAAGGCCCCTTCGCCCGGCCCGCGCGTCGCCGCCGTCCGGAACCAGGCGGGGAAGGCGTCGCTGTAGACTTTGAGCGCCGACCTGTAGTCCGCTGGGTGGGCCCAAAGCAGGAGGCGGAGCGGTGAGGGGCGTCCACCCCCCATGCCGCGGCGCGCCAGCGTGAGGGTGAGCACCCGGGCCTCGCGCCACTCAAATTGCAGGTGGGGCAGGTTGGCGTCGGCCGGCAGCGCGATCGTCAAAGCCTGGCCGGTCTGGGGATCGAACAGGCTGATCAGCGGCAGCACATAGGTGGTGCCGGTATCCCAGCCATTGGCCGCATAGGGTGCGGGCTTGAAGGTGGGATTGGCCGCCAGCTGGATCACGCCCCGCTCGGTGGGGGTGAATACCTGGAGTTTCCTCGAGAGCGCGGGCAGGGCGATGGATACCTGGTGCTCCACCCGCACGGCATCGCCCTGGAAATCGAGATCCCAAGCTACCCCCTGGCCGGCGGCGGACCAGCTCTGCGAAACGCGCAATGGCAGCTCTTTCAGGCGGCCCCGCCAGGCCAGCGGCTGGCCGGGCGCCGGGCTCCAATCGCCAGCGGCAAGGTCCGCCCCGGTGCCGGTGACCTGGTTACGGACGCTCATTTGCACCGGGCCGGCCAGCCAATCGCGGGCAACGCCTTCCAGCCGGGTCTGGATTTGGCCGGGCAGCCCCGTCCGCGGATCGCACTCGATGTTTAATCCGGCGTTTTCAAGGCCAGCGGCTGGCATCTTCAGCGGCGGAATCAAGGTGGCGGCCAGGGCCGCGAGCAAGGCCAGGACACCCGGCCGGCGCCAGGAATGGAGTGGGGATTTTTTCATGGTTTCAAATCGTTGGCTTCCGGGTGATGGCCCGCAGCATGGCCTGGAAATTTTCCAGCGGTGTGTCGAGCTGCACATGGTGCGTGGGGCCGATGATCAGCCCGCCCTCCTTGCCGATGGTTTCCAGGCGGGTTTGGACTTCCCGCTCCACCTCCTGGGGCGTGCCAAAGGGCAGCGTCTGCTGCTCGTCGATCGAGCCCCAGAAACAAAGCCGGTTCCCATAGGCCTTCTTCAGCCGGGCCGGGTCCATGCACAGGGGCTGGACCGGGTTGAGCACATCCAGGCCAATCTCGATGAAGTCGGGGATGATCGGCTCAATGGCGCCATCGGAATGATAGGCGATCTTCAAATCCGGGTTGAGGTTCTTGAGCGTGGCAAAGAATTCGGCCCATTTGGGCTTGAACATCCGCCGCCACAGGGCCGGCGAAATGATCATGCCGGTCTGCCCGCCCACGTCATCGCCCACCCAGATCATGTCCACGCCCATCTCCACCAACCGGCGCGCCGCCGCCAGGTGATAGCGGAACGGGATTTCCAGGATCGCCTCGGCGGTGTCCGGTGCCGCCACCAGGTCGGTGAGCAGCTGCTCATAGCCGCGCAAGGCCCAGGCGGTTTCGAAGATCGTGGTCACCGTGACCCCCACAATCCAATACTCCTCCTTGAATTCGCGCAGCGTCCAGGCGGCGTCCTGGTAAAGCCCCGGCCGCAGCGGATCGGGGGCGTGATACGCGTGAATGGCGTTGTCATCCGCCAGCGGATGGCCCGTCATCTCGGTGTAATGGCCCTGGCCGAAGGGCGTTTCGTAGCCGATGACCTTCCAGCCCACGCCCCATTCGTCCACGTAATCGCGGTCGGACTGGTAATAGGAGTTGGCCCAGCACACGCTGGTGAGGAGGAGATCCTGGCCGAGCTCCCGCTCCAATTGGTAGGTGTTGCCGCCGCCGTGGGGATTGTGGCCCGCCGCCGCCAGGCCCAGGTGCTGGCGCAGACGGAGGGCGAATTCCGGCGTGAAGCTGATCTGCATGGGGCAACGGTCGGGCTGCTGGTGATCCAGCGCCATCAGGACTCGCTCGCGATGTTTCATGGTTTCGTTTTTCCGGGCGCCGCGTTTACCAGAAAAGCAGGTTCAGGACCACGACCGCCCCCAGGACGACGACGCCCAACACGACTGGCTGCTGATGCCACCCCAGCTCCGGATGCTGCTCGGCCGGGGTGAGCGAATAGACCAGCCCCCGCAACGACTCCTCCGTGCGGTTCTGCCGCGTCAGCAAAGAAATCAGGATGGTGGCCCCGAGGCAGACCGACCAGGCAAAGATGGCGGTCCAGAAATTCTGCCCCATCTCCCCCGCATAGCGGTGGGCGATCACCCCGAACCAGCCGCCTTTGATGAGGGTGGTGGCGCCCATGGGGATGGTCAGGCCATGGTGCGCGGCGGCAGCCAGGGTGCCGGCCAGCAGGCCCCAGAAAGCTCCGTGGCCGGTGGCCCGCTTCCAGAACATGCCCAGCAGGAAAGTGGCAAACAGCGGAGCGTTGACCAAGGCGAAGATCAGCTGGCAGAAATCCATGATGTTGTTGTATTTCGAGGCCAGGTAGGCGGTCGCCACGCTGAGCAGCGTCGCCACCACCGTCGCGGCGTGGCCCATCCACAAGTAATGGCGGTCGGATTGATTCGGGCGGAGGTGGCCCTGGTATAGGTCATAGGTCCAGACCGTGTTGAAGGCCGTGACATTGCCCGCCATGCCGGACATGAACGAGGCAATCAGGGCGGTGAGGCCGAGGCCGATCAGGCCGCTGGGGAAGTAGTGGATCATCAGGGCGGGGATGGCCATGTTGAAATTGGGTGTGCCATCCGCGCCGCGCGGCAGGAGCTGGCCATGGGAGGAGGTGTCCAGCGCCATCGCCACCATGCCGGGCACCACCAGCAACAGGGGAAAGGCCATTTTCGGGAAGGCGGCCAGCAGCGGAGTGCGCCGGGCGGCGGCCATCGAGCGGGAGGCCATGGCGCGCTGCACGAGCAGGAAATCGGTGCACCAATAGCCGAAGGCCAGCACAAAACCGAGTCCGAAGGTCATGCCCACCCATTCCAACCCCATGGGATTGGCGGCGGAGCTGTGCAGCGGCTGCCACACCCGCACCAGGGCATCCGGCGCCAACCCCTGGCTGGTGGCCACCGCCGCCAGGCGCTCCTTCAAGCCGGCCCATCCACCCAGGTCCGCCAGGCCAAGCAACACCAGCGGGAGGAAGCCGAGCACGATCATGAAAAATTGCAGCACCTCGTTGTAGATGGCCGAGGTCAGGCCGCCCAGGAAGGTGTAGGCCAGCACGATCCCCGCCGAAAACCAGAGGCTGAAGGCATAGTCCCAGTTCAAAACCAGCTCGAGCAGCTTGGCCAGGATATACATGGCGATGCCCGAGTTGAAAACCGTCATGGCGGCGAACGCCACGGCGTTCAGGGTACGCGTCTTTTCGTCGAACCGCAGCTTGAGATATTCGGGCACGGATCGGGCCTTGGACCCGTAGTAGAAAGGCATCATGAACAACCCCAGGAAAGCCATGGCGGCGATCGCCCCCAGCCAGTAGAAATGGCAGGTCAGCATCCCGTATTTGGCCCCGCAAGCCCCCACGCCGATGACCTCCACCGCGCCGCAGTTGGCGGACATGAACGCCAGCGCCGCCACCCAGCCCGAGATGGAGCGGCCGGCCAGCAAAAAGTCGCTGCTGGTCTCCATGCCGCGGTTGAGGGTCCAGCCCACCCCGATGACAAAAAGCACGTAGGTTGCCAGGACGAGGTAATCGATGAAGTGCAGGTGGATGGCCGTCATGGATCGGGGAGCTGGTTTAAAGGGGTGGCGCCGGGCCGGGTGCAGGCTGGCGGCTCGAGGGTGCCAGCCACTGCGGTCGGAGCCAGCGGGTCAGCCAGGTTAAGGATCCGGATCACGGGGTCCATATTTGTCACCGTTGGGGCCGAAGTCCAGCCCGAAAGGAGGACGGGAACGCACCGGGCGGGCCTTGGCATCGGGATTGGCCCGTCCGGCTCCGTTCATTGCCCGCCGGTTTTCTGCAGGGCGTAGAGGAAGCCTTGCGCGGCGACGTACAGGACCCCGTTGGCGGCCACCGGTGTCGCATGGATCGCCGAGCCCACCTGCACCTCGCCGAGCAGCCGTTTTTCCCGGGCAGCCGCCAGGATCGTGAGCTTTCCAGCGCTGTTGCCGGTGTAAACCTTCCCGTCGGCCACCAGCGTGGAGCCCACCATCTGCCCCTTGGTTTCATGCGTCCAGCAGCAGCGGCCGGTCTCCGCATCCAGGCAATGGATCACGCCCCGGACATCCGCCACAAATACCAGGCCGTTGGTGACCGAGGGCGTGGAAAAACTCCGGTTGATCTCCTGGTATCTCCATACCACTCCGGAGCCGCTGATGTCCCCGTGCGCGTGGCGTCGATGCACGTCAGCGCCCCGGGCCCCGGGCCGTGGCGGGTATCCTGGCCGATGGTCACATAGACCCGGTTTTGGTGGAATACCGGCGTCCCGATCACCTCGCTGGGCCCCTCCGAGTTTTTGTTGTAAGGCAGCGCTTCACCGTTGCGTTTGCGGTATTCCGCCGGATTGCAGTCGCAGCGCCAAACCGTGCGCAAAATCCGGCCCGGGCCGGCCGGGTCCGGCACCGGACGCGCCTCGAACGCATAGCAAAAACCGTCCCCTCCCCCATACAGCACCAGCGTCTTCCCGATTACCTGGGCCAGGCTGGGCGAGGACCATTCACCGTGGAGGATGCGCGGACCGATCCTGGCGTCATCCGTCGCCACGAGTTTCCCGGTGTTCTGATCCAGCGCGATGAGGCTGGGCGCTTGCGGCGACGGGAGGTTTTTGTGCGACACATCCACGCCATTGGAGGTGCATACATAGACCAGGCCATCGTGAACCAGCGGGGAGCAATCCGAAGCGTCCTGGGGCCAGACATCGAGCTCGGATATGAAATCGTAGCGCCAGAGGATATCCGCGTCGCTCGGCAGCAAATCCATGGGTGCCACGCGGTCCGGGGCGGCGACGGGCGAGCCCCCCGTGGGCGGCTTGCCGGGCTTCATGCGGGCCCCCACGGCCATATACTCCCCTTCCTCCTGGAACGGGCCATCGTTGCCATTGGCGAGTCCGCTGGCATCGAGGCAAAGCGCCTCACAGCGCCCCGTCACCAGGTAAACCCGGCCCGCTTTGACGGTCGGCGTTGAGCAGACGCCCAATTCGGCGAAATCCCCGTTGAAATTCCCCGTGCGCACCAGTTTGGAAACCACCAACTGCCAGAGGAATTTCCCCGTCGTTTCGTCGAAACACATCAGGATGCTGCGATCGTCGGAAAAGCGGGGATCACGCGGCACCCCATTGTTGGTGCCGATGAACACTTTGCCCCCGGCGATGACCGGGGTGCCGTAGGTTTCCTTGCCCAGCCTGGCCACCCATTTGACATGGCGGGTGGTGGCCATATCCACGCCCGCGCCACCATTGATCTTTTTGCCCGGCACAAACGAATCGGGCAGGCCCGTCTCTTGGGAAACCATGTTGCGCGTGTCGTGGCCGGTCCATTGCGGCGAATCCGCGGCGGACGTGGAAAAAACCCAACCCAGGCCGCAAAGCAGCCAGGGGACAAATGTGTGGTTCAGCATGGTGGCTCACGGTATGGCCACCCACGCCGGTCCGCAAGCGAATTGCGCCGGAGTCTTGATTCCGCCTCCGGCCCTTGGCAAACCCGGGGGAATTGGTTACCGTACATCCCATGTTGCACCAGGCGATTCGGAAGCGTTCAGCCGCGGCCTTGGCCCGCCCGGCCGGCGCTGGTGCGCCGAAACCATCCAACACCGGGTGGGCGGCCTGGTTTTGGGGGGGCATGGCGGTTTTCTGGCTTGCGGGAGCGCGGGGCTGGCCAACGATGGCGGCGGAACTTCCCGCGGCGCCAGCCTCCCAGGCCCAGCCAGCCTCCAGCCCAACCCCGCCCGGTAACGTTTACCTCGCGGTGGGATCCGATACCGCGATCTGGAATTTCGGCGGCACGGTCGATGTCTATTCCGCCCATCCGTATTATCCCCAGGGCTTTTTCACCGATCCCGCCAGCCCGGCCTTCCAGGTCATGGACTCCGCCTGGCGCGCCCAGTTCCGGGATTCCTATGGCCAGACCGTCAAGTTCACCTGGTGGATGATGGGCGGCAACATCTATCGCGCGGCTGTGAACCAAAACGTCCCCCTCCCGAACACCATGGTCCTGCACCTGATGAAGCAGTATCATGGCGAGGCCATCCGGCAGTTCGGCGACGAGCTGTCGCTGCATTACCACACCTTCCTCTGGAGTGATTACGACGGGGACGGGAATTACCACTGGAACCAGGCCCGGACCTTCCAGGAATGCCGGGAAGACTTCGATCTTACCCTCGCCCAGTATTTGCTCGAGGAGGAGGTGTTCCCCGTTTCCTTCCGCAGCGGCTGGCATTTCATGGATGACGAGTGGCAGCAATACCTGGACGAACTCCTGCCCTTCAGCATGCATAACAACTGGCCGGCCCGGCTGCCCTGGAACCTCCTTGAACCCATCAACAACGTCCAGGATTGGTCGCAGGCGCCCTCCACCTTCGTGCCCTATCACCCGGCGCCTGGGCACTACCAACTCCCGGGCCCGGGAACCGGCTGGAATTTGCGGTCCATCAAAATGCAAAACCTGGTGCTGAGCGACCTGGAGGGGGTTTTTGGGCGGGCCTCCCAGGGGGAGGACCAGGTGGTTTGCATCTGGAACCATCTGCCGGAAAATTTCCTCCCCAACTTCGCCCGGGTCCATTCCCTGCTCCAAACCACCGCCGCGAATCATCCGGACGTGAAATTCCGCTATTGCACTGCGGTGGAGGCCATGCAGCGCTGGCTGGGGGCCGCTGCCACCGCGCCCCCGGAAATCGAGGTTTCCGAAACCACCCAGGGCCAGGTGGTGACCCTCACCATCCACACCAGCCAGCCGTTGTTCCAGCCCCGGCCCTTCGTGGCCTTGCGGGACGCCTCCCAGCGCTATGCGAACCTCACCGCCGCCTGTGTGCCGGCCGGTTCCAATACCTGGTCGGTCACCCTGCCCGTGCCGCGCAACACCCTGGCCAAAGTGGGCATCGCGGCGACCGGCCGGGCCGGCCATTTGGCCACCCGCATCCTGCGCTACCTGCCGGACGATCTGTACCTCGATAACCGCGACCAGGCCTATGCCGAATGGGAGGGGAACTGGAGCTCCACCGCCACCGCCGCCTGGGGCGTCGATGCCCGGATGGCGTCGCTGGCTCCCGGCGAAACCGCCCGCGCCCGCTGGACCCTGCCGGTTTCCCGTTCCGGCCGGTACCGGATCTCCGCCCAGGCGCCGGCACTGACCAATGCGGTGGGGAATATTGCGTTCAACCTGTTTTCGGGCGGCTCCCATCCCCTGGCCGCCGTGTTCGCCGCGCCGCTGCCGGATCGCCAGTGGGTGGAATTGGGCGACGCACTGCTGGACCTGGACCGGACGAATTTCCTGGAGTTGACCGCGCGGGGCGCTGATCCCCCGGGAGGCTGCGCCGTGGCGGACGTGATCCGGATCGCGCCGCTGCCGGACACCAACGCCCCCATCATCACCTGCCCCCCGGACATCGTCATCGATTGCGCCACCGGGAATGAAACCCCCGTGGCGTTCGAGGTGTCGGTCCGCGACGACGGCGATCCGCATCCCCTGGTCCTCTGCCTGCCGGCCTCCGGCTCCCGATTCCCGCTGGGAACCACCCTCGTGCGCTGCCTGGCCACGGACGCCACCGGGAACTCCAGTTCCGGCTCGTTTGCCGTCACCGTCCGGGATTCGCAGCCCCCCGTCATCACCTGGATGGCCGGTGTGGCGTTGAAGGTGGACGCCGATTGCCAGGCCCGCCTGCCGGACCTCACCGACGCGGGCCACCTCCTGGTGGCCGATGCCTGCGCGGGCTTCACCGTGACCCAAAGCGTGCCTCCGAACACCGCCCTAGGGATCGGCATCCACCCGGTGGCCTTGCGCGTGGCCGATGCCGCAGGCAAGGTGGCCTTTGCCACCAATCATGTGGTGGTCCAGGCCGCCGTGCCACCGGTGATCCTGCAGCCGCCGCAAAGCCGCACCAACTTTCTGGGCACGACCGCGGTTTTCCAGGTGGAGGCCCGGTCGTGTGGCCCCATCGCCTGCCAATGGCGGCGCGGGACGGTGGCTTTGGCGGGTGAAACCAACGCCACCCTGGCCATCGCCAATGTGCGCCTGGCCAGCGCGGGCCTCTATTCGGTCATTCTGGCCAATACCGCCGGCCAGGTGGCCAGCGCCGCCGCGGAGTTGGTGGTGGTGCCCAGCCCGGGGCTGGCGCCCAACGCGCTCGCGCTTGCGCCGCTGCCCACCGGCTTCCGCTTATGGTTCGCCGGCCCTGCCGGCCAGGCTTGCGAGGTCCAGCGCACGGCGGATCTCCAGGCCGGCTGGACCACCCTTGCCACCATCCTCCTGCCGCCGGGCGGGTTGGCGAGCTACACGGATACCAACCCCCGGCTGGCGGCAGCTTTCTACCGGGTAGCCCACCGGGCGGATTAACCGGGTCCCAGCTTTTTGGGGAGGGAAGTTCTGGAACCGATCGGCAACTGGCCGAGGGCGAAGATCTGGCCCCAAAAGATCCCGTCCCTACGCGGCAGCCAATGGCCTGGACGGGGACCGGTGAGTCCTCCCCCTCCTCCCTCTTTCGCACGCGATGTGCTGGCTTTTTTTCCTCCTTTCGCGTAATTACCCGTTATGCGCGTCCAGCGCTGGACTGACTATGGTAAAAAATAGAAATCGCCCATCCCTTGCTGCTTTTTGTGGTGCGTGGCTGGTGCTGGTGCTTCTGCATGTTCCGGCGGCTCCCGCTGGTGCGGCGCAAGCGGGCGATTTCTATTACCGCGCGAGCGCCACCCAGGTCGTCATCACGGATTATTTCGGCCCCGGTGGCGAGGTCACCATACCGGAGGCCATCGGCGGCAAGCCGGTCACCGGGATCGGTTTCTCCGTGTTTGCCGGCCAGGCCAGCCTGGTGCGGATCACCATTCCCAGCGGCGTCACCAATATCAGCACCGGCCAATACGGCGCCTTCACTGATTGTGCCCGCCTGGCGGCGATTGTGGTCGATCCGCTGAATGCCGCTTACACCAGCTGGGATGGTGTTTTATTCGATAAAAGCCTGACGACACTCCTCCAATACCCCGGCGGCAAAGCGGGCAACTATGCCATCCCCGGCGGCGTCACCACGATCGCGGAAAATGCCTTCACCGGCAGCGCCGCGCTGGCGGATATCACCATCCCGGCCAGCGTGACTAACCTCGAATACCATGCTTTCACCAGCTGCCCAAGCCTGGCGGCTATCCACGTGGCCACCCAGAATCCCGCCTACGCCAGCCGGGATGGCGTCTTGTTCAACCAAAGCCTCACCAAGCTCATACAATTTCCCGGCGGCCGGGCGGGTAATTACGTCATTCCCGGCGGCGTGGCCAGCCTGGAATGGTCGGCCTTCCAGGGCTGCGCCCGCCTCACGGGGATCACCCTCCCCGCCAGCCTGGCCACCATCGAGTGGCTGGCCTTCCAGGACTGCACCGGGCTGACCAATGTCACCCTGGCTGGCGCGGTGTCCAGCATTGGGGGCTGGGCTTTCAGCGGCTGCACCAGCCTGGCCGGCATCCGCCTTCCCGCCAGCCTGGTCACCATCGAGCAGTCGGCCTTTTCCGGCTGCACCGCCCTGGCGGAAATCGTCCTCCCCGCCGGGGTGGCCAGCCTCGGTTACGACGCCTTCAATGGCTGCACCAGCTTGCCGGAGGTCACCCTCCCCGCCAGCGTCACGGCCATCGTTTACAGCGCGTTCACCGGCTGCTCCAGCCTGGCCGCCATCCACGTGGATCCGCTCAATCCCGCCTTCGCGAGCCGGGATGGCGTGCTGTTCGACAAAACCCTGGCCACCCTCATTCAATACCCGGCCGGCAAAGCGGGGAGCTTCGTGCTCCCCGGCACCGTGGCCACCATTGTGGATAACGCTTTCACCGCCTGCGCCCACCTTGAGGCCATCACCGTGGATCCGCTCAATTCTAACTTCGCCGACTGGGATGGCGTGCTGTTTGACCAAAGCCGGACCACGCTCATCCAATTTCCTGGCGGCAAGGCCGGGGACTACGCCATCCCCGACGGTGTGGCCGCCATCGGTTGGGCGGCGTTTCAAGGCTGTGCCGGCTTGCGCCGCGTCACCCTCCCGGGCAGCCTGACCGATATCGGGGGCTCCGCGTTCCTGGGCTGCGCCGCCCTGACCAATGCCCTCCTGCCGGAGAGCGTGGCCACCATCGGGGGCTGGGCCTTCAGCGGGTGCACCAGCCTGCCCGCCGCGGCCATCCCCGGCGGCGTGGTGGACCTCGCGGAGGCGACCTTCGCGGGCTGCACCAGCCTGGCGCAGGTGACCATTCCCAACAGCGTGACCAACCTCGGCTACGGAGCCTTCCAAGGCTGCACCCGTTTGTCCAATGTCACGATCCCGGCCAGCGTGGTTTTCATCGACCAGGCGGCCCTCGCCGGCTGCACCAGCCTGGCCGCCGTCTATTTCGAGGGGGCCGCGCCCGCCGTGGGTGGCAAAGTGCTGACGGGCAGCGCGAGCCAGGCCACCATTTTTTATCCGGCGGATGCCGCGGGGTGGGGCACGAACTTTGAAGGCCACCCCACCGCGCCCTGGCAGCGGCCCCTCTCTTACCAGGAATGGGCCAAGGCCACGGGCTTGCTTGATAAATATCCCAACGCCAGCGGCGAGAGTGACGATCCGGACCGGGATGGCATGACCAACCGGGCGGAAATGGCGGCCGGCACCGACCCGACCAATCCCCATTCCGTCCTGGCGTTTGAACGGGTGCCCCGGCCCAATGACTTGGAGGATGCGGATAAGACCCCCGCCGGAGCTGGGCAGCTGGCGATTTACTTCCAGAGTTTCCCCGGCAAAACCTATGCCCTCCAGAGCCTGGATCGGCTCGGTGGGAACTGGCAGGATGTCCTGAGCCTGGTGGCCACTACCACCCAGAAGCGGGCGCTGGTGCCCAAGCCGGTGAAACAGGTGTTCTACCGGGTGGTTTTGACCGGGCAGTAAAATGCTCCCGGTGTGGTCCAAATCCCTGCCACCCCTGCCCGCGTGCCATCCCGGAATCGGCGCCGCCTCCCGTCGGCCGGGACTCCAGCGCCCCAGCCGGCTCGGGGGGTTGCGCAGCGGTGGGCGGCCGCCCCCCGGCCGGATCGTTCCGGCTACGCCTGCTCTTCCTGCAGCACTTTGGTGAGGTAGGCCAGCGAGCGCCGGGCTTCCTCTTCCGTGCCGCATTCCACCGAAAGCACCCCTTTGTAACCGGCCTTTTTCAGCCGTTTCACGATCCGGTGCCAGTCGATTTCGCCGTCGCCACACGCGCAGCCCACGGCAGTGCCGGTGACCTTGCCGCGCTCCGCCTCGGCCTGCTTGCGGGAAATGTCCTTGGCGTGGACATGCACCACCTTATCGATGACCGCCTCCAGCATGGCGTAGGGATCTTCGCCGCCCAGGAAGGTGTTGCCGCAGTCGTAGTTCACCCGGATCCAGGGCGAATCCACGAGCCCCAAAATCCGTGTCAGCCGCGCGATTTTGGCGGTATACGGACCGTGCTGCTCGATCCCCAGGTAAACGCCGTTTTCCTCACACGTCTCCACGATGGAGCGCAGGTTGGTTTTCATGACTGAAAAGGCGTCCTCCTCGGTCATCCATTTCGGCGGGAACATGTCTTCCGTGATCTGGACCACGTTCACCCCCAGGGCGCGGGCGTAGCGGATGCCGCGCCGGGCATACAGCACGCCCCACTCGGTGTTGAGCAGGTCCGAGTGGGAGGATAGCCCGCTGATTTTGACCCCCGCGGCGGCGCACTGGTCCAGGACCCATTTGGGATCGGTGTCCAGGCTGGTGACGTGGCAATAGCCGGCGTTGGAAAGGAGGCAGCGGCCCATGAGGAAACATGGCTCCGCCCACTTGTATCCGAGCTGGCCGGCCGTCTTCAAGCCATAGGCCAGGCTTTTATCCGCGTGGCGGACAAACTCGAGGTTGATGCCGATCTTCATCCGGCCATCGTCCGGGGCGGCGGCCGGCTCCGCCGCCTGGGCCTGGCCAGCGTTCCAGGCAGCGCCCAGCGCGCTGGCGGCGGCGATCGAGGTTTTCAGGAAATCCCGCCGGGGGATTTCCCCCTGGGGTGCTTCATTCAAAGGTGTCGGATTTGGTTTCATGCCCGTGGTGGAGTTTGTGGAATTGGGTAAGGGGCCAGGGAGTGGCAGGGCGCCCCGCCGGCGGATTTGCCAGGCGGACCATACCGCTTTAAAGCCCGATGGATCATGACCGGCATTTAGACAAACCGTTGGCCCACCGGCAAGCAAAAACCAAAAAAGCCCCGGCCCGCACCCTTCCATCGGTCAGCCAGGCGGGCGGGTCGGGGTGGGTTGGGAAAGGATTTCCAGCCACTTCGTCAGCAGCTCCCGCAGTGCCCGCCAATCATCCGCTTTCCCGCGTTGGAGGTTCCGGGCGGCGCTCCGGATGGCGTCGCCGGGCAGCGTGGAGAGGACACCCTGTTTTTCGGGGGCCTCCGGGCTGGGGACGGAAGCGGGCGGCGCGGAGGTTTCCCGCCGGCCGTGGGGCTGCCGCATGGTGAGCCTGGCCATTAGGAGCATGCGGTCCAGGAGGATCCAGGGGAATTGCGGATGCCGGTTCGGGCCCACGGTCATCACCCGCTGGGAAATTTTGCGGCCCAGCACCTGGCGGTCACCCAGGGAAAGGCCGCCCGCCAGGGCCACCGCCCCGCCCGCGGCCGCGCCGATGAGCGCCCCCAGGCCCAGCGAATGGCCCCCCAGCAAAACGTCGACGCCCACACCGGTGGCGGCCCCGGAGAACACCCCCGCCAGAATCAATTGCGTGCGGCTCAGACCGAACAGGCGGTAGGTTTCCGAAGAAAAGAGGTCGGCGCCCAGCCCGGGGTGTCCGGTGAGGTCGGGCTTCCAGCGGCGGTGCCGGAAGATTTGGCGGACCCGGTCCATGGCGTCACTCTCCTTGCGGCGCAGGGAATCCTGGTAGCGTTCGCGGAGCTCGGCGGCCAGGCGGGCCTGGCCGGCCGGGCTGGCCAGCGCGGCGCTTTCCCGCCAGGCCAGGCAGTCGCGCAGGTAATCGGCGATGATCCCGGCGCAATCCTCCAGGCGCCCGCTCCAGTCCCGCTGGTAGGCGTCGATGACTTCCGCGAGCCGCTGGTTCCAGGACTGGTCCAGGCGCTCGAGGTCCTGCAGCATCCCGAGGCGCTCCTCGTAGCAGGCCTGGTGGGCGTTGAACACCCGGACAAAGGTGAAATCCTTGCGCAGGATCCGCTTCCAGTCCTCGAGCAGCTCCGGCTGTTCCTCCTTCGGGTTGACCACCGCCATGCGCGGGCAGCCAGCCAGGCGCAGGATCTCGATCTCGGCCCGGTCCTGCTCCCGCACGGGGCCGCCGGCATCCACCACGAACATCACCGCCGCCCCTTCCGCCAGGGGCCGCAGCAGCTCGCAATCCTGCTGCAAGGCGGGATCGCCTTCATGCTCGCGGATGAACTGCCGCGCCGGCTGCGGGTGGCGCTCGTGGTGGGCCACAAACCATTCGCGCACCACCAGCGGATTCTGGAAGCCGGGCGTGTCGATGAACTGGAGGATTTCCCGGCCGTCGATTTTGATGTCGAACCGGCCGCAAAGCACGGTGGTGCCCGGCAGCGGGCTGACGACGATCTCATCCCGCTCCGCCAGGGTGGATACCACAGAGGATTTCCCCACGTTGGGATGCCCCATGATCGCGATGGTGGGGATCGCCGGTGGCTGGGTGGCTTCGCTCATACGTTTTGGGGGGCGAGGATTTCCACCCGCAGCCAGGGATCGCCCAATTGCCGGAGCTGGCTGCGCCACAGTTCGCGATCCGGCTCTGACAGCGGCCGAAAGCCGTCCGCGGCGGGCTGGCCCGTGAGCCAGAGCGTCAGCGGCTGCTTATCGCCCAGGTGGCGCCGGAAGTCGCGCAGCAGCGTCAGGCTTTCCGTGACAGGCGGGCGCCAGCCCTCCATGACAATGGCCCCGGGCCGCCCGGGGGGCAGGGCCGCCAGGGCTTCGGCATCCCGGCGGGGTGATTGGCCATAGGTTTGAACCGCAGCCGCCGGACAGCCGCCCTGGGCTGAGACCAGCCGCGGCAGCGGCCCCGCGCCATCGGCCGCCCACTCCTGCAAATCCACTGGCACCCACAAAACCAAGGCGGTGCCAGCCACGGCCGGGTCGGCCGGGCCGGCGGGGGGACTGGGCGGCGGCGGACTGGTCGCCCCCGCCGGGCGGGCGGGCGATTCCCCGCCAACCTCCAGGAGCGGCTCCCGCATCTGCCGCCAGGTGGTATCCGCGGCGGCATCCTGGAAATCAAGGGCGTTGAGTTCCCGGCGGGTCCAATGCCAGCAGAGGGTCCAGGCGGCCAGGCGCGGGAGCAGCCCGTAGGTGGCCACGCATAGGAAAAGAAAGCTCCACCAGGCGCGGAGGTGCTCAGCCGGGCCAGCGGCGCCACCCTGCTGAATGATGCGGGAGCCTTGGATGGCAGCCAGGCCCGGGTAGCCGCGCCCCTCGCCCAGCCACCAGGACCAGGGGCTGGCCACGAACCGGACCAGGCGATGGACCTGCCCGGGATCGGGATCCAGGGTGGTCTGCCAGCCAAAGCCGAGATCCGTGAACACGACGTAAGCGAGCAGGGTGAGCAGGGCGCCGGTGTTGAAGCCGAGGCCGAACGCCTGCACGCGGCGCAGGAGCGACCAGCGGTGCACGCCGCCGTAGAGCTGGCTCTGCCGCCGCAGGACCGCCAGCATTTCCCCCGCCTGCCCGCGGCGCTCCGGGGGGAAGTGGGCCACCATGCGGGGCCAGGCCCAGCAGGCGATTTTCTCCCAGAGGGCCAGGACCACGTGGCCCAGGCCCCGCGGCCGGTATTCCGCCCGCCGGGGATGCCAAACCAGGCACCCCGCCAACAGCCCCAGGAGCAGCAACTGGGGCACGATCAAGGCCAGGAAAAACCAGGCGACATTGACGACCGGATGCGCGACCTCGTGGCGCAGCAGGGCCGCCACGGCGCCCACCCCGAGGAGGCCACCGGCGGCCGCCAGCAGCCGGCCAGCCTGGTTGAGCGCGGCGGCCAGGAACTGACCCGGGGTATCCACTCTGCCGCCCCATTCGGCCCGCCGCCGATCCACCCACCAGCGGAGCGCCGGCCGGCGGTCATCCAAAGCCACCCCGGCGGCACTAGCCACCTGTCCGTCCTGGCGGTTGCGGGCGCGAAGGGCATCCGGGTTTTGCCCTTCACCCGCGTGGAGGAAATACTCCAGATCCAGCAGTTCAGCCGCCGTCCAGGATTCCGGGGAGGTTCGGCCGCTGGAACGGTTGGAAGTCATCATTGTGCTGGCCGGCCAATGCCCGGCCCGGTGGCCGTTATTCTTTGGCCTTGGGCGGCCGGCTTTTATCCATCATGCGCACGCCGTCGTCCGCCACCAGCTTGCCCGTGTCCTTGTCCCAATGGCGCGTGCGGACCGGGAGGCGGTGTTTGCCGTGGCAATCGGTGCACACCCTGGCCTCGGGATCCGTTTTGGCCTGGTCCTTGGTGAACAGGCCCAAGACCGGCTGGTGCTTGGGCTTTTCCTTCAGCTGGGCCGCCGGGTGGCAGGTGAGGCAAAAGGCCGCCACCCGCGCCCGGGAATACATCTTTTCCGGCGGCGTGATGCCGTCCTCGTCGGAGCTGTGTTTTTCAGACATCCCATGGCATTGCTCGCAGCCGACCCCGGCCTTTTGGTGCCTGGCGGTAAGACCCTCCTTTTCGAGATTGCGGTGGCACACCAGGCAATACGAATTATCGGCCGGCTCCGGCGCCGGGTTTTTGCGCGGGGCCGGCGGGCTGGCCGGCTCGGCGCCCTGGGCCAGGCCCGCCAGGATCAAAAAAACCGCCAGGCTAAAACCACCAGCGCCCCGGCCGGCCCGGCGGCTCGCACGTAGCCTAAACATACTGCCACTGCTTGAGCCATTGGTAGTCCGGCGTCAGGTTGGCCCACATCTGGTCGGTGGCCCGCTTCAATTCCGCCCGCTCCTGCGGGGTCAGATCCATGGCCTTGCGTTCCTTGATGGCTTGGACCACGTTATCCACCTGTTTGGTGCTGATCAGGCCAGGGATGGGGGCCGTCATGGCCGGATTGCTGAGGATGTAGCGGAGGGTCAGGCGGGCCATCCGGTTGTCCTCCTCCGCGTGCGGGCTGGCGGCGGAGCCGTCGCCCTTGAATATCGCGTTGCTCGCGAACGGCTTGATCCCGAGCGTGCCCACCTCGTATTTGCGGATGGCCTCAAAAACGCTCTCCTGCGGCAGCTCCTTGGAGTCCGCGGTATAGGGGAACACCAGCACCTGGACGATGTCCGGGTAGGTTTCGATGAGCATCTTCGCCCATTTCCGGTCGTGCGTGGAGAGACCGGTGAAACGGCATTTGCCCTGGCGGCGGGCGGTTTCCAGGGCGGTGAGCATGGCTTCCGTCTCGGCCTGGGTGTGCTGGCCGCCCCGCTCGAGCGCCATCAGGCGCCAGATGTCCACGTAATCCAACCGGCACCGCTTGAGCCCGGCGTCGAACAGCTCCAGCAGCTTTTTGGCGTTGCGGTTCGGCGGCTCCCGCAATTCGCTCGAGGGATGGGAGTAGGCCAGGTAAACCTCCTCCCGCCGTTCGCGCACGGCCTTGGAGTACACTTCCGCTTCGCTGTCGCCCGCCAGATCGATGAGGTTGATGCCCTTGGACAGGCAATAGGCCACCACCTCCTTGCGGTTGTTCTCAAAGGGATTCAGCACCGACGGATCCGTGGGCGCCACGTAGGGATTCAATTCCGCGGAGGCGCCGATGATTTTATCGATCCTTTTCCAGTGGCCGCCCATGCAGACGGCGGACACCCACAGCCCGGTCTTGCCCAGCCGCCGGTATTCCATATCCGGATGGTAGCTGCGCGTTTTGCGGACCGCCGCCTGGTCCTTTTCAGCAGCCTCCACGGAGTAGGCGCCGGCCAGGCTGAGGCCCGTAGCCACCGCCGCCGCGAGGGTGGCGCTGTCCCGCACAAATTCCCGCCGGGAAATCTTTTTGCTCTGCTTCACGGATTTTGTCATGCCGCTAAGGTAAAACTGCGCGCGGCATTGTCAATTCCGGAGGTATGGCCGGCAGCCATCCGGTTTCATCCGGAGTTGTTCGGAGCCGGGCGGCCCGGGCCGGGTCTGCGGGCTTTACGGACGGAATGCCGGCTGTTACAACCTCCGGCATGCGCATTATTAAGACGGCGATTTCAGGGATTGTTGCTGGCTGGCTGGCGGCCGCGTGCGGCTGGGCCGCGCAGCCGGAGCCTAAAGTCTATCGGGAACGCCTCGAACCCCACTGGTTCGCGGGCCGGACCTGCTTCTGGTACCGCAACGACAACCCGGGCGGCGCGCGCGAATTCATCCTGGTGGAGGCCGGCCCGGGAGTCCGCCGGGCGGCCTTCGACCACCAGCGGGTGGCGGAATTGCTCCAAAAGGCCGGCCAACCCGCCGCGGCGGACCAACTGCCCATTGACCGGCTGGTCTTCGCGGAGGACCTGGCCTCCGTGGAACTGCACGGACCGGCGAAATCCTGGCTGCTGAACCTGCGGAGCTATGAATTGAAAGAACGGACGGCGGAGCCGGCCGCCAACTCCTCGCTGCCCGCCTCGCTGCAGCCCCGGCCCAGCCGCCGCACCGGCGAGGAAACCAGCCTCCGGTTCCTCAATCGCACCGCGGCGGACATTGACCTGTTCTGGCTGGACAGCGAAGGCGAGCGCCGCCGTTATGCGTCCCTCAAGCCGGGCGGGCAATGGGACCAGCACACCTTTGCCGGGCATGTCTGGCTGGCGGCCGACCAAGCGGGCAAAATCCT
Organism: uncultured Verrucomicrobiota bacterium; assembly: GCA_903845125.1. Lineage (GTDB taxonomy): Bacteria > Verrucomicrobiota > Verrucomicrobiia > Limisphaerales > UBA1319 > CAIMWS01. Next base: position 20,823 of record CAIMWS010000070.1, read on the forward strand.
GGGCGTCTTCGAGGCCACCGGGGAGCGCTCCACCGCCGTGGTGGATGGCTCCGGCGCCACCGCCAAGCCGGCCACCGCGCCCCAGCGCCGGAACCGCCGCCCCAACCCGGGCGGCGCCGATTCACCGGACGGCCAATGGACCGTCTTCCTCAAGGACAACAACCTGCACCTGCGCTCCCGCAAAACCGGCGAGGAATGGCCCTTGAGCCAGGACGGCAAGCCCGGCGACAGCTACGCCACCGACCGCCTCTGGTGGTCGCCGGACTCGGAAAAGCTGGCCGCCCTGCGGGTGGAGAAAGGGCAGGAACACCCGGTTCATATCGTGGAGTCCTCCCCCAAGGACCAGCTGCAGCCCAAGCTGCGGACCATGGATTACCTGAAACCGGGCGACCGCGTGGCCCATCCCCGGCCGCAATTGTTCCACGTGGCCTCCCGCCGGCAGGTGCCCATCGCGGAGGACCTTTTCGCCAACCCGTGGAGCATCGAGGATCTCCGGTGGGCGGCGGATTCCTCCCGGTTCACCTTTGTCTACAACCAGCGCGGGCACCAGGTGCTGCGCCTGGTGGCGGTGGGCGCGCAGTCGGGGGTGGCCCGGCCGCTCATCGTGGAGCGGAGCGACACCTTTGTCTGCTATTCCGGGAATTATTACTGCGAATGGCTGGGCGACCAGGAAGTGGTCTGGATGTCCGAGCGCGACGGGTGGAACCACCTTTGGCTTTACGACGCCGAAAACGGCCGCGTGAAAAACCAAATCACCCAGGGCCCCTGGGTCGTGCAGGGGATCACGCACCTGGACCGGGAAAAACGCCAGGTCTGGTTCCGCGCCGGCGGTCTCCTCCCGGGCCAGGATCCGTATTACACCCATTTTTGCCGGGTGGACCTGGACGGCTCCCGGCTCCAGGTGCTGACGCAGGGCGATGGCCAGCACAGCGTCCAATGGAACCCCGGCGATCCCTATTTCATCGACACCTGGTCCCGGGTGGACCTCCCGCCGGTGCACGAACTGCGCCGGGCCGGACCGGGGGGCCTGGTGTGCGCGCTGGAAACCGCCGACGCCTCCGAAGTGCTCGCCGCCCGCCACGGCCGCTGGCCGGAACGGTTCACCGCCAAGGGACGCGACGGGGTGACCGATATTTTTGGTGTCATCATCCGGCCCCGGGATTTCGATCCTGCGAAAAAATACCCCGTGGTGGAAAACATCTACGCCGGCCCGCAGGGCTTTTTTGCCCCCAAGGCCTTCCGTGCGCGCTACGGGCACCAACAGCAGATCGCCGACCGGGGGATCATCGTGGTGCAATGCGACGGCATGGGCACCGCCGGACGCTCCAAGAAATTCCACGACGTCTGCTTAAAGAACCTGCGCGACGCCGGTTTTCCGGATCGGATCGCCTGGCTGAAGGCCGCCGCCGCCAGCCGGCCCGAAATGGACCTCGGGCGGGTGGGCATTTACGGCGGGTCCGCCGGCGGCCAGAATGCCCTGGCCGCCCTCCTGTGGCACGGCGACTTTTACCGGGTGGCCGTGGCCGACTGCGGCTGCCACGACAACCGCATGGACAAAATCTGGTGGAACGA
>CAIMWS010000071.1 GCA_903845125.1 uncultured Verrucomicrobiota bacterium
CGGGCTGGGAAATTTCCAACCGGCTGACAGTTTTGCCTTATGGCATGCCGGGTGGTTTCCCCACGCTCACCAACTTGGGGCCTGAAAATCGAGGCAAGCAGTTTTTTGTGGGGGGTCCCAGTAATGCGGTTTCCACCGCCTTCCAGACGATCATCCTGGCAGACTTGGCCCCGCTGATCGATGCCGGGCAGGTCAAGTATAAGCTCTCCGCCTATTTGGGCGGCATTAAAGGCCAGGAAGACCACGCCAAGGTGGAAGCGGTTTTCAAGAAGGCCGACGGGACTCCCACCGGCCAGATCAGCATCGGCCCGGTCACCCTCACGGATCGGAATTACGACACGCAACTGCTGCTCCGCTCCACTACCGGCCTTTTGCCCCCAGGAACCCGCAAAGCCGAAGTGCTGGTGATTGTTACCCGGGTCAACGGAACTTATAATGATGGATTGGTGGATTGCGTCTCGCTGATCTTGGTTCCCCAACAGCAGCGTTTTCCAGGGGAATAGCGGCTTTGTGGTGGAAAGCACTTGGCGCGAGGGGGTGGATCGCGTTTTTTGAGTATTTGTTCGACAAGGTGGCGTGAAACTTGCTTTTGTAACTGGCCTGTAACATTACTGAATTATGAAATGGTTTGTAACGATAAAACAGTTGGGATTGATGCTCTGGCTGGTAGCCGGTTTGGGGGGGGCGGTGGTTTTCGGGCAAAACACGGTCAAAATCAACGAGGTTTTGGCCCGGAACGTGAGTATTCGTGAGTTGAGCGGAAGTGCCCCGGATTGGATCGAATTTTATAACTCGGGCACCTCTGCGGTGAACCTCGCGGGCATGAGCATTACCACCATTACGAATAATATTCGCGCTTTCGTTTTTCCTGAAGGCACCAGCATTCCCGCCCAAGGCTACACGATTTTGTATTTCGATGACCAAACTCCAGCCTCCGGTTGGAATACTGGTTTCGGTCTGAATGGCGGCGGCGACGCCCTATATTTTTATGATCGCTCAGGCGCGCTCGTGGACTCGGTGGTTTTTGGAATGCAGTTGGATGACAAATCCATTGGTCGCATTCCCTCGGGAGGGACAACTTGGGCGCTGTGCACCCCCACTCGCCAGAGCGCTAATGCGGAAGCCAAAATCGGGACTGCCACGGCCTTGAAAATAAACGAGTGGATGGCGGATCCCGCCTCGGGGGCCGACTGGTTTGAGCTATACAATCCGCAGGCGGATCCGGTCGCCATTGGAGGGTTATTTTTGACTGACGATCTCGCCAAGCCAACCCAGTCGCGCATCCCTAATTTGAGTTTTATTGGCACCGGCAGTGCAGCTTTTCAGAAATTTGTCGCGGACGGAACCCCGGAGCAGGGGGCCAATCATGTTTCGTTCAAGTTGTCGAAAAACGGTTCCTACCTGGCGCTTTATTCAGGCGCCGGCATGATCGAGGGCCTGCATTTCGGCATCCAGTCCCTCGGGGTATCCCAAGGGCGGGTGCCTGATGGGGGTTCCTATCCGGTGAGTTTCCCCAAATCATCGACGCCCGGCACCAGCAATTATCTGCCGCTGGAGAACGTGCTGATCAACGAAGTGTTGACCCATACGGATCCCCCCTTGGAGGATGCCATCGAGTTGTATAATCCCACCACCCAGGATATCCTCATTGGCGGGTGGTTCTTGAGCGACAGCCCCGCCAACTGGAAAAAATTCCGCATTCCCGATGGGACATTGCTTTCGGCAAAGGGATACGTGGTTTTCTATGAAAACCAGTTTGGGAACACCAACTCAGCGACCGCTTTCCAACTCAATTCCTCGGAGGGAGACTCGGTTTATTTGTCCTCGGCGGATGCCTCGGGTAATTTATATGGATACCGCGGAGAGGCGCATCTGGACCCGGCTTTCAATGGCGTCAGTTTCGGGCGGTTGGCCACCAGTGTGACCGTGGATTATGTCCCGCTCACCCGACGCACGTTTGGCCAGGACAACCCGGCTACTGCGGAGCAATTCCGAACCGGAAAAGGAGCGTCCAATGCCCCGCCGATCATCGGGCCGCTGGTCATCAACGAGGTGATGTATGATCCCGCCCCGCTGGCTGGAACCTCTACGGACAATACGCTGGACGAATATATCGAGTTGATGAATATCGCCTCCACCAACGTGCCGCTATACAACGTGCTGGAACCCACCAATACCTGGCGCATTCGGGCCGCCGTGGATTTTAACTTTTCCCAAAATGTCAGCCTGCCGCCGGGGGGCTATCTGCTGGTGGTGGGTTTCGATCCAGGAGCTGATGCCAAACAATTATCATCCTTCCGCACCCGGTTCAACGTGAGCGAGGGCACTCCCATCTACGGGCCATACACCGGCAAATTAAGTAACAATGGGGAATCAATCAAATTGGAAGCTCCCGATCTGACGCAGGGTATATTGCACAACAATACCGGCCTGATTCCGTATGTGACGGTGGATAAAATCGAATACCTCGATGCCAGCCCTTGGCCCACTTCTGCCAAAGCCTCTGGCTATTCGCTGCAACGCAAGGATGCTTTCCTCTACGGAAACGAACCCACCAATTGGGTGGCGGCCTTACCCTCCGCCGGACGCCGGAACAACGGCGCCAAAGTGGACCATGATGGAGACAGCCTGCCCGACGATTGGGAATTACTCTATGGGCTGGATCCTTTCAATCCGGCTGATGCGGCCTTGGATTCTGATGGCGACGGATTTTCCAATTACCAGGAATTGCTGCTCGGAACCAATCCGCGCGATCCTCAAAGCGCCTACAAGATAGAATCCGCCAGCTTGGATTCGGGAAACGTCTGGCTGCAATTCTATTCCGTTCCCGGTAAAGGATGTTCACTGCTTTACCAGGATACTTTATCCCAAACATCGTGGAACGTTTTGACTAACTTCCCGCCCACCAGTGCCAAAGCGAAAATCGATGTTTATGACCCCATTCTCAAGGCCAATCAAACCCGGTTTTATCGCTTGCGGTTGGAGTAGGGGGGGAGCTCCAACGGTTGGCCGCCAAACCGGTAACTAGGGATTTTCACGTCGAAATCCAAGCCATGTCCGCCCATGCAAGTCCCGACCGGTTCAGCGATGGCCGTAGTTTTCTGGCGGCCATCCGCCTTGTATCCGTGGTGATATGCTCCTGAAATCGCTTATTTGAGCAATTTCCGGCACGCGGTCTGGAGTTGGGCCAGCGTGCGCTCGGATTTGGCTTCCACGTAGCAGCGGATCAGCGGTTCCGTGCCGCTTGCCCGGAAAGCGACCCATTGGTCATCGGCCAGCAAATACTTGAAGCCATCGAGCGTGATGAATTTTTCCACCGGGTAGGACCCGATCTTTTCCAAACCGCTGCCCAATTTTTTCAGGATGGCATCCTTGCGGTCCGGTTGGACCGGCAGGTTGATGCGTGCGGTCAGGAACGTCCCACTCTGCTTTTCCAGCGTGCGGAGAACCTGTTTCAAAGAGGTGCCTTCGGTGGCCACCAACTCAGCCATGAGCAGGCAGGCCAGAATGCCATCTTTTTCGGGCACGTGGCCTTTGACGCTGAGTCCGCCTGATTCCTCGCCGCCCACAATGACCGGCTCGGTTTCCATCAGCGCGCCGATGTATTTGAAACCAACCGGGGTTTCCCGCACCGGCACCCCCAGCAGTTTGGCCACCGCATCCACTTGATGGCTGGTGGGAACCGTTCGCACCACCGATCCCGTCCACCCCCGGTTCTTTTTCAGATGGTAAAGCGCCAGGACCAGGATTTGGTTGGGCGTCAGCCAGGTGCCATCCTGGTCCACAATGCCGAAGCGGTCCGCATCGCCATCCAAGCCGAGGCCGATCTGGGCCTGTCCGGATAGGATGAACTGCCGGACTTGTTCCATGCCTTCCTCGCTCGGTTCAGGATGATGCCCGCCGAATAGCGGGTTCAATTCGTTGTGAAAAACCGTGGTTTTCGCACCCGCCTCCTCCATCAAGGTGTCCAGGTAACCCCGGCCGGTGCCATACATGATTTCCACGGCCACCTTGAGTTTGGCTTTCCGGATCGTGTCGAGGTTGACCAGCTTGCGGATTTTTTGGAAATAAGCCGGCTGCGGATCGAAAGTTTTGCATTGGAACGTGCCCGCCGGCTGCGCTTTGAAAGCCCATTTCTTATCGATGAGGGCGGCGATATTCGCTTCGATTTGCTTGGTTACTTCCGGGTGCGCCGGGGCCCCATTGCTGGTGGAAAATTTCAGGCCCTGATAGGCCGCCGGATTGTGGCTGGCGGTCATATTGATGCCGCCGATGGCCTTTCGCGTGCGGATGGTGTGGGAGATCACCGGGGTGGGGGTGTCCCGGTTGCAGAGCAGCGGTTGCAGACCGTTGCTCACCAGCACCTCCGCCACCGCCAGGCAAAAATCCTGGCCGAGAAAACGGGTGTCGTGACCCATGATCACCAAAGGCTGGCGCCCATGGATGGCGGATTTGGGATCCGCCAGAGACTGCTTCAGGTAATCAGCCACACCTTGGGCCGCCAGGCGGGCGTTGGCAAACGTGAAATCGTGCGCGATCAAGCCGCGCCAGCCCGAGGTGCCGAATTTTATTGGTGATTCAATTTTGGTTTCCAATCAAGTGCTCCTTTCTTGAGTGCGTAGAGGTAACCCACAAATAAGATTCCGATAAAAGATAACATGGATCCCAAGATCAGGTTGGCGTCCGTCTTGAGCATTTCCCGGTAAACGGCCGCCCACGGATACATGAACACCACCTCGATATCGAACAGGATGAACAGCATGGCCACCAGGTAGAATTTAACCGAAAAACGAAGGCTGCCTTCACCCAGCGGCAGCATGCCGCATTCATAGGCGGTATCTTTGATGGGTGGCCGCTTGCCCACCTTGCCCACCAAGGTGGAAAAAATCAACATGCCGGCAATCAAGCTGGCTGCCACCACCAGCAGCATCAGTACCGGCACGTATTGGAGCATCTGGTCTTCAGCCATGTCTCGAACCTATCGCTTCAGAGCGGATTTGACAAGGCGCGGTTGCAGGGATTCGCGACGGACGGGTCCATTCACCGGAGAACCGGCGGCTTTGTGCTGAAAAAGCAATGCGTGAAAATTTGATGATGGCTTGGGGTTGCGGCGGACTCCGTGTTGGCCGCAATCTTACGGGGCGTACATGGCGCAGGCGGCTTTTTGGAAGGTGGCCCCCGGCGGTGGCAGGGTGCGGATGGCCGCATCGTAGTTGGCGATGTATTGCCACCAGTTGTTATAAAATCCGCCAGTAGCGCCGGGGCTGTGGGGCAGGTGGGCCATCCACCATAAATGGTGTTGGGTGATCCCTGCCCATCCTCCGCTTTGGGCATTCAACTGTTTTTTTCGCCGGGGCAGGTCGGGATAGGTCAGCCAATCGTCGGCAAAGGTCCATACCGGGTTGGTTTGGCTCCAATCATAATCGCTCCGGGAGTTGGGCGCATAGTGCACGCTGCCCACTTCCGATGCCCCCGGGAAATCCTTGTCCACGCGGGTGAACTGGTTCCACACGTTGGTGCCGTTGCGTCGATGATCCCACGTGCCTTGGCCCACCGTGAGCGATAACACGCTCTCGATGCGATGCGCATAGCTTTCCAGCATCTCTCCTTCGCCCCGTTCATAGTTCCAACCCATAATCCAGATGGTGCGCTCGCCACCGGGGATGTCATAAGGGCGGTAGAACCAGGGATTATCTGTCTGATAGGGGATTACATCGCCCGGGATTTTCCAATGCAACTCATCCCACTGCATGTAAGGCGCGCCCCACAGCCAGATTTCAGAAATGTTGCCGGCCTTGATGCGGGCTGGGAGATCGAACTTCTTGAACAGCCATTGGAAGCTGGTCATGCCGGGGTTGGCCTGTTTCCGATCTTTTTCCCACATGTTCAGGAAGCCTTCCTCGGTGTAGGTGAAGTCATTCCGAAACGTGGTGAAGCCATCGTAATCGATTTTTTCGGTCACGTGGTAATCCACAAAACCATGGCTTGCCACCCGGATGTCCTGCACCATTTTTGTGGTGAGTTGCCAGGGATCGGACCATTTCATGTATTCGTGCAACCGCTGATGGTTGCGCGTTTTGAGCACGGGATCGAAGTTGATCACGAGGACATTGACGGTAATCGCGTTGGTGTCCAACAGGCTCGTGCCCTTGAGCGCGCCGGCGAAGCCTTGATGGGCCGCCATCAAAATCAGTATGGCCAGGCAGCGGGATGCCTTGCTGGCGGTTTGAAAAGTGATCTTCATCGGTTTTGGGGATGTTCGCCGTGGTTGATAAAAATGGGATGTCTGGGAAATTAATCTGCCCAATAAGCTCCGAAGGTGGCCAGGTTGTCTTCGTTCAGGAAATCGGGGGGGACCGCCTCCGGTTCACCCAGGGCGGCTTTGGCCTGGCGCCAAAGCTCGCTGCGCACGTAGCGCTGATGTTCACGGGGCCAGTCATTCCGGGTGAGCAGGCGCAAGGTTTCAGCCGGATTTCCGGAAGTCAGTGCCAGGTGGGCGCGGCGTTCGGTGACCCAACGATGATCCGGGGCCCGGGCCAGCAATGGCGCCCGCCTGTCCGCCTGGCCGAGCGCGGCGTATAGCTCGTCCAGTTCCGCCACCGCCACCGGATCATCCAGCGGACCCGCTTCAAGGTGGGGCAAGGCGCCTTGGGGATCGTGGAGGCCTTTCCAAAGGATCAGGCCGGCTACGCGGCGAGTCTCCGGACGCGGGCGGTCAGCCACCAGCGGCAGGGCTTCCTGGGGCCGCCCGCGGGATGCGAGCCAGAGCGCCAGCGGTTCGGCCGCATCGGAATTGCCCCGGTCCAAATCAGCCCGCAGCGCATTTTCCAGCTCCAGGCCTGGGGGGACTGTGGATTGGGGCAGCGGTCCCGCCCCGGCGGAAAATTGTTCCCAATCCCGCTGCCAGGGCGAGTGCCCCCAGCCCAGCCAGGGATCGGTCATGGGGGGCAGGTTGAGCCGGGGCCATTCCACTGAATCACAGGCCGCACGCAAGTGCACGGGAATCCAATATTCCTCGTAGGCGCGCTCCGCGCCGCTGGGGAAAAGCGGCTTCTCGCTTTGGTCCTGCAGCGGGCCGCTTTCAATCTCCACATAGGACTGGCCGCCAGCGGTGGTAGCCTGCCCCCAGGTACGGTGTTTTCCATAGCCGTAGGTCCACAGTTTTTTGCCGGGCAACTGCCCGCTTTCCGCCAGGTGCATCAAGCCCAATCCCAGGTTGTGGTGGAAGGCGCCAAAGAGGGGCGATCCACCCGGTTTCCAGAAATAGGCGGTCATCTGGTGGACATTGCGGTCCCAATTCAATCCCTCGCCCGGCCAGTCTGCTTCCACCACGCGGTGGTCGTGCACGAGGACCCGGTGTGGGGGATGCACAAATTCGGTGCATTCCGTCGAGCGCAGGGCGCAGATGGTCCACATCATCCAGGGATGATCCAGCCTGGTGCGATTGCGCAGGCGCGTACGCTGGATCAGGATGGGCTGTCCCGCCGCCAAGCCGATTTCCACCACCCACTCCAACCCGGTGCGGGCTTCACGTTCACCCACCCGGATGAAACCGTAATCCTCCGTCTGCCCGGTGGCGCAGCCAACCGTGGCGATGGAGGTGGGGGAGTGGGCGATGGGGAAGTTAAACTCAATGCCACCCGAGATGAAGCCCCAGATCGGCAGGATCCGCACGGGTTTCACCACGGGATTGCTGAACAGGATTTCCTGGCCGATGCGTTTGTCGAACAAGCTGTAAACGCGCCCACCCAACTCCGGGGCCACCGTTACCCGCAAATGCTCGTTTTCCAAGGCGACCATCCGGAAGGGGCGAGCCACCGGCTCGCTGGCGGTATCCCCGTAGCTGGCGTAAGGGAATAGGTGCTCGCGGTGGTAGATCAGGGGCAGGCGGGTCAGCGGCACCGGCCGGTAATAGGGCAGGGTGCGGGTGGTTTCCTGGATTTGGATCATGGCGGGATCAGGGCTGGGGAGTGGCGTCGAATACCAGCACTTCAAAAGGCTGGAGCGTGAGTGTCACCGGGTGCCCGGCAGCTGTTTCCCGCGGGGAGGCCCCCGCCGCGTCCGACCATGGGCTTTGCAGCCGGTACCGGGTGTGGGCCCCTGGGGGCAACTCGAACGCCGTCGCCACGTCCAAGGCAAATTCACGCCCTCGATCATCCGGATTGCGCAACATGACCACCCCTTTGCGTTGATTCCAGGCAGCGTAACCATAGACCTCGAGCCGGGATGGATCGCCACCGATCCAGTGGGTGTCCACCAGCACATCGGCGTTGGCCCGGGACCACTTGGCGCCCTCGGCCAGCACGCGCCAATCTTCCGCGTTCAATTTGCCGGGCTGGATGTAAAGCTCCTGCAGCCCGGTACCGCTGCCGAAAAACGCCCGCACATCGTCGCGGAAACCAGCGGAGTTAAAGGTGGGATCGCCCGCGGATCCCTCGCGCGAGTAGGCCACGCCCTGGCTCATCAACGAGTTGAGGGGATAAAGGCGGCCTTTGCGCACGATGTTGCGGAAGGTCTCCTGGTCCCGGTAAGTCAGCCATTGCTGCTGTTTCGATCCTTTGCCCGCGTAGCCCATATCCCCGCCCTGGCGCCAGACCGAATCGGCGAAACGCAGCCAGAACGGTGATGGCCAGGAACCCGTGGTGAGGTTGATGTAGAGGTTGGGATCTTCCCGCCGCAATTCCAGCATCAGGCGGCGCATGGCCTCGGTGTCGCGCATGTAATCGGCCCCCCCACTGGCATACATGCCGGTGGCGATCCCGTCGAATTTGAAGTGGTTTACCCCATATTCGCGGATCATGCGGACGCAGGCCTGCTTGAACGCGGCGTAATATTTCGGGCCGGCCAGCGAAAAGCCGGTGGCATTGATTTCATAGCCCTGCTCTTTCCCGAATTTCAGCCGCTGATCCCGGGGCTCGCCGTAGCCGCCGAATGGGGATAGCCATACTCCCAGCCGGGTATCGTTTTGCCGGCACAATTCAGCCAGCGGCGAGAAGCCGCGCGGGAAGCCGCTGTGGAATTGCCACAGCGAACGCGGATTGTCCCAGCCGTCGTCAAAAACCATGGCGTCCATCACCACCCCGTAAGGTTTGATGAAGCGTTCCCCAAAGAGGCGGATGGCTTCCAGGCAGTTGGTTTCGTTCAAGGCAAAGGGGTGCCAGGCAATATCATACCATGAATTATAATGCAGAAAGGGCCGGTAAGGATGGGCGCGCTCGCGCTCCAGGTAATAAAGAAAGGCCCGGCGCATCTGGCCCGCTGGAGCCACTCCCATCACCAAGCTTTGGGTGAGCGTCTCCCCCGGATGGAGCGCGGCATTACGCCGCACCTGGCAAACCAGGCGTCCCCCGGATCCGGTGATGGCAACCGTGCCCCGGGAATCCAGGCGCGCGCCGGCGGGCAGTTTGAAATCCGGGTCCGTGCTCAAATCGGCCGCCAGTTCGTAGCGCGCTTGGGATTTCAGTTTTGGCAGGCTTAACAGGTAAATATTTTCTGCATTGGCGCTGCCGGTGCTGCCATGGTGGCCATCGTGCGCCACCTCCCGGCCGTCTTCCATTAACACCACCCGGTGGATGTCGAGGCGGTGCGGACCCGCCTGGTATTGGAACATCACTTCCAGGTCTCCCGCGCCTATGGCGCCCTCCGGGATGGGCCAGGTCTTGGTGCGGATTTTGCCGTATTCCAAGTCGGCCGGGAGCCAGCCTCCGAGTTCACGCCGATTGCTGCTTTGGGGATTCATCGCGTGCGGATCCTCCGCTCCCAGGAAGAAATTTCCAGCCACCAGCGGGGTGCCATCCACCCGGCCGGCCATGCGCCCGCCGGGGATGGTTTCATCCAGCCACACGATATCCTGGATGGCACAGGCCTCCTTCAAAGCGGTGATCTCGATTTCCTGGCGCACATAGTTGGCTCCATCCAGCGCCAGCATCCGCCAGAGGACCCGCAGTTGGTCATCAGCCGAGCGCAGGGGTAACTCCAATTGGCGGCCGGGGATGCGAGCCGCCATCCGCGCTGCCTGCGGTTGCACAGCCAGTTCGGTAATCCTGGGGGCTCCTTCCGGCCGCAGCGTGGAAGCGGCGTAGCGCTGGCCATTGGTTAGCAACAGCTGAAATACTTCATTGGTGAAAGTCAGGCTTTGGCCCGTCACTTCATCGCGCAAGCTGGCCGGTTTGAGGCCTGATGGATCCAGCTTCCAGGCGGCGGATAGGGCCGCATTGAGGACGGTGATCGCAGTGCCGTGGTACTCCAGCTTGGTTGAGCCGGGGGCGGCGGCGGGGTAGCCTGAATCCAAACCGAAGGTGGGGCTTGCTGCCTGGCAGCCAGCTGCGCTGGCGGCAGCCAGGATTAATGAAATGGCCAAGGTGTGACGCATCCCCAATTTTTACGCCTCCTGGCACCGGGGGTCAATGGGAGCTTTACGGCCCCGATCCGTCCGCGGCCGCAGGCACAATTTCCTTGTATGGCGGCGTTTTTTTTGCTGTAATGCAGGGTAAATGAACATCAACCAATCCCTGAGGAAATCATTCCCATCCTTAATCTACCCGCTCACCTTGGCAACCATGCTCGCCATCGGTGGGCGAGTCATCGCGGCCGCTCCCACTGCTGTGGAGGCAACCAGTTTCCAGCAAACGGCCGCCCACCTGGATACGGGCGGCAATTTTTATCTTTACCTCGGTACCGAGCAGTGGCTGGCGGGCCTGTCCGAAAAAATATCCGGCTTACGCCAATTGGTATTGAATTTGCCTGATATTGACGAAACCGGCCGCAAACAGATCGGCCAGGTTTTTGATTTGATCACCAGCCTCGTGAAGAACAGCGGGGTGGAGGAAGTTAGCGGCTTGGGCATGAGTTCCCTCGCGGTGGACCAGGGGCTTTACCGCAATAAAACCATCCTGCACCATTATCCTGACCACAACGGCGGTTATTTGTGGTCCATGTTTGGCCGCACGGCTCATCCCTTGGCCGGCTTGGATTTGCTTTCGGCCAACACCGCCTTGGCCAGCTTTGGGGACCTGGACCTGCCCATGCTATGGAAAGCCATCGAACGCGAGGTCAACCGTGCCGGGATCAGTCAGGTTGCCGAGGCCTTCCAGCAAGTTCCCTTGATGTTTGAGCAAGGCTCCGGCCTTAAGCTGGACCAGTTCCTGGGATCGCTGGGTAACGAATACGGATTCGTCCTGACCTTGGACCCCAACCGGCTTATCACTCTGCCGATGCCCTCGGAAGCGATCCAAATCCCCGAACCGGGAGTGATGCTGGTGGCCAAAGTCAAGGACGATGTCATTTTCAACCTGGTGGACCAAGTGCTGAAGAGCCAGGAGAATCTCAAATCCCAACTGGTCAGCGTGAATAAAGAGGGCTTGAAAATGCGGACTTTGGAAATCCCGCTGCCGTTGCCACTGCCATTCCGTCCCTCTCTGGCCCGCAGCGGTGATTACCTTTTCCTGGCTACCACGGATACGTTGATCGAGGATGCGCTGGCGGTGCAGAGCGGCAAAAAACCCGGACTGAAGGCTCAGGCTGAGTTCAAGCGCCTGGCGGAAGGCACTCCCAAAGAGGGGAATTGGTTCGGATTCTTGAGCGGGCGGTTTTGGAAAACCATCTCTCAAATTCAGATCCAGGCCATGAAAGCCAATCGCGAAGTTCCGGAAGCGGTTGTCAATTCGCTGAAAACTTTCATGAACGCCGCCCCACCCTTTGATTTCAGTGTATCCGCCAACACACCTGATGGCTGGATTTCGATCGGCCATGGCAATCAGGATTTGCGTATGAGCGTCCTCGCACCGCTGGCGATCATCCCCGCCGCAGTGTTGCCGGCCATAGCCATCCCTAATTTTGTCCGGGCACGCTCGACGGCCCAGCAGCATGCCTGCATCGCCAATCTCAAACAATTGGATGGGGCCAAGGAAGTCTGGGCCTTGGAAAATAAGAAAAAAGTAGGCGAGGAGTGCCAAATGAGCGATTTGGTTCCAAGTTACATTAAAGCGGAACCCAAGTGTCCGGTGGGCGGCGGTTCTTATAAACTGAACCCCATTGGGACTAATCCTCAGTGTCCAAATCATAATCCCAACGATCCCCAATTGAGAAACCACAAGCTCCCCGATTGATTGGGGGCGGTTTTGTCGGCGGGATTTGGCCCTGCCAACTGTTTACTGGCGCGTACCGGGTGGTATGCGCCATTTGAATTGCTGCCGGTAGTGGTCCTTTTGCGGCAACGGGAGGTGATCCGCTAACCGATGGACATCGGCAATACTACAAAAAAAGTCGTGCCCGATTCGGCTGTGGAGGTGAAATGAACCTGTCCCTTCAGGTATTTTTCAGTCAACAATTTGACACTGTAGGATCCCAGGCCGCGGCCTGAACCCTTGGTGGTGAAGGAACGATTGAAAATCTGGAGTTGGACGGTTTTGGGCATCACACCGGGATTGTTGATGTGGAACACCATGCCATCATCCATGGTATCGCAACCAACCATGACGGTCTGCCCCGGATTCGTGGCCTCCAGCGCGTTCTTGATCAAGTTCCCCAGAACCCGTTTCAGCAGAACCGGGTCGCTGGAAAAGGTTTTATCAGCGCAATCGGGCGACACAGCCACCCAGCGGTTTTCCGCCAAGGGATGCTTCTGGTAAAGAGCCACAATTTGGTTGAGGAAGTGGCGGGAGGAAATTCGCGATAAGGAAACGGAAAGCTCATTCCGTTCGGCGGCAGTTAAATCCTTTTGGGTGTAGATTTCCCCCAACAAATCCTGCAGGCTGCTCTCCAGCAGAGTCAGATCTGGGCGCAAGTTGGGTGGGGCGTTGGTTTTTAGTATGCCCGCCAGGCCCTCCAATCCTCCCGCCGTGTTGATGACATCGTGGAAAAAAATCCGCTCCAAGGCCTGCCGGCGTTTTTCGGCGCTGATGTCGGCCACGGAAAAAATCGTGAATTGCTCGTCCCCGATCTGCACGGGATTGGCCTGCACCAGCAGATCCAGGGACTCCTTATTCAGGTTGATGAGCCGGGTTATGCGACACTCCTCGGTGCAGGATTTGCCAACCAGGCTGCCGAGGATGGCCTTTACCGCCCCGCATTCCTGACAAAAGCGGGAGGTGCCACAACCGCCGATGGAGTCTTGGGCATGCACACAATCCAATGCTTCACCAGGCCGCTGGCCCGCTACTTTCTGGAGATCCTTGCCGGGGAAAAGGGCCTGGCAGTTCTTGCTGAGGAAAACAATTTGCCGATGCTGGTTGAGGATGAACACGCAGTTCAGAACTGAATTCAACACCTCAACGGTCAGGGGGACTTCGCTCAACTTTTGGGCCTGACGCTGGACGACTTCCACGGGTACCCTCTCTGCTGAGGCGAATTCCGTTACTGGGATACTGGTCTGCATAATCTGGGCCTGTATTCAAACGCGTTAATTAACCTCACAACTTCCATTATGATGGCTTCTTTACCGATTGCAATGCGCTTTTTCGGTTGCGTCCTGACCCACGTTGCGCCACCTTCCTGCCGTGGCGAAATTCGTTCTTGGCCGGGGGCTTGGCAACCTCTTGGAAGGGACGCCTGCAAGAGAGGTGCCCCAAGCTGCCCCTTTGCCCCAACCCAGCCCCAGCCCCAGCCCGGGAGTTGTCTCCTCCGGTTTGCGGGTGCTGATGAAGGAAGAGCCTGCTGTTTCCCGGTCGGCATCCGCGATCGCTCCTTCGGTGCCACAACGGATTCCTTTTAATCTCAACTGGTTGCGCGTTTCATTGGTCGCCGCCGATGGGGTATTAAGCGCCCTGGCGGTTTGGATGGTCCAGCGAGTCCAGCCGCCATTTGGTTTTTGGGACGGGGTTTTTGCCTTCTGCGCCCTGGGAACGGGGGCGTTGCTTTCGTGCCTGGCCCTCTGGCTGCCGCCTAAAGCGGATTAGCCGGACCTTCCCGGGTTGGGATTTTTCAGTCGCGTTGGTCCGCTCGTGGGAAGCCGGCTTTTTCACCGCGTCACTCCGCCCGGTCGCCCAACTAAATTTTAAATCTTACACCTTAAACCTTGGCCAAACCGGTTTGGGTGAGCGCATACAGATCGTCCAGTTGGGGTTTGAGCTCGAGCTTTTCCTGGATGTTCATGCGGTCCACGAAAAGGATGCCGTTCAAATGGTCCATTTCGTGTTGAATGGCCCGGGAAAGCAATCCCTCGCACCGGAACTGAACTGATTTGCCCTCCACATCCATGGCGCACACTTCAGTGGATTCCGAACGGTTGATTTCGGCATAAATTTCCGGAAAACTGAGGCAACCCTCCGGCCCATCCACCTTTTGTCGGCCCAATTTCAATTCCGGATTCAGCAAGGCCAAAGGCATGAAACCGTCCACCTCGGCGGGGTGGTCGTTCAACCACAGGGAAGATGGGCGGTCATCGACGCCACGCACATCGATGACCATGAGTTGCAGGGCGTGGCCCACCTGCTGCGCAGCCAGGCCAACTCCATGCGCGGAAGCCATGGTATCGAACATATCCGCCACCAATTTCTTGATCGCGGGGGTGATGGTTTCAATGCGGGCACCCTTTTTGCGTAGCACTGGGTGCCCATATTTGGTGATGGGCAGAATCATCGCTTATTTCTGGGGCCAATTTTTCAGCAAAGTGGCCACGTCCTTGATCGCTGGGCTTTGGCCTTTTCGGACGTAGAAGCCGCTGGTGCAGACACCCGCCAGGAGACTGGCGGTGTTGTCCAAGCCGAGCATGCGGCCCATGCAGAAGCCGGAATTGAAGTGATCGCCCGCCCCGGTGCTGATCAACGGTTTGGCACAGAAGGGGCCTTCCACTACTTTCACCCCATCCTTGCCCGCAGCCAGCGCGAAGGAAACCGGGTGGACTACCAGGGTGTTGATGGGTAAATGGGAGTATATTTCACCAGCCAGGGCGGCCAGGCCTTCGGGTGAATGATCCTGAGTGTTCAAACCGAGCGCGTCACCCACCTCGTATGCTTCCTTTTCGTTCAAGCCCAGGATGACATCGAAATACTGTTCAAACTTCACGACCAGCTTCATCGCTTCCTGCAGATCCTTGATGGGGCGTTTCTCCGGATCGGCCAGGTCGAAGAAGATCAATCGCCGTTCCTGGCCGAGTTTAGGACAGACCTCCTTGAGCAGGGACTTCCAGAGGGCGCTCATGAAAGGAAGCATCGTCCAGTTCACGAAACCAACCAGGTTGCTTTGGGAGAATTTGGCGATAAATTTGTCCCGGCCATAACGTTCCTGAATGTTGGCCCAAGTCACATCGTTCAGTTGGACCGTCTTCGGGAACATGATCTTGCCGTCGTCGAATTCCAAAGC
Organism: uncultured Verrucomicrobiota bacterium; assembly: GCA_903845125.1. GTDB lineage: Bacteria > Verrucomicrobiota > Verrucomicrobiia > Limisphaerales > UBA1319 > CAIMWS01. The sequence goes on from CAIMWS010000071.1 coordinate 15,301, forward strand.
GTCCGTGTGCCCTGCCTCAGCGATGCTATGCACCTCAGCTTTTTTGGCGAAATCGCCGAATACGGGATGCATATTGGGATAGCCCAAGGCGCCCACGTAGGTGACTTTGATGCCGAAGCTGCTGAGGGCGTTGGCCATGATGGGCCCATTGCCGCCGAGTTTGGTGCGCTGGTTCACCAGTTCGATATTCGTACTTTTCCCAGCGGCTGCGCTGATGCGTTCGCCCAGCTTGGCGATGGTGGGTACGCGGGAGTAAACTTTGGCGTTCTCGCGCTTGTCCACGACGTGGATGATCTCGTCGATGAAGCCATCCAAGCCCACAAATGCGGTTAACTGGGGGGCCCGCTCTGCCAAGGCCAGGAGTTGCTTGGCGGTTTCTTTCCGAATCTCAGGCGAATTGATCATACAATTGGTTCTATTTGTTAAATGGAGGACTTTTACCGTTGAAGGGGAGTTATTTCAATCAACTTTTACCGAAAACATGCCGAGGAGGCGGTCCAGGTCATCATCGTTGAAAAATTGGATTGTGATGGAGCCACGCCCTTTTTTATAGCGCAGAGCTACTTTCGAGCCGAAGCGTTCCTGCAATCTGACCTCCAGATCGGCGATATGCACGTCGCGCGGCGGGGCAGTCATCGGCGATCCGGCTTGCTCCGGCGCGGACCGGTGGGCTTGCCAGCGGGTTACCCATTCTTCGGTTGCCCGGACACTCAAGCCATCTTTCACGACCGCCGTCGCGGCGGTGGCCTGGTCCCGCGGATTGTCCAAGCCCAGGATTACTTTGGCATGGCCGGAGGAGAGTTGACCCTGGCGGATTTGATCCTGGATGGGGGCTGGAAGTTTCAATAGGCGCAAGGCATTGGTTACAGCCACGCGGCTTTTGCCCACTTGGCTGGCGATATCTTCCTGGCGCAATTTGAACTCTGAACCCAGGCGCTCATATCCCAGCGCCTCATCGATCGGATTCAAATTCTCGCGCTGAAGGTTTTCAATCAGCATCATTTGCAGCACGGAATGGTCATCTGCCTCCTTGATCACGATCGGCAACTCGGTCAGACCGGCCAGTTTGGACGCGCGCCAGCGCCGCTCCCCGGCGATCAGCTCAAAATTGTTGCCCTGCCGCCGGACTACCAGCGGTTGGATGATGCCCTTGGCCCGGATCGAGTCAGCCAATTCTTTCAATGATTCCTCGGAAAAATCCCGCCGCGGCTGCAGTTTGCTCGGTTGAATCCGGTCAATGGCCACCAAATTTTCCCGCCCGGGAGATTCCTCGGCGGCCTTGGGCGCGGCGGTTTTCTCCGCCGGAGCAGACGCGCTGGTGGCCGGTTTGGCCGCCGTTTGTGCGCCACCGAGCAAGGCCCCCAATCCCCGTCCAAGTGCAGGTTTTGACATGATTTGAGCTTGTCCAACCGCCATGCACTTGTCAACCTCAGCCCGGTTGCAACCCATTCAACGTTCAATCGATCCACTCAACCATCCGCGGGAGGCTACTGGTAGAGCAAGAAACGGCTGCGGCGTTGCAGGAACTGATCCAGGTTCGGCTTCCAGTTTTGGCGGATCTCGGCCAGCGATTTGCCGGCTTTCAGGGCTTGGATGGTGGCCTGGTGCCCCAGTAGATTATCGAATTTATCCAGGTTGAATTGGGCGGGATATAGCTGGTGCAGGGTTTTGGCCAGGAGCAGCCCGATATCCACCACCGGGCATTGCTGGCGGTTGGCCAGGATGATGCCTACTCCTCCACAGAGTTGGTTTTTATAGGTGCTGGCATTGGGAGTGTATTGAATGGGGACGAAGGCCACCCCGGGCAGTCTGGCCTGGTTCAACTCGGCGGCCAAGGCCACATCTTTCACGTAGGGCGCACCAATTACTTCAAACGGCGTGCCGGTGCCGCGGCCCACCGATAACGCAGTGGTTTCCAGCAAACCGACTCCGGGATACAAGGTGGCCTCGGTAAGGCTGCGCATATTAGGCGAGGGATTGATCCAAGGCAGTCCGGTTTGGTCAAACCACAAATCGCGGGACCATCCTTCCAAAGGAATTACGGTCAAGGACGCTTTGAAATTGCATTCCTCATTGAACATCCGCGCCAGTTCGCCAACGGTCATGCCATGGCGGACCGGTAGGGTATGAAAGGCGATGAAGCTGGTCTTGCCAGTCAAAACCGGGCCGTCCACCTCCCAGCCATTGATCGGATTGACCCGGTCCAGCACAATGAACTGAAGCTTGGCCTGGCCCGCAGCTTCCAGGCAATTTCCCAGTGTGGAAATATAGGTGTAAAACCGGCAGCCAATATCCTGGATGTCGAAGACCAAAGCGTCCAAATCACGCAACTGCTCCAATTTGGGTTTCCGGTTCTCACCATACAAGCTCACTATGGGCAAGCCGGTTTTTTCGTCCACCGCATCATTCACCTTTTCATCCCGGTCGCCCCGGATGCCATGCTCCGGGCTGAAGAGAACCTTCAGTTGCACCTCCGGGGCGGCGCGCAGCAGGTCGATGGTGCTTTGGCGGTGCCGATCGATGCCGGATTGGTTGGTGATCAGCCCGATGCGCTTGCCTTTCAAAGGGCTGAATCCCTGTTTGGCCAGCACATCGATGCCATTCAATACCGCCGCCATTTTGCCTGGTTTTACACTGGAAACTGGACGCTCGGTGGCTTTGGGCGCCTCCGCCGGGGGACGGGGCAAAAGCGCTCCTGGCACATAGGCGAAATTGAAACCGATGACCGCTTCCGCCGCCAGCGTGCTCAATTTGGTCTGGAGCGCCAGCACATTGCCTTTGCCATCGGGATGCACCCGGTTGGACAGCAGAATCCAGAAGGTCTCCGAATGCGGATCGATCCAAAGGCAGGTGCCTGTCCATCCGGTGTGGCCAAAGGAACCCAGGGGGAAATGGGCGCCGCGGCGGCTGTATCCCGTATCGATATCCCAGCCCAATCCACGCCGTGATGGCACCGCCGGCGGGCTTTGCACGGAGGTCATCAACTGGACCGTGGCGGGGGTGAAAACCTGCACTCCGTCCAAACTGCCCTGGCCCAGCAGGAGGCGGGCGTAACGGGCCAGGTCGGCGGTGGTGGTGAACAAACCAGCGTGCCCGGCCACCCCCCCCATGCAGCGTGCGGTGGGGTCGTGGACCACCCCGTGCAGGATGTTGCTTCCATCCCGCTCAGTGGGGGCGATGCGCCCGCGTTTTTCGGCCGGAGGCAAAAAACCGGTATCGACCATTTTCAGAGGACCGTAGATTTCCCGGGCGGCGAATTCATTGAGCGGCAGGCCACTGGCCCGGCGGACCACTTCACCGAGCAGAATGAAATTGATGTCGCTGTAGCGGAATACGGTTCCCGGCGGATCCTGGGGCTTCTCATGGCAGGCCAATTCGATGCCGCGCGCGTAGCCAGACCAAGCCGGGGAGCGGCTCAATCCGGGCCGCAGGCCTGAGGTGTGGGTCAGCAAATTCCGGATGGTAATAGTTTCCCGCCCTTCGCCATCAAATTCCGGGAGGATCGATTTCACCGGATCGTCCAAGTGGATTTTATGGCGCTGGATCAACAGCAGGATGCAGGGGGTCGTGGCGATGACTTTGGTCAACGATGCCGCATCGTAGAGGGTATCCTCCGCTGCAGGTTCTTCCGCGGGAACGATGGCCTTGTGCCCATAGGCGCGATGATACACCGTCCCCTGGCGCTCGAGCCAGAAAACCGCCCCGGGAGTGTCGCCGGCCTTAATGCATGCTCCGATGGCCGCGTCAATTTCTGCGAGTTTGTTGGTTTGAAAGGTGGCGCTGATGGGCTTTTCAGCTGCCAGGATGATGCCGGGGGCGGCCATCAGCAGGCAGATCCAGGTGTGTAAATTGGGGGCTTTCATGGACAATGGTCGGTTGGATTGGCTAAGCAAAAAGGGCTTGTCAGAAAAATCCGACAAGCCCCTGAAATCGCTGATTTTGCCTTCAGCCTCTATCCCGGAGGCCTATTTTTTGAGCGGCGCGTTGGTCTGCCCGGCCGGGGCATTGGTAGCTGGAGCATTGGTAGACGGCGCATTTACCTTCACACTGCCATCCTGATTCAATTCCACGTTCAGGTTAAAGTTGGTGCCCTTGGCAGCCTCCGGAGAAACAGCCACTTTGGCGGCTTCCTTCTTGGAGCTCGAGTATAAACCCAAACCGCGGCGGATCCATTCCAACTGACGGGCAATGGACAACTCGTCCCGCATCTGTTTGACTTTGTTGCGCAGGAACGCCAGGTCGTTCAGCTGGCGCTCCAAGTCGGCTTTTTCGGTTTGGAGGCGCTTGAGCTCCTTAAGGAGGAATTCGCGGTCACCTTCCGCCGAGGCGAGTTTCTTCTCGGTATCAGTGATTTGCTTCTCCAAATTATCGATGGAGGAATTGAGTTCAGTCATGCGTTTGGTGAGATCGTCACGCTGGCCTTCCAGTTCCGAAATTTTGGCGTCCCGTTTGGCGAGTTCATCTTTGGCCCGTTTTTCGGCCAACTTGGCATCCACATCGGCCTTGGCCAATTTGTTGCTTAAATTCACCACCTGGTTGGATTTGACCTCCAGTTCTTTGATGCGCGTTTCAAGTTTGTTTGCCAAATCGCCGCTTTTGGTCTCCAAGGCGTCTACGGCCTTGCTGGCAGTTTTCCAGTTATTGGAGAGATCCTTGGAGGAGTCGATTAATGTTTCCCTCTCTTCTTTGCCGGTATAAAGCACATAAACCAAGGCCGCCCCCAAGCCCAGGCAGACCAAGATCAGGATAATCACTACAGTCTTCGGTTTCATACGGATAAAGATTGCCGTTGGTCAGGGGATTTGGCAAGCATTTAACGTGGAATAACCTGCATTTCCGATGGCGGGCGGCGGGTTCCTCGGGGAGGAGCGTTGCTGGGGCCCATTCCCGGCTTGGAATTAGTCCGCGATGGGGCTTGCTTTCGGGACGGCAGGTTTTAATGTTTTGTCATGGACGTGCCGACTCAATTGCCGGTGCTTGTGGTTTCTGATATGCCTCTCTTTCCTGGGGCGATGCAGCCATTTCGCTTTACCGAACCCCGCCCTTTGCGCATGTTGTCCGATGCCCTGCATTCCCACCGCATGATGGTTGTGTCGGTGCGCCGCCCCTGGTGCAAAAGGGATTTGCCCTCGCAAATTTCGGGCATGGGGTTGATCCGCGCCTGCGTCACCCATCGCAATGGCCAGGCGGACGTCATCATGCACGGCTTGTGCCGGGTGAAAATCCAGGAGACCATCCGTCTAAAACCGTATCGGGAAAACCGGGTGGAAGTCGTAAGCTCCGGCGGTGAGATGGCCGATGTGGATTTGTCCGGCCTGGTCAGCCAGATCCGCCTACTGGCGGCCAAGCGTTTGAAGCAGGGCATCACCATCGATGCTTTGCGCATTGATAAATCCCTCCCTCCCTTGGACAATCCGCAAGTCGAAGAGTTGACCACCTACCTGCTGAAGAATTTCCTGGCTTACCTGTCCACCGTGGATGACCCCGGCCAGATCGCCGATCTGGTGGCCTGCACTTTGCTACCCAAGGCAAGGGATCGGCAATTCATCATGGAATCGCTCAATGTCCGGTTCCGCTTGGAAGGGGCCATCAATTTCCTTAAAGAGGAAATCCGGAAACGGCCCCAACCGAATTAATACTGGCGCAGAAAAACGAATTGCTGGCCAAATGCCTTAAAGCTCAGTTGATCCGCATCCACTTGGGCTTGAACATTTTCTGATTCACCCTTCGGATCCTTTACTTTGAGTGTATAACTGTTTTCTTCCCCTTCCCAATTGCCTTGGAAAGTCGTGGTTTCAACCTTGACCGGAGGGGGGGTAGCCTGGTCCGGAGAGGGGGCAGCGGCCTGGGGTGGTGGCTGGGGTGCCATGCCATACCGTTGACGCATCACGGCTGACATGCCGGACATGCCACCGGCGCCCAAACCCTGCGGCTTGGCGGGAACTGCTCCTTGAGGCCTGGAAGGTGGCGGGGCCAACTGCGCCAGTTTATTGAAATCAATGACATTCCCCTTTAACGTCAAAACACATTGGTTATCCGTGGTGGCTTTGAAAGTGGTGCCAGCCGCCATGGCCCCCAAAGCGCGTCGTACGGCCATCAACTCCCGGCCGGTGATATCCGGCTTGAGCTTCTTGGCCACAATCACCACCTCCTCCGCATCCAGCACCCAGCGGCCCACAATCTTGAATGGATCGTATTTGGGCGATTTCCCGGTCTGCAAAAAAGTCTGCAAGTCAGTTAAATCCAGTGTGTCAACCAATTGCCATAATTCCGAGTTCACCATGAATCCTTGAACCCGGCCATTACTGGACAAATCAACCAAGCCCGGCTTGCTCTGCATGAATTCGAGGAACTCCTTCTCGTTGGCGGCGTCCATGATATCCTGGCGTTCGCTCCAGCTTAAGAAGGGAGGATACATGCTCAGGCGGTTTACCACTTGGGGGTTATTTTGGTAAAGAAAGGCCAGAACATCCGTCACTTGGTAAAATTTCTTGGGCATGTAGTCAAAGCGGGCCGCCAGGCGGTCCATCCCACTGCCAGCCATATCGCTGCGCAGGCGGGTGGCGAATTTAAGCCAGAAAGGATCCTTTTCCTCGTTGGCGAACTGGTAGGTGAAATATCCAATGGGGTATACGGCTGCCATGCACATTACCGTCACGATCAGGCCGTTGACGATGCCCAGCACCGCTCCCGTGCGGAAGTTAAGCCGGCTCAAGCGTAACCGGGTGATGTCATCCCGGTTGCGGAAGTGCTTCAGCACGAAAACTTGCGCCACAATGGCGAGGATGAGCATCACCAACAGGATCACGGCATAAGCCAGTACGGCGGGCATAAGCCAAAGCCAAACCTGGTTGGTCATTCCCAACTTGGGCACCAATGGCGCAAAGGTGGGGCCCAAAGGCATGGCCAGCGCCCAAGCCAAAGTTACCCCCAACAGCATTATTCCGGAACCAACCACACCCAGCCCATAGCCGCAGGCAGCGGCCACCAGCACCAGTACCAACATCAGAATCCAAATAGTCATAAGATCAAATTAAGGTCACGGTTTTTAAAAAGCACGCATAAAATCAATCCGGTTTCAAAAGTTAGCACTTTTCATGCCGTGGAAATTTTCAGGGGTTCAATGGGTTTGTGGTGTGGCGCATGGAATTCCTTGGGCAGTTTGGTGATGCGCCATTTTCCCGCAGTATTTGCGAAATCCGGCGAAAAATGGTCCGTAGTGGCGGCCTCCCCGGTCAGGTGGAAATCCGCCCCTGTCATCCAGTTCGCTTTGCAATCACAGGCCGGCAGAAAAGTGAAATCCAAGCCAAACAAGGCCATCCGGACTTTAGATCAGGGTGTGGCTACCGCATCCCAGGAAAAGTGAATTCCAGCAGGGCAATGCCCGCGATCGGATGGCTGAAACTTTTTGCCGTAGGTTTGAAATGGGCCGTATGCCATGGCGCAGCCGATTACTCCAGCCGTCAGAACACGATTTCAAACTGGTGTCCCGCCGTGGAATTGGGATAGCGCAGCAGGAGGCTGTGGCTGGCTGTGTCCCATTCCTGGGTGGCGGAGATGGTGCCGTTCAGGATGCGCACGGATTGTGGGGCGCGGTTCAACAGGAGCCGGGTGGCGGCCAACGTGTCCGCCGGGCCGGCAGCCAGGAAGCGGATGGTGTTCAATCCGGCGGCCGGCGCGGCGGCTGGGCGGCCGAGCTCGGCGGTGCAGGCGAAGCCCGTTATTTTGGCGGCGCTGGCGAGGACGAGCGGCTGGCTGGACGGCACCTGGTCCAAGTCCAGGAGGAAAAGACGTGATCCGGCTGTGATGCTCAGGCTGGTGGAAATGGCCAATGAGGGATCGAAGAGGTTCACGAAGCGGCCGTTGAGCTGCCGGATCGGGTCCGCCGGGCTTTCGTCCAGGCCGGCTGCGATCACGTAGGGGCCCCGGCGCAGCAGCAGGTGATTGCGAGGGGTCCAGGCCAAGCGGGCGCTTTGGCAGGCTTGCCGGGCCAACTCCAGCACCTCCTCCGCGCCAGCGGCGGATTTCGAGAGGGCTGCCGGGCTTACGGTGCGGTAGAGGATTTGCCCCGCCCCAAGCGCGTGGTAGCCGGGGGCGGTTTCCAGCCCCAAGCCGAGCTGTTCGAAGAGATGGCGCCGGGGATTAGGATATGTCAAATCGCCCGTATTCCACCATTCCTTGACGGAGTTATAAGGATCCTGGTCATCATCCACAAACACGAGGGTGCCACCGGCTTTGACCCAGCCAGCCAGTTGGGCATGGAGCTGGGGCTGGGGAGGTTTCTGGCCCTCATAGGTGAGGAAGAGCACCTTGAAAGAGGCGAGGAATCCGGCCAGACCGATATTCTCATATTGCACCGGCTGCACCGGCACTCCGCTTTTGATGAGCGGCAGCGCCAGGCCATAGAACGAGCTTAAATGCGGGTCGCTGGGGGTTGGTTCACCGCGCTGGAACATCATCGTGTCAGACACCAGGATGCCCACGCCAGTGGGGCCGCATTCCCATTTCACCTGCGGCTGCCGCAGGTCGTTCAAGGCGTTGAAGACGGTCAGCAATTCGGTGGCGTAGGCGGGGGAAATCCCCACCTTCTCCACCGGCTCACCCGGTTTGCGCGCCGTGATGTCCCGCACGGGGTAATGGTGGATGAACGGCCGCTCGGGCCACGGCGCCACCTCGTAGCGCCACACCTCCGGCCAGAGCAGGGAGGCTACCAGGGTGGATTCCCAGTTCCGGCGGTAATCCTCCCAGCTATGCTCGGGATTGTCTTCCACGGGATCATTCAAGTAATACATGCGCCGGCCGGTGGAGCGCACGAGGTTCTGCAGCGCGCCGTATTCGCAAAAGGCCGTTTCGAAAGTTCGTTCCTTGAGTTTCCCCAGGTAGCGGTTGGCCGTGCGGGCGGTGCCGGTCCACACCTGGCCGATGTATCCATCGCAGCCGTTCAGCAACACCAGGCTCTGCTCCGGGCTCACGATTTTCCAATGCGCATAATTGATCATGCTGTGGGTGGGCACATAGCAGCGGACGTTTCGCCCCGTCTTGCGGTTGTATTCCAGCACGTGATCGAACACCTGTTGCAGCGCGCGGCGATACAGGAAATACTTGAGCTTGCTGGCCCGGTATTGTGCGTCCGGGGTGGTGTGCGGCGGGAGCCAGTCTTCGTGGTAAAATTCCCGCCAAGCCCGTTTGAAGCTGCCGCTGTAGCCGCCGTTCACCCAGAATTCCGGTTCCTCCAGGTGAATGGCCTCTACCCCCGCATCCAGGGCTTTTTGCACCCCCACACACAAGAATTTGCCATAGGACTCGGACGGCGCCACGTAGGGGACTGTGGGCCCGTGCAGGATGGGGCGGCCCCGCCGATCTGTCTGGGCTTCGTCTTCGTGAGGGGTGCCATCCCATTTGCCGCTGAAATAATCCTGGTAGTTGCCCCAGGCCACACCGGTCATAAAATGGATCAGGTATCCATGGTCGCGCCAGCCCTTGATGCGCCCGTCCAAATCCCCTTGGAATCCGTAAACTACCGCCACATCGGATTTGATGTCCACCTTGGGCTGCCAGGGGCCGCCGGTTTGAAAGCAGGTCCGCTCCAAGACTTGGCCCGAATCCATTGCCACCGTGTTGGTGGGGGTCTTGGTTTGGCCCTGGGCAGAGGCTGAAGCAATACTCAAGGCCGCCTCGGCGGCGTGCAATGCCGGCCAGGCGGGAAGGGAGCCTGGCCACGTTTGGACGGCAGCTGCCACCATGGCCAAGGTGGTTCGCCAGGGGCTCCTGATGGAGCTTCGGAAATTCATCATGGCTTACTAATGCCAGCCTTGGCATCCCTTACAAGCCGGAAAGACCCGGCTCGCTTTTTCCCCCTGAGAAACCGTGCTGTTTGGCGGCTTCCGCTCCATCTTTTTTACGATTGCGCCCTCGCAATCCATGAAGCCCAGAGAAACTGGGGCGTTGGCATCGCCTGGTTGGGCATCCGGCAGGAAAGGGTCAAAACGGATTATTTCGCCAGCAAAGCACGGAAAAAGCGATTGGTGGCGGTGTCCGGTGGCAAATTCCTGAATTCCACCAAGCCAAGGCCAGAAGTATTGGTTTGGACAGGACTCCAATGCGCCAGATCATCTGAGATTTCCAAAACCACGTTGACCCATGCCGGGCTGGAAAGAATCAGTTGGAAGCCATGGTCTGAATCCCAGCCAACGTGGGTGAACTGCAGCGGCCAAGCCACGTTTTCGTTATTGAAACCGGGAGTGGGACCGGTGGCCAGGCGGACAATGTTGCTGCCACCATCCGGCACCCGGCCTTCCGATAAACCAATGACCTGCTGGCTGATATCCGCAAAATCAATGATTTGAAAACCAGCCGTGTAAAGCCGCAGCGTTTCACCCTGCCAATCCAGCTTGAACGGCAGGTGATTGCCACCCTTTTGCACCTCGCCGTCCGTCTTAAAAAGGAGGTAACCATGCCCGGTGATAAAGGTTAACGGCGCAAACTGGTAATTGGTCTGGCCGCTCAAAGACGGATCGTCCGTGAGGAAAAGCCCTGCCAACGAAACTGGATTGGCATCCAGGTTGTACAATTCCAGCCATTCCTGCTGGTTGGTGGAGGAGGCCAGCCATTCATTCAAGCGCAGGTTGAGCGGATCGCCCTGGGGGACGGCTGCGGAGTTGGCCATCCCCGGAGTGGGCATATTGAGCAATTGCCAGGCGTTTTCAATCCGGCCAACCGCGGAACCCGGAATTTGGGAACCGTAGCGGACCAGATCGAGCATTTGGCCGCTGGCATTGAAAAGAGCAACCCTGCCACCTTCGGGATCCAACTGGCTGCCTACCACGAGGTGGGTGGGCGAAGAAAGGGAGGCCGCCAGGGGATCGGCGCAGCGGACCACCGCAAACCCATGCGCGGCCAGACTGGTGCCAGGCGGGAATAACCAAATATCCGCTCCGGGCTCGCCTATACGAAGGCCGCAGCCAGCCAGGTCATAATCGGTGTCGAGCGGATTATGGATTTCGATCCAAGCCCAATTTGAGCCAGAGTTTGTCCCCGGCAGTGGCGAGGGGAGCAACTCATTCAGAATGGGGCCGGCCGCGAGGTTGAATTGATTGCTGGCGCCCGGGGTGGCCAAATCCGGAAATGGATTCATGGGTCCGATGCCATCCGGCCAGCGGCCTTGGGAAACACCGGTTTTTTGCCGCACGTAAGCTGCCTGGTTCAGGAGGGTTCCACTGATGTCCATCAAAGCCAGGTTGGATCCTCCCGGGGGCAGGATCAGGTCCAGGTGTGCGGCGCCCGGTTTTTGGTCGGCCCATAGCTGGGCATACCCGGCCGGGCCGATGAAAGACAAGGAGCGTAGCTGGCAAATCCCGTTGGTGGCATTGAGCAGTAATCCGCCCAGGGCTACGGGCAGGTTCGGGTCGAGGTTAACCAGTTCCACCCAGCCATCTCCACCGGGGGAGGGATTAGCCAGGAGTTCGTTGATAACCAGGTTGGTGGCAGTTGCCAGCTGGGCCGGTTCGTTGGGATGTCCTGGGGTGGGTTCCGTGAGATCCCAATCGGGCTCCCGGCCAGTGCGGCCGATGGCGTAATCCGGCAGCTGGAGCCCAAAGGAAATGGCGTCCACCCGGTTCGTGTGATCATCGAATAAAAACACGGTTGTCCCCTCGCGCGCGAGCCCAAAACCAGCATGCAGTCCTGGTTCGTTCGTGCGCACATCGCACCAAATGAGCAGATATCCCAAAGCCGGGATCTGGCTGCCGGCGGGTATGGAATATTGGGGGTGGCTGGCGTTTTTACCCAGCCCCCAATTGGACAGGTCGAATGGCTGCAGGCTGGAATTATATATTTCAATCCAATCCGAACTGCGGGCATCCACTGGATCGCCAGGCCGGTGTCCGGCGTAAATTTCGTTCAGACGCACTGGATTTGCGGGCGGCACCGGATTGGGCAAGCCGGGAGACCCGCCCGGTTCGACGCTCGCATGCCAATTGGCGGGTGCGTTTGGATCAGATTCAGGATCGTTGATTTCCAATGAAAATCCCGCGCCGTCAGCCGAAACCGGCCATTCGTCCTGGTCCCGGTAATTCACCGAGGCCACCACCCGGTCCGAGCGGTCTTTAATGGTCAGTCGCTCGCCGCTATTAGCCAGCCGGCCTTTATAAATTCCACCAATAGTTGCGCTGGGATAGCGCCGCATGAAAGCGGCCGGATTGGCGTCCGGGATCAGAACGATCCGCGCTCCCGGCGCCAGTGGGGGGGTGGACTCGTCAAAAGTGAAATCCAGGCCGCCCAGGCTGAAGCCTCGCAGGTCAAAGGCCGCCACTGAATCGTTAAGCAATTCAATGAATTCAAAGGCATCCCCGTCCAGTGGATTATACATGATCTCCGTGATGCGCAGCGGAAGAAAGGATTCATCCACTTGAAAAGCCGCCTCGGTCAGTGCGCTCCAGTTGGTTCCCCATTGGGTGCGGGCTTTGAGCAAGGCGGATTGCAGCAGTTTCAGCGAGGTATCTTTGGCCAAAACGAGGGCCCGTGGGGCAGGCGTGTTGGAAAAGGCCAGGCGGGGATCGGAACCGTCGGTGGTGTAATAAACTGTTCCGTTGGTGGCGGTAGTCATCGTTAGCTCAAATCCGGGAGCCACCCTCCCCCCAAATTGATTGAACACCGGGGCATTGGAACTGGATAGAAGGCCAGCAGCTGAGAATTGGGGCATGAGATAGCGGCTGCGCTGGGGAATCCAGGAGGTGCCAATCACATCATTAAATCCGGAAATGGAACCCGATATTTGGCCCTTGAGCCAATTATAACGCTGGCGCAAACGGTTGTCACTCAAGGCGCCGTTATTGTAAAAATGCTTGTGAATGCGGTCCGCGAAAAGCAGCCGGAATTCATGGCTGCGTTTGAGCCGCTGATAGTAATTGGCGATGTCCGAGCCGTTGTTTAACTCGTTGGCCAGGGTGTTCCAGGAAACCGCGTTGTTGAAACCGAAGGACCATTCGGCGTCCCAGATGTAAAAGCGCCATTTGGCTCCGGTGACTTTTTCCCGGGCCGCACGCCAATTATTATTGGGCCAGTCCTGGGTGCCGGCATAGATGGGAGGCAGTAAATAGTCGATGAAATTGACCAGGTCCAGCCGCCTGCTGATTTCGAGGTAATTCGTGGCGTAAAAGGGATCCTTGGTGGTGATCAGGGTTTGCAGGCTGTTCCAGTCGGTGGCGGTGCCTTCCTGCACTTCGTTCATTTGGGCCAGCACATCCCATAACTCGCCCCCGCCATGCCAGGAGCGGAGGAAATCGATATTGATATGTTCCGCAGGGTTGTAATAACCCTTGTAAACACCGTTCATGTAAAAATGGGCGAAGGTGCCGTGGCTGGCCACTTGGCCGGTGTCCGCCGCCATGCGCCTGACCATTTCATCGCGGATATACGGATTGGTGGGGTCGTTCATGCCGGCGCGCAGGGCGATATGGTTGAACGATTGCACGATGGATTCGGGGAACCACGGGTAATCCAAACGGGTGGTTCCGTAGTCGCCTCGGAAGTACAACCGGAACGAATATTTGTTGAAAGGAATGGCTCCCCGGTAATCGTATTGTCCCCGGATATAAGCTCCGCCTGCAACCCGCAATCCACAGTCGAGATGAAAACCTTCAGCCCCATTCGGGAACAGCAATTCAACGGATACGGGGCGCTCCCAGGCAAGGCCATGCTGGGTGGTGTTGCGAGGGTTGGTTTCCATGATGCCCTTGGCTCCGTAAAGATTATTGGAGGCGGTGACCAAAGACAAAGTGGGCAGCAACAGCCGATTCTGGCTCACGCCATATAAGTAGGTGTGCGTCTGGATATGCGATGGCAGGCAGTTCGTTTTAAAAGCTGCCGCCCGGATGACTCGCGTGGTGGTGATCGGGATGGAATTGGTATAGACGATGCCATTCGTTTCGGCCGGCGGGCTGCCATTCACCGTATAAATAATGCGCGCTGAGGGGGTCGGTGTCACCAGTTGCAAATTGAATGGCCGGCTGAAAAAACCACGTTTAACGCTGAAATGCACATCCTCCACGGTGTCCGCGATGGGGCTGTCCCCATTGGCTGCGCCAGGCGTGGGGGTGCGATAATAACGCCATTGGTTTTGCGGGTTCAAGCCGTAGGCATAATCGTTGCGCTGCTCGGGAAAGGCCGGAGCGAGCGAATGGACTTCAGCGCGGGGCATGTCCGGGCTGTATAAGCCCAGGAATTCACCGGCGATGTTCAGCTTGAAATTGGTGTGCAGGCGGCCGCCGGCCAAGGTCGGTTTGCGGTCCTTGCCGGAGGCGAATACCACCAAATAACCTTTGGCCGGCAAACTCACCGCCGGGAATACCCACTTGCCAGTTTCCCGCGGGTCGTCGGTTAATGACCAACCATTCAACGATACCGCCGTGGTGCCCGGATTGAATATTTCAATCCAATCCTCCGCGCTGGCGTCCTCATCCTTCAGCCCGTTGTCGTTTTCCGCCACGAATTCATTGATGATCAGGTTTTCCAGCGGCAGTGCGGGATTCACCTCGTATTGCCAGTTGGTGCCCAGGAAAACCGAGTTGGTATGATCCGCATTCACGATGCCGTGGTTGTTGCGCCAGCTGAACTGAGCCACGCCGTCGGCAGTCGGTGCAAATTCAAACAAATAAGGGCCAGCGGACAGACCGGTGACTTGGGTGGCTGGTAATCCGTTGATCAGCAAATCAGCGGCCTCCACACCATCGACCGGAATGTTGAAAAAAACTTCCACCTGTCCCAGACGGCGCAGCTTCAACCCAGGCGGCGGATGGATGGCGGTCAAAATTGGAGTTTCCAATGTGATCAACTGGTAAGTCCAGGTGGAATTGTTGCCTGAAGGATTGAAAGGATTGGGTGGCACTGCGGTATCCGTGATGCCGCACGTAATGGACCAGGAAATTTGGACCAAGCCATTGGCAGGCTTGGGAAAACTGAAAGTATAACTGTTACCCTGGGCGACCATGTTCGTGGCCGGTACGCCATTGATAAAAAGATCCTCAGCGTTTACCCCCGTGACCGGTTCGCTGAACGTGACGGTGACCTGGCTTAAACTGCTGAGCTGGCCGGGCGCCGGCACGATGTTGGTGATTACCGGGGGGACCGTTTCCTTGAGTGCAGCATCCAAAGCGGCATCGAACACCAGATCGCTGCTGCCCAAACTCGTGTTGAATACTTGGACCGCCAGCACATTGGTGCCGGCCTGCAAATAGCCCGTCAGCGCGGGCAAGGCATAATCCTGGTAGGCTATTGGCTCTGCCACGTTTTGGCTCGATAAGGAATTATACTTGATCGTTCCGGCGGGCGCGTTATAAGCGGCCACTTGAACTCCGTTGATCCAGGCCACAAATCCATCGTCGCAAATGGCGCTTAAATGCAGGTCGCTCAATTGGGATAGGTTCGTAACCACGAAGTAACATCTTAAATAAATCGTGGAAAACGAATTTTGCATGCCGGTGATGGTAGTCCCGACGGGAATGTTTTCGCCGTAAAAGAATGGGGCGGCGGAATTGAGCCAGGCCGAGTCCTTGAAATTCAGCTGGCGCCAGGCTGCCAGGTCGGGCAGGGAGGCTTCGTTAGTGCCTGGCAAATAACGCCAAAAGGAATTCGTCGTGGTCAGTGGCATTGCTTGGAGGTTGGCGGACATCCCCCAAATGGCCAGCATCAGCAGTAAACGTTTAAGTATTTCCATAACCGGGTTTCCATAAGATATCCTAAACAGCGGGAATGCCGGTGGCAAGGCGCATTAGATGGGGGTAAGCAAAAAGCGCCCGTTCCCGGGCGCTCTGGAATAGTCCTGAAATTGAATACCTGGCTGCCTAAGCAACCGGGGGTTCTGCAGGAGGCGCTGATTCTGCCGGCTGACTGGGCGTTTCCGCCGCCGGGGTTTCTTCCGCAGTGGCTTCGGAAATGGCCGCTTCGGCAATTTGCGCCGGGGTTGCCGGGGCTTCCGCAGCGCCAGCTATGGCCGGGGCTGCTTCTCCGGTTTTGACTGGTTTGGGTGGCCGGGGCAGGGGACGCTTGGCGGTTTCGAGAGTGCCATTGGCAAACTCTATCACATGCCCTTGATGGATCAGCCAATGCAGGTCGCTGATCACAATGTTCATAGCGGGGGTTATCACCTGGCTTTCAGGTGAAGCCACAGGCGTTTCTCCCGCTGGCGCCGGGACGGCGGCAGCCATCTCGCCAGCTTCGGGGCTGGCGGTTGCCGGCGCGGGAGCAGCCACGGGCACTTCTCCCTGCGGGGCTGGCGCCAGGACGTCCAGCAACTGGCGGCGGGTGCAGCCCGGGGTGGCATCAATGAAATTGACGATTTTTTTGACGCCTTCCGAAACCGGAGTGGTGGCCATGTCCAGGAAGTGGGGCCGGGAAGTTGCCACGTGCGTCACCGATTTATGAACCTTGAAGAATTGCAGGCCATGGGACGCAAACATCTGGCTGAGCACGGTCACCAACTTGAGCGGAAAGCGCCGCTGTTCTTCAAAAGCACGCCGGGTCAGAGATTTTAAGATCCCATTGGGCTGGCTTTGCACAACTCCGCCATTCATCACGAAAGAGTCGACTGATTGCACTACGTTTGGCAGATGCGTTTCGCGGAAATGGCGATCCACTTCTTCGCGATTCGACAATTTCAGCGCATCCGGAATGTTCAAGCACAAGTATTGGGTGCTGAAGCTTTGCTCCTCTTTCCACTTATTGACGATGGCTTCGTCCTTGACGATCCGCACCCGTGATTTATAGGCCTCAAAAGGCAGGTAGGAGTAACGCTCGGAGTGCAACCGGCGCAACTTGGTTTGGTAGTCGTGGTAATTCGGAGGTCCGAGGACGATGCCGCTCATGCCACATTGCGCCACAAACGTGAACACCCCTTTCGGCGGATCGGCTGGGATTTTCTCTTCCTGGTAGAAGATGTTGAAATGCTTTGAGAAAATATGGTCGATGGCCTCAGCCTGGGAGAACCATAGCGTCTGGTCTATGGAACATAAGTACAGCGCCTGAACGACTTCGCCTTCCGGCTTTTTGATCACGTTGAAACGCACATTGTAACGCTCCGGCTTCTTGAGGATCAGGTGGCCGATGTCAAAAAGCGGGTAAGCGCGACCGGTCATCTTGATCTTTTTGGCCAGATTTTCCACGCCGTGCTCTTCCGGGAAAATATTGACCTCCACTTCGGGCAGCATCCGGGGGGGCTCGCGCCGATCAGGCCCGGGGCCACGCCGGCGATCTCCCCGGTCACCACCGGGCCGGGGGCCATCCTGCTGGGAGCGACGGGGACCAGGTCCACCACTTGGCCGCCGGCCGTCGCCGGGACCATCCCGCCGGGGACCTTCCCGACGGCGCCCGTCACTGCGCCCGCGTCCACCGCGGCGATCATCCCTTTCTGTTGACTCCCCTTCATATTCGGCGAAGGGATTGGACTGGGCTTGCGGTTGGGCCCATGCCGGCAAAAAGTGCAGGTCCAGGTCCAAGTTCGATTCAGGCGACGTATTATTCATGCGCTATTCTCACAGTCGGGCATTTAGCCCGTGATTCCATCAGTTTTAATCCACAATGGGGATTGTCTGGCCGGAATGCAAGTATTCACTGCTACCAAGGCTTTCCTATTGGTTGATGTGAACCACCTTGGCCGGAGGAAAGCCATTAAACCAAGTGGCTGAGGCATTGCTGTATGCCCCGATGTTTTCCGCATAGACCAGATCTTCGATGTCCAAGTCGGGCAGGGATTCCGCCAGCGAAATGGTGTCCAAGGCATCGCAGGTCTGGCCAAAGACTGAGCTGATTTGAGTTTTTCCTTTTTTGAAGGCCTTCAGATGGTATTGGCAATGGTCGAACACAATACCTGAAAAGGTGTGGTAAACACCGTCGTCTATATAATAACAGGTCTTGCCGTCCCGGCGGGCTTTGCCAATGACCTTGGCCACTGAAGAGGCAGCGGTGGCAACCAGGAACCGGCCCGGTTCGGCAATAATTTGGATTTCCTTCGAAAACAGCCGGTCGATCTCGGAATTCAGTTTGACCGCCAGGGAGGCGAACGGCTTGACATGTTCGTCATAGGGAGCTGGAAAGCCTCCGCCGATATCGAGGATTTTGATCTCGCGGCCGCGGTCCCGAGCTTCGCGCATGACGCTGGAGGTCCAGTCCAAGGCATGAATGAAATTCTCGAAATTGGTGCATTGGCTCCCTACGTGGAAGCTGATGCCCTCAACCACCAGTCCGAGGCGGAAGGCTTCTTCGATCAAATCCACGGCGTCACCCGGATCCGCCCCGAATTTCGAGGAAAGCTCAACCATTGATCCGGTATTGGGAACCCGGAGTCGAAGGATTACTCCAGCGTGCGGGGCATACTGTTTGATTTTTTTGAGTTCGCCCAGGTTATCGTAAGTAACCAACGGTTTATATTGATCCAAAGCCTGCAAGGTTTCCTTGGGCTTGGTGGGATTGGCATAAATGATCTTGTCCCAGATGAAATCCTGCTGCGCTTGGGCCGGCAGATCTTTGATCAAGTTGTAGACCAACTGGAATTCAGCCAGTGAAGCGACATCGAAGCTGGCCCCAGCATCATAAAAGGTGCGGATAATGGCCGGATCCGGGTTGGCTTTAACGGCGTAATAGGCCTGGACTTTGGGTAGGTTTTTCTTGAAATCCGCGTAATTGCGACGGAGCACATCATGGTCCACCACCACCACCGGGGTGCCATGCTGCCGGGCAATACTCAGCAGTCGCTTTGCTGTCATAATGGGCGGTTGTTTATCCCTGAGTCCAGGCTGCCAAACCTAAGGCGCTAATCCAATTGGGGTTCCGAACCGTCGAGCATTTTAACCTGGTTGTGCTTAAAATACTCTTTGGTGAGAGCCTTCACCATTTTCCCGCGGTGATCGTATAGGCGCTTGAGTTTGCGCTTGGCATGGTTGGCCAGCGCGTAATGGGTGATTATCGGCAGGGCAATCGTGGTGTCCGTATAGCACACCACCGCGTCCGGCAGCCGATCTGGATCCACTTTGCCCCAGCTCACCGCCTCATGCGGCGTGGCTCCCGACAAACCGCCGGTATCCGGCCGGGCGTCGGTAATTTGGAAGAAATAATCCTGGCCGACTTCTTTAATCCGCAGCACTTCCTGGATCTGGGGCTCGGTTTGCAGCATGAAATTTTTCGGGCTTCCCCCCCCCATAAGCATGACCGCACTTTTGCCGCCCGAACGCTTGGCGGCCAGCACAAAGCTGGTCGTTTCGTTGACGTCGATGGACGGATTGACGCGCAACTTGTTGCCGCGCAATTCCACGCCGGCCACGTTCATGCCAATCGTGGAATCACCGGGGGAGGAGGTATAACACGGCACTCCGCAGCGGTAGGCAGCGGCCATCACCGACACATGCTTCAGCTTGTTTTGCCGCTCCCACTCATCGGCGTATTTGCCCAGCAAATAATGCAGCTCTCCGGTGCCCATTTCCCTTTGGAATTCAGGCTGGACCAGGATTCGGCGCAGGATCTCATCGGTTGCCATCAGGCAATCGCTGTAACCGAGCAGGACATCGTAAATGCGCACGATGTCATTTTTGCGCAAATCGGTGTCGTCCAACTGATGACTGCCGACATGGACCGGGTAATTCAGCGCAAAATGCAAATCGTGATACAGGTTGGCCCCGGTGGCGACAATCCAATCAACAAAACCAGCCTCGATCAGGGGAATGATGCAGGAGCATCCCAAGCCAGCCGGAGTGAGAGCGCCAGCCAGGCTCATGCCCACCGTGACATCGGCTTCGAGCATTTTGTTCGTGAAGAGGTGGCACCCTTCCTTCAGGCGGGCCGAATTATATGCCAGGAAGACCGAATCGACGATGGAACTGAATTTTTCCTTTCCAGTGATGCCGGCGGGCTGAATCCGTTTGCCGGAAAGGTATTGGTCCCGGTGGGGACATTTCTTCTTCTTCATCCAATCCGGCATTTCGCTCAAATCTTCGCGAAGGCGATTTGTTTTCTTCATACTCATAGTTCCAAATTCGAATCAGGCGGCCAACTATACCTGAAATCGGCTTCCTGCCAACCGATAAATCGAGGCCGCAAAATTTGCGTTTAAAAAAATCCAGCCGTGCCGCCGGCAGGGAAGTGGTTTGCTTTCAGCCATATCGCGCGGAGATCTGTTCGCAAATTTCATAAACCTCGTTGATGCGGGAATCGGGCAAACCGGGGTCCAGCCCGGAGCATACCACATCGCAAGGGCCGCATTCGCGCGCGATGCGCTCAAAGTCCATGGTAAGCTCCAAGTAGGTTTTATTCTCCAGGTCCAAAGTGCTATATACCACTCCCCGGCGGGCTTTGGGAAAAGTAATCCGGGTGATTTGAAGATTGGTATGGATTCCGACATCCACATACCCAACATTGGGCCATTGGGAATAGTATTCCAGAAAGGAATCCGCCTTCCAAACGCCGTTTTGAATACCCGTGGTGCTAAAAGCACCTGCCAACTGGCTGTCGTAGGGAAAAAGGCATTCGTTATAATCCTCAGGTGCTACGATGTTCAATTGCTGGTTGCTGACCGCAAAAAAATCCGGGCTTGAGGATTTCTGCCTGGAATAGAGCCTATTGACTGCATCCAGCGTGGCGGCAGTAACGCAGGCAAAAACGTGCCTGGCCAAATCTGGATTCTGTTTGATGTCGGCAAATATTTGGAATCCTCGCAGGTGGTTGGCGTTGGCTAGCACACCCTGCCAGTTTAGGTAACCCTCAATGGCACCGGATTCCCGGGCGATCCAGTCCAACTGCTCAAGAAATTCGTTCCAAAACGGATTGTTGTCGAGGTCCGGCGGTTCCAGACGCCGGGCTTGTTGGTCATTGAGGAATTGGCTGGTCTGAATCCTTGGCCAATCGTTTTCCGGCCAGGTGATGGGAACTCCAAACAAGCTGGGGACCATCATATTCCCGAAGGTACCGGATAGCAAATCGGGTGGATTTCCAAAGTCCTTGCTCCCGCCAAACTGCTGCGAAGCCGGGAATCGTTTACGAAGGCTGGCGGCCATGACGGCAATGGTTTCGCGGCGATACTCGGGTTCAAAATGCCATTTACGGCCAAATGACACCCCGCAGACTTCACTGAACCAGTTGGGCGAAAAGCCGATATCCGGCCTTAAAAAGGCCTCGGTGCCCGCCGCTGGCCTAAGGCTGGCCGGAGCTGACAAGGCGGTATAGCTGATCAAAGGCTTTACCGTGCTCATTTTGCAGGATGTTACGGAAGAAACGCCTCCAAAGCAACGGTCCTTCATCTAATTGTTAAGGTCATCCACGCCGGTGCGTGAGCATCATCTCGACAAGAAGCCTTTCGGGTGGCAGATTGGTGCCATGGTAACAGACAAGATGGAGAAATTGCGGGAACTTTTGAAGTCGTATGGCTCTTGCCTGGTGGCTTATTCCGGGGGCGTCGATTCTGTGTTCCTGGCATGTGTGGCACGCCAAGTGCTTGGCGACCAAATGGTAGCGGCCATTGCTGACACCCCGAGTCTGCCACGCCGGGAATTGCAGGAGGCGATGGATTTGGCGGAGCGGTTTCATTTCCCGGTCAAGGTGGTTCACTCCAAGGAATTTACAAATCCAGGTTATCTCGCCAATCCCCAGAACCGTTGTTATTTCTGCAAGCACGACCTCTTCGCCGAACTGAAGCCGCTGGCGCGCGAGTTGAATTTGTCGGTCATAATTTACGGGGAAAATGCCAGTGATATAGGGGATTTTCGTCCCGGTGCCCAAGCGGCAGCTGAATATCATATAAAAACCCCCCTGAAGGAGGCTGGACTGACCAAGGATGAAATCCGGCGCTATTCAGAGGAGCTGGGATTGCCAACAGCATCCAAGCCGCAAATGGCCTGTTTGAGTTCCCGGATTCCGTATGGCGAGGATGTCACCCCAGGCAAGCTTAAAATGGTGGAGGAGGCTGAAAATGCCCTGCGGGACATGGGCTTTTATGAGGTGCGCGTTCGCCACCACGAGCTGAAAGCCGGGCACTTGGCCCGGATTGAAATCGGCCCGGGGGAACTGGGGAAAATATTTGTTAATGGCACCCATTCCCGGATTGCTGAGGCCATCAAGAAAGCCGGATATCTACATGTGACGTTGGATCTGCTGGGGTATCGCCGGGGCAGTGTAAATGAGGTACTTGAAAGATCCCCCGTGATTCAAAGAACGATGACCGCGTCTTAATGATCGGGCAGCAGAAACTTTTCAGCCGGCCGGGTTTTTAACGGTATAATGGTTTATGCCTCAATTTGCTTATAAAGCGCGCCGGCGATCTGGAGAAACTGTGCAAGGCACTCTGGAGGTGGCGGACCGTGCCGCCGCCTTGGCCCAGATTGAACGCCAAGGTCTGGTTCCAGTACAGGTGGAAGCTGCCAAAGGCGCCACTCCGGCCGCCAAAAGCGAGCGTAAAGTGGAACGTCCCAAGGCAGCCCAGGCGACCGGGCCACAGAAGCGGGATATATTGCCCGTTTTTGTCCGGAATTTTCTCCAGCGGAAAAAGCGGCCCAAACTGCAGGAGTTGGCAACTTATTCCCAGCAATTGGCCAATTTGCTTCACGCGGGGATGCCGCTGGCAGTAGCCCTGACCAGCATGTGTCATCTGGAATCCAAGGGCATCCCCAAAGATGTGAGCAAACAACTCAAGCAGGATGTCACTGAGGGGCGCAGTTTGTCCGCTGCGATGGCCAAGCAGTCGCACATATTCTCGGATCTGTTCATCAATATGGTGAAGGCGGGCGAGCACAGTGGGGCGCTGGAGGATGTGTTGCGGCGTTTGGCCAGCCACTTCGAGCGTTTCTCAGAAGTGCAGTCCAAATTCAAATCCTCCCTGGTTTATCCCGCGATCGTAGCTTCAGTGGGGGTTTTGATCATGGTTTTTTTCATGACCTTCATGCTGCCTCGGTTTGTGTCGATATTTGAGGGCTTCAAAGTGCCGTTGCCAGCCGCGACCCAATTATTGGTCGATGCGAGCAACTTTGTTTCCTCATATTATTGGCTGCTGATCCTTTTAGTCATTGCCGGATTAGTGGTTTGGAATCGATTCCAAGCCACCAGTTCCGGGCGCCGCACCATCGACCATTGGAAACTGAACGCTCCACTCCTGGGCAAAGTCATTCGCCTGAATGTGTTTGCCCAGTTTGCCAGAACCCTTTCCACGCTGCTGGTTAATGGCGTGCCCGTCCTTAATGCGCTCAAGATCAGTGAGGAGGTTCTTGATAATCGAATTGTGAAGGAGGCGGTGGTGCTGACGCGTGAAGCGGTGACTGATGGAAAGACCATTTCGCAACCGCTGGCCCGCAGCAAAATATTCCCCCAGCTGATGATCGATTTAATCAAGATTGGCGAGGAAACTGGCGATGTGCCCGGCTCATTAAAAAGTGTGGCGGAAACGTATGAGAATGAACTGACTATCTCGCTGCGAATGCTCACGAACATGATCGAACCGGCCATGATCATCGTTATGGCGATTGGCGTCGGATTCCTGTTGTTCAGCGTCTTATCGGCCATGTTCGCCATTACCTCGAGCATCACCCGCTAAACCGCCGCCCGATTGTTATGCCCGTTCCACACCCATTGCTTTCAGTTGTCCGGCGGCGGGGCGCTTCTTCCCAACGGGGCTTTTCCTTGGTGGAGATCATGATGGTGGTGGGCATCATTGGCTTGGTTATGGCCATCGGGATTCCGGCCTTCGTGCAAACAACTCGCAAGGATCCCATGCGGCAGGCCGTGAGTGACCTTGTGGAAGCCTGCAGCAACGCGCGCGCTTGCGCCATTCTGAATGGCGCCGCCACTGAAATCCAATTCGCCGTCAAGCAGGGATCCTTCAAGGTGGTGACTGGTGCTGCAGCACAAAAGCCTGGTGACCCGGACGCTCGTTTAAACACCAAACCTCCAGAAGTCGGCAAGTCAACCTCTAGCGTGCCTGCTTTCAGTGGGCAATTATCCGAATCCTTGGTGGTGGAAATGCTGGATGTTAATTTCAAGGAACATAAGGATGAAGAGCACGCCCGAGTTCGCTTCTTCCCCAACGGCACCACCGATGAATTCACGATCGTGTTGCGGTGGCCGGAAAAGAACCAGTACCGAAAAATCACTTTGGATATCATCACCGGGCAAGCAGATATGGACGTAATCCGATGAACCGCGCTTTACCCCAGCCCAAGGCCTTCACTTTGCTCGAAGTGATGATTGCCATGTTCATCTTTTTCATGGCCATATTCGCCATCCTTGACCTGGTTTCCATGAACATACGGGCGGCTCGAATCATCAAACCCGAAACCGTCGATATTTGCAGCCTGGCGGCGGAATTGACTTTGACGAATAAATTAACTGAAGGAACGGTTTCCGGCGATTTTGGGGATTTATATCCCGGTTTTCATTGGACCCGGGATATTTATCTGGTTTCCACCAACGGGCTTTTCCAGGTGGATTTTACAGTAAGCCCGGATGCCGGACGGCAAAACCAGGAATCGAAATTGAGCATTCTTCTTTTTCGACCGGAATCCGGCACCCGGGCGGGTTCAGGTGTGGGACAAGGATTCCAAATGCGGGGAGGCGGCCGATGATCCTGGAGAGCACGTTTTCGAGTGGGGCTGTAGCCGGTGATGGTTTCCCGCCAATGAGAACTCTAATGTTACCGCCAGCAGGCGATGGTGGCTGCCAACTTGGCGCCGAGCAGGGGCTTGGTGGAACTGCCCATGGGCACGGTCGCCGCCGAGCAAAACGCGGCCCCTTGGGCGGCCTGGCTTTCACCTTGCTTGAGATCATGATCGCCATCACTATTTTGGGGGCCGTGCTCACCGCGATTTATTCAAGCTGGTCGGCAATCGTGCGGGCGGCAAAAGTCGGTTTGGATTCCGCTGCCCGCATGCAGCGCACCAGAATGGCCATGCGCTGTCTGGTCGATTCCCTCATGTGCGCCCAGATGTTTGGCGCCAATTGGGATTTTTATTCATTCGACGCAGATACCTCCAGCGATTTTGGCTTCCTGAGTTTTGTGGCACGATTGCCCGTTTCCTTCCCTGAATCCGGTTTATTTGGGGACCAAGTACTACGCCGCGTTACTTTTCAGGTTGAAAACAGCCAGGATGGGCGCAACCAGTTGGTGATGTATCAGATGCCGCTGTTGGCCGAAACCAACTCCATGCAAAAGCCGTTCCAGATTGTGTTGGCCAGGGACATCAGCCAATTCACGCTCGATTTCTGGGGTTCGCAAACCAACGATTGGTCATCCGAATGGCGCTTCACCAACCAAATACCCAAACTAGTGCGGGTCACTTTAGGATATGGAAAGGGTTATGCCTCGGAATCAGATGACATTTGCACCCGGGTGGTGGCGATGTCCAGCATCGTGGTTCCCCCTGCCTACCAAAATGCGGGGGGACCTGGCGGTAATGTTCCACCCCCGGGCATGACGGGGGGATCCAACCTTCCTCCGGGCATTGCCACGGGTCCGCCCGGATCGCGCGGCTTCCGCGACAGCCAATCCGGTGGCTCCGGGAGGGTGCGATGAAGATTCGCCAGACATCTTGCGCGAGCGGCATTGCCTTGATCATCGTCATGGTGGTCATTTTCATGA
>CAIMWS010000072.1 GCA_903845125.1 uncultured Verrucomicrobiota bacterium
CTCCCAGATCGCCGCCTTATCCAATCCCAAGTCGTAAAGACGCCGCGTCAGATCCCATTTCCGATCAAACCGCTCCGCCATCTTCCGCTGGGTCTGCTGCGCCAGCCAGTTGGCCAGCACAATGACGGCCGATGGCACTCCCTTCGCCGCTTCGGCCTTCGCCTGCTGAGTCAAATCTAACAGCTTGCAGGTGGGGAAGTCAAACCGCACCCGGCAGCCGAATACCTGCCGCTCGTAATGGTCCGGGCGCCAGTCGGGATCGCCATCGGCCAGGATGGCCAGGGTCAACACGTTTTCCCCGTGATAGTCGTTCAAACGCCGGTGGTATTGGTAGAGCCGCAAAGGCAGGTTTTGGTCCGGCCGGTGCTGCACTTCCACATGGATCAGCAACCAGCCCTGGCTGCCGTCCAAGAGTTGGACCTTGATCAACTTGTCCACCCGCCGTTTCCCCAGGGCGGCATCACGCACCACTTCCTGCAACTCCTTGTCCAAAAATTCCGGGTTGGTGCGCCAGTTGATGGCGTCAGCGATGTTGGGAAAACAAAACTCCAGCAGGGGCTGCAGATATTTCTCCAGCGCTTCCTTCCATGGGCTGTCGTACTGATCGTTTTCGCTTTTCATCGCCAAAGGGCGTTTCGTCAGGGCTGAGACAAAAGGCTACCGTCCGCTGGCGGACTGTCAATCGCCCGTTTTGAAACGCCCGTTTTGAAACCCCTTGGGAAAGGCACTGAGCCTTGCCCTTGGGTTGGGGAGGAAAGGGATGGCGCCGCCGATTGTTGCCCAAACCGCGAAGTGCATTGCGCGCATCTATGGATCAAACCTGCCCGCTCCGCCGGCTGCGGATCCCCTCCTTTGGTGGTTCTAAAAAGTGCACCTGGTTCCCCCAGGAATCAGGGCGATTTTCAACCGGCCGAGCCGGATGTGATTAAAAAACTGGGGCGCAAGGGAAGCAAAAAGCCGTGCCCCAGTGGCACGGCTCGTCTGATGCAAGAATCCTGGTTCAACGCGGCTATTGCTGCTGCTGGGCGCGGCGGTTGCCGCGGGGGGTGCTGAATCCGCGCACGTAACCGATGCACTGGGCGATTTCCGGCACTGAGTTGTCCCAGTTGTGCTCGTATTCGATGGAGATATTGCCCTTGAACTGCTGGCGGCGCAGTTCGTTCAGGATGCCCGGGATGTTGGCCACGCCGGTGCCATAGGGGACATCATGGCCGGCCGGTCCCATGACGTTGAGATCCTTCAGATGGCTGCTGATGATATGACCTTCCAGAATCTTCAGGGATTCCACCGGGTTCAGGTTCGAGCGCAGCCAATGGCCGGTGTCGGCGCCGGAACCGATGCGCGAATCACGATCCTTCACCACGGACAGGACGTAATTGGGATCCCAGACCTTGTAGTTGGGGTTGTTTGCCTGGCGGGGATGATTGTGAATGGCGACCTTGATATCGTATTCCTTCACGAATTTCTCGATGGTGTCCAGGGCGTCTACGGATTCGGTGGTCACGGCATCCAACCCCATTTTTTTGGCGAATTCGAAGACCTTGCGGCATTCGTCCTCCTTGGCGGAGATGCCCACCACGCCGTAATTGACGGCTTTTACCCCGTGTTTGTCGAGCTTGGCCTTCAGTTTGTCCAGGACTTCATCCGAGGCGTTGTGGTCCACCTTGAGATTCGGCTCCTCTTTGCTGAGCTTCTGGCCGGGGAAAAACTCGATGACCTTGCCGCCCGCGGCGGCGGTCTTTTCGATCGCCTCAAAGGCGCTGAAACGGTTGAAGGAATAGGCCTGGCAGCCGATGGCCACGCCGTTGATCCGGTTGGCATCCGGGATTTCGGCGGCGGCGAGGGAGAATCCGGCCAGGCAGGAAGCCATGGCCATGGCGACGCCGAGTTTGGTTGTGTTGTTGATCATATGTCCTTTCATTAAGTGATGTTTTTTCTGCGATGCCCCATAGCAACGGCAATCGCGGCCAGTGTCAAAACAAAAAAGAAAGCTTGCGGCGCGGGCAGCCGGCTCCGAAGCGGGGCGAATCCCTGGCTGGCCTGTTTCAGCCAGGTCGCGCAGAGGTTGACCGCGACCAAGCCCAAGGTATAACTTCCTCCCATATGAACACCCAATTTTCCCCTCCCAACGGACCCGGATTGGGCTGCGCGCCCACCTTTCAGGATTCGCGCCTGCACCGCCGCCTTTGCCCATGGGTCAAACCGCGCCGCTGGCTTTTGCCGCTGTTGGCGGGGAGCTGGCTGCTTTCCTGCCCGTCATGGGGCGCGGAACCGGGCTGGTATCCCCACGAAGGCGGCGCACTGAATTACCGGGTCAACCTCCGTTTTGGGGAAGAACCTTACGATACCATGCCTGCGGGGTGGAAATTGGGCAGGGTATCCTCGGTGGCCACGGATGCCTCCGGGGAGGTTTATGTGTTCCAGCGAGGCCCCCAGGCCGATCCGTTGATTGTGTTCGATCGGCAGGGCCGTTACCTGCGGTCCTGGGGTGCGGGCCGGTTTAGCAACCCGCATGGGATCCGGATCGACCGCGAAGGCAGCCTTTGGATTACCGACACCGGCCTGCATCAGGTCTTGAAATTCGACCGCCAGGGGAAATTATTGCTCACCCTGGGCACGCCGCGGCAGGCGGGAGCCACCGCTCAAACCTTCAACCGCCCAACCGATGTGGGTTTCGCAGCCAATGGCGATTTTTTTGTCACGGATGGCTATGGCAATTCCCGGGTGGTCAAGTTTTCCGCGGCGGGCAAATACCTTTTGGCGTGGGGTGAACCAGGATCCGGGCCCGGTCAATTCCATCTGCCCCATGCCGTCGTGGTGGATGCGAGCGGCTGGGTATATGTCAGCGACCGGGAAAACGACCGCATCCAGATTTTCGATTCCGACGGGAAGTTCCTGAAACAATGGACCCACCTGGGCGCCACCCAGGGCATGTGCCTCACACCCAACGAAGACTTGTGGATTATCACCCACCGCAACCACCAGGAAAACGCCGATTTTGACACCCTCTCCGGCCGGATCATGCGCCTCGACAAACGCACCGGCAAAATCTTGGGGTCCATCGAAAGCCCGGGCCATGGAATCCACGTCGCCCTGGACGGTAAAATCTACATCGCCAGCCTCACGGGCAACGTATTCTGTTGGCAGCCGAAATAAGCCCTGCCTGGAACCGCGGGCCGGCCGACCCCTGCCGGTCGGGTCGCCTGCCCCGGCGGATGCCCGGGAGCCTGGACACCCACGGCCTGCCCAGGGATTTCAAAGCCGGGCCATCACCCAGCCCAGTTCCAGCTTGAGGCTTTGTACGATATCCGGCGGGCGCACGGCGGCGGGCATCATGCCGAAGGAATAGGTTTCCACCTCCAGGTGGCGCGTGGCGCCGCCGGCCACGACCGCCGCCCAAAATTCCGGCCCCAGGCAGCCGCTGGTGGGCTTGATGCCCGGGGTGCCGTCCCAAAAGAGCGGCACATGGAAGTGGACCCGGATTTTTTGCGCCGCCGCCGGCCAATCCGCCAGGGCATCGGGCAGATCGCGCCACGATTGTTTCCGCCCCTGGGTGTCGAGCGCTTTGACCTGGTGCATATAGACCGGCTCGTCAAAGGGTTTGATCACCTCGGCGTGGCGGGCATCCACTTCCAGGGCGGCGCTGACCTGGATCTTCGAAACCAGGATGCCCTCGGCTACATAGCGGCGCAGCATGGCCGCCGGGTCTTCAAATTGCAGCGCCACGTGGCAGGTGTCCAGGCAGACCCCCAGGTGTTTCCGGATGATGGCCTCCTCGGCGCCGGCGGGCACCTGCCCGCGCAACCAGTGCCGCCCCTCCCGAAAGACCCGGTGGAGGAAGCTGATGGTCTCTTCCGTGGTCTCCAGGACGCAATCCGGCTCCGGCTCCAAGCCAACATGGACCAGGCAGCCGGTGGTTTCGCCCAGGTGATGGAGGTGGACCACGGTCTCCATCAGCCGCTGGATGGCGGGGGATTCCGCGCCTTCCGGCCAGGCGGCCCGGTACCCCAGCGGCACCGTGCTGATGCTGCCACCTGCCGCCTTGGGCGCCAAGGTGGCCAGGATGTTGGCCAATTGGCAGGTGTAATCCCGGCGCAAAGGGCTGCGCCAATCCGGCTCGTAAACTTTTTCTTTGACCCGCACACCATGGAACTGCCCGTAAGGGAAGCCATTGATGCTGAAGGTATACATCCCCGAACCCTGCAAGACGGCCTGGAATTCCGCCAGCCGGCCCGGGGCCGAAAGCTCCTGGGCGGCCTGGCAGCTGAGGCGTAGTCCGAGCCCGAATTCTCCGGGCATGGCCAGCGCCTGGCGCACCGCCGTGGCGTAATGCTCGATGGCGTGGACTACCTCGGGCAGCGTCTCGCCGGGATGGATGTTCAGGCAATAGGAGAGATGCAGGGGGGGATTTTTCTGGATCAACATGGCGGTTTGGAGGTTGAGGAGCGCTGTTTTAAAAGGCTGATGGCGGTTACCACCCGGGCGGGATCCATTTCGTGCACATCCACGCTCCGGCCCAAACCCCGGGGGAGGGTGATCGTCAAAACGCCCCCCAGGTGTTCCTGGAAGCTGCGCAGGCCATCGAGGATCTCCAGGGAGCCCTCCGCGCTCCGGCGCTCCAGCAGATCATGCCAGAGCGTCACCCCGGATTGGGCCAGCCCTTGGTGGATGCGGGCGATCTCCTCCGCGGAGAGCCACCCGAGCAGGCCGGCGTAAAGGGAATCAAGCAGGATGCCGATCCCCACCGCCTGGCCGTGGCTCACCTGGTAGCCGGACATCAATTCCAGCTGGTGGGCGGACCAATGCCCAAAATCCAGCGGCCGGCTGCGGCCGAATTCAAACGGATCCCCGCCGGCGCCAATGTGCTCCAGGTGGATGCGGGCCGAGCGGTGGATCAACTCCTCCATGGCCTGTTCCCCGCGGGCCGCCAGGGCCGGGGCCTGGGCGCAGAGGAAATCAAAAAAATCCAGATCCTTGATGATGGCCACCTTGAAGGCCTCGGCGATGCCGTCCGCCCAGCCCGGTTGGGGCAGCGTGCGGATGAACTCGAAATCGTTGACCACCCCGAAAGGCGGCGCAAAAGTGCCGAGGAAGTTTTTCGCCCCCCGGTAATTGACGCCGTTCTTTACCCCCACGCCCGCGTCGTTCTGGGCCAGCACGGTGGTGGGGATCCGGATCAGCCGCAACCCGCGATGCACCAGCGCCGTGGCCAGCCCGACGGTGTCCAGGAGGCTGCCGCCCCCCACGGCCACCGCATACGAATGCCGGCAGAGGCGGCAATCGGCCAGATGATCCGCAATCCGCAGCGTGCCATCCAGGCTGTCTTTGGCGCTTTCCCCACCCGGGATGATGAACGGCGGGGCGGCCAGCTCGACTGGGCCGGCATGCGCGGCGAAATAACCGCTGATGGCGGTGGATAACGTGGGCCTGACCCCGGCCAGGCCGGCCTCCAGGAACAGGGCACACCGCTGCGGCTGGCGGGATTCCCCGCCACCTTGGATCACCTCCAGCAGCGCGCGATTAACCGGGTCAAAAACCTTGCGGGTGAAGACCACGGGATAAGCGAAGCGAACCGAAAAGGACTGGTGCAATATCGACCGCTCATTCATGCCTTAAACAACTAACCCATGCGCGCCACCATGTCCCAACCCCGGCGTGTTTTCAAGCGCAATCCCCGGTGTTGTCCGGCCGCTCCAGTTCGCTTTGCGCTTCCCGTCCGCCAGCGCCCGTCAGCCTAGTCCGCAGTGCCCTCCAACACCACCCGCAAACCGAGGAAGACGCGGTGGTAATCAGGAGGGCAGTTGTTGCGAAACGAGGAGAGCAGGCCGCCGGGATGGCCAATGCCCCAAGTCGCCCCGCGCAACACCCGGACATCTTTATCGTTATTGTACCAGTCCTCACTCCATTCCCACACGTTGCCGCCCAAGTCATACAAACCATGCGGATTCGGGGTAAAACTCCCCACCGGCGCCGTCCCCGCATATCCATCGTCGTAATCAGCTATATATTCCCGACCCGAATATTTCCGATGCGCTTTCTCCTAACAATAATTCCCCGCCCCCTGTGGCGGCGGCCATTGCTTCCCCCACGGATAATGATCCTTTATTTTCCCATCCTTCTCTTCCGGCGTAGCTCCTTCCTCCTTCGGCAAACCCACCGCCCAGCTCCACTCTTCATCAGTCGGTAAACGATACCTTTGCTGCGGGCTGATCCTCCCTTCCTGCTGGTCCTTGTTCGTCAACCACTGGCAAAAGACCTGCGCATCCTCCCAGTTTACGTTGACTACCGGATGCATTGGCCCTTGTTCAAAGCCAGGCTCCTGCCACTCCCAATTGATCCCTAAATTGGCTTGCGCATAGGAGGCATAATCTTGCACACGGGTCTCCCAGATGCAGAACAGCACCTGGGTATTTTGCACCGGCACAAACTTCATCCCCAGGCTGTTCTCCCAAGGATGATCCTTGGTGGCAGTCACCGGGCATTTTCCCCCGGCGCTCATAATGAACCTCCCCTTCCCGCTGGATGATTATGATCCACCCCAGGCTTCCGCACCACTTTCCAGTTGTTCCAGTTATTGGCCATGGCAATCCTTTTCCCACATTATTGATTTGCTCCATGTTAGGTTGGCGCCAGCTAGCGGTCAACCGCGGGCTGGTCGGAAATATCCCGTCGCGCCCGTCCACCTTCTGCTTCCCCAATTTTTGCTTTGGTTGCGGTCGCGGGTAGTCAGCCCCGGGATGGGGTCGCTTTGACGGCGCGCCGGCGGGTGAGCACTTCCCGGCCATCCATGCGCGGGAGCATCACGTCGAGGACCATGGCGTCGTAGTCAGCAGACTGGGTTTTACAAAAACCCTCCCCACCGTCCGCCGCCAATCACAGCGGGATTTTTCGGTGGGGCGAACACGGGGATAACCTCGAAAAAAACGGGCCCCGGGCACATAATGAAATAGTTGCCGTGCCTTTGGTTCGGGGAGCGAACCTTGCTGGCCCACCTTGCCCTGGCGTATTGAGTTCTCCGCCAGGTTTTGGCCTGCGCCGTCCTGCGGCGCTTTTCCCTTCCCCATGGCTTGGAATCATTCCCGCGCCATCCCCACCTGGTGCGCATTAGTCTGTTCTGGTTCCGTCACGGTTCAAAAACCAAAGCGCGCTGAATCCCTCAGTGGCCCGTTCGTCCCGTTTTTTGGTCGTTTCGTCACATAATGATTGGAATTTAATTCCCGCCAATTATTACCTTCCCCGGACGGGATAAACCGAAGCCAGAAGTTTAAAACCATAGCGAAACGGCTGCACCAGTCCATGGGCGGCCGGAGAGAGCAGTGTCCACTGTGCTGGAGCACGGCGTAGTATTGCTATGTACATGCACTGTGCGCCAGTCCGATTAATAGCACCCAGGTGACGCATCGGTGGCAGAGGGATGGACATCAGCCGTAATCAGCCGTATCCAGAGGAGTTCCACTACCTCCACGCAGTTAAATTTCCGTTCCTGCCGCCCCGTCGTGATTACCTGTGATATTTCCAAAAATATTGCGCGCCAATCGCCGGAAGCAGCGGAGTCCAGGCCATTGGCTCGGCCGTGTTTGGCAGGATTCCATCGTGCATGACTTTTTATTCTATTATTCACTAAATCGCAATACACTGTTATAAGGCATGATATATTGATTGCACAATAACGTGTGTTACAACCACTTACCTCTCATTTATCAAGGTGCGGGCAACTTCATCCCTTTTTTAACAGCGCAGCGTTAACCTGGCATTGGAACACGGTTTCGGCATGGTTGATGAGGGATAAAACCCGTGAAAAATATTTTTCAAAAACCGGCCTCCATTAATCTGCCATTAATATTCGGTTTGCTAGAGTAGGGAGAAATAAGGCCAGCCGGCCACCGGTGTAGCGCTTGGAGCGCTGGGGGTGCCGGCCAGCCAAAATATAGGAAACAGAAGTAATTTATGGAACCGGAACGCAACTCAGTCTTAAGCCGCCAAAGCCTCGGGGAACGGGTGCCCCCAGCCTTCAGCCATCCCCGCTTGGGCCGGAACCGATGGGACTGGCCGGGTGCCGGCCGGACCGGATTCCAATGCCCAGCCCCTTGGCTGGCGAACCTGGGTGCCAAATCTGATTACCTCTGACCTCTAAAGAAAATGAAAACCATCAAAATCGTTGAAAATATGCGCCTCAACTCCGCTCTGCTGGCCGCCATTGTCCTTTTAGGCGCTTCGGCCCAAGCGGCGACCATCCCGTTTAGTTTTACTGGCGGCCAGACTGGTACGGGCATCCTGACGGTGGCCGACTCCCCGCTCGCCGGCGTCCAATACACGACGGCCTTCGCGATCACGGGGGTGACCGGCACCTGGAACGGCGCCGTGATCACCGGGCTGCGCGGCCTGGGGGGCGTTTACACGAACGAGGGCAACAATTTCGCCTATGATAACGAATTGGCTGTAGCCGGCAGCACCGTCCAGCTTGATGGCCATGGGTTCGCCTTCCTGACTTCGACCCAGGCCATCCGCATCTACAACACCTACCCCGGGGTTGCCACCTCCACGAACTATTCTTACTCCATCAAAGACGGAACCAATGGCAATCTCACCTCCATTAGTTTTCTCAGCCTGACCAACACTCCCCCACGCGGCACCAACAGCACCACCATCGCGATGTCCGACTCGGGCGACCCCACGGTCTATGGCGCCAGCGTCACTCTGTTCGGCAGGGTCTCGCCCAGTGCCGCCACCGGGAGTGTGACTTTCAAGGAAGGCACCACGGTGCTGGGCACTGGCACGCTGACCAATGGCGTGGCTGCTTTCAGCACGAGTGGCCTCACAGGCGGCACCCACAGCCTCGCGGCGGTGTATCCGGGTGATTCGCGCTATAGCGGAAGCCTGAGCGATCCCTTTAATCACACCGTCACGCAAGCTGCTCCGTCCGTCTCCGCCTGGCCCAAAGCCAGCGACATCTATTACGGGCAGACCTTGTTGAGCTCCACGCTGACCGGTGGCACCTCTTCCGTGCCGGGGTCGTATTCCTGGACCAAACCCACCACCAAACCCAACGCCGGCCCAAGCTCCCAGGGTGTCACCTTCACGCCCACGGATGGGGTGGATTACCTGTCCGTAACAGGTTCCGTAAGGGTTACCGCGCGAACGATGCCCGTCGTGACCACCTTGAATGCCAGCGCCATCGGGCTGGACGGGGCCACGGTCCATGCCACGATCAACCCGAATGGCAACACGATGGACGCCAGGTTCCAGCTCATCACCTGGACGGTTGTCACTCTGGCTGGCGCTGTCGGCTACTACGACTTTGGTTCCGGTTACGCCAACGGCACCGGCACGAACGCGCAATTCCGAGGTCCGGGCGCCATGGCCCTGGACCGCAGCGGAAATCTCTATGTGTGCGATGGCGATGCCCTTCGCAAGGTGACGCCGGCAGGGGTGGTGACCACCCTGGCTGGTTCGAGCGTGGGGCCAAACTATGGGTCGAGCGGCTATGTTGATGCCACAGGAACCGCGGCGAGATTCGCAGGGCTGACGGGCGTGGTGGTGGACAACAACGGGAATGCCTATGTGTCCGATTGGGGGAACAACCGCATTCGCAAGGTGACCTCGGCAGGGGTGGTCACCACCCTGGCGGGTCAGGCGACAACCGGGTATGCTGACGGCACGGGCGCGGCGGCCAAATTCGCCGGTCTGGCTGGCATGGCAATGGACGCCAGTGGCAATATCTATGTGGCCGATTATGGGAACCAGCGCATCCGCAAAGTGACGTCGTCGGGAGTGGTTACCACCGTGGCGGGTTCGACTCAAGGCTACTGCGACGGCCTGGGTGCGGCGGCTCAATTCAACTTTCCGACGGGCGTGGCGGTGGACACCAACGGCACTCTCTACGTGGCGGATACCGGCAATAATCGAATTTGCGCGGTGACGCCCGCGGGAGCGGTTTCCACGATGGCAGGTTCGGGTAAGGGATATGCCGAGGGCGTAGGCCCGCTGGCTAAGTTCTATACGCCAGGGGGCGTAACGGTTGATGCCAGCGGCACAGTCTATGTAGGTGATGGAGCGAACCATCTCATTCGCCGGATGACCGTTGGCCTGCGGGGCGACCCTATCTTCGCCCAAACGGTTGCGGGCACTAAGAATGTAAATGTCAGCCTTGAGTTGATCAGGTTGCTCCCGCAGAGCACCTATTATTACCGTGCTTTGACCACCAACAGCCTCGGCACGACCTCTGGCGATACGCTCAGCTTCAGAACCCTGGCGACCAACATGGTGTGGCTGGTCTCCAGCCAAAATCCGACGACCTACCGATCCAACGTGACGCTGACCGCCCAGGTTTACGGCCCAGCCTCCCCGCCGACGGGCCTCGTCACCTTCCGCGAAGGAACCAATCTGCTCGGCAGTTGTGCGTTGACGGGTCAGGCCATGGGGGGTTTAACCGGAAACTCCTCGGCCTCGGCCACCCTCACCCTCACCAACAGTCTGGTGGTGAACAGCTACAATCTCACCGCTACCTACGCGGGTGATACCAATTATGGGCCGGGCACCGGTACGCTGGTGCAAGTCATCAACCGGGCGACCCCCATCGTGAGCGTCTGGCCGTCGGCCAGCGACATTATTTACGGCCAGACCCTGGCTGGTTCCACACTGAGCGGCGGCACGGTTTCGGCGGAGGGCACGTTTGCCTGGGCCACGCCCGGCACCATCCCCGCCGGCTTTACGAGCACCAACAGTGTCATCTTCACGCCCTCGGATTTGGTGGATTACTATTCCGTTACCGGTGCCGTAAGGGTGGTCGCGCAAGTGCCACCCACCTCCCTCACCAGCCAGCCCGTCAGCCTCAGCACGGTGGGGGGATCCAGCAGCAACTATTTTACCTATGCCGCTTCCTCCAGCAGTTGGACGAACCTAGGCCGGGTCAGCCCGCTCGTGTTCAGCGTCAGTGCCACCAACGCCGCCGGTTACCTGTGGTATCAGAACGGCAAACTGCTCGCCGGGCAGAACGGCAGCAACCTGCTGGTGGCCGCCGAGGCCGTCAACAATGGCGCCACCTTTCAGGCCGTGGCCACCCATGTCGCTGGCAGCGTCACCAGCAGCGTGGCCTCCTTGTTGCTGGATATCCCTACCCACTCGATGGCATACGCCTTCGACCAGGCGGACACCGGCTGGCAAAGCACCGACTGGCAGGTGCGGGGCGACGCATACTGGGCCACCGACACTGGCTATTCCGCCATGCCCAAGCGCATGGCCGTCACCGATAGCAACCTCGGCAAGAATGGCTCGTTCTGGTTCAAGCCCGCGCCCATCAATCCCGGCCAAAGCTGGAAGTTCTACTGGACGTTCCAGGGCGGCTATGCCCGCAACGGCGCGGCGGACCAGTGCGGGTTGGTCATCCAGTCCGACGGCACCAACGCCTCGGGGAGCTACACCGGCAAGTTCCTGATCATCCAGTTGGATGATTTTCAAAACAGTGGTGATCCCTCGGCCTCGACCTTGAAGGTCAGCTACGGCATCGGCGGCAGCCAGACGAATTTCCCCGTGGTCAACCTGGCCGCGGCCTTTTCCAGCGCCAGCCAGGCCCCCGGTTTGAGCTGTGTTTCCAGCGGCGCCAACCCGCCCTACAACCTCACCGCGGCCTACCTGGCCGTGAGCAACCGGCTGACCGTGACCATTGCCAACACCACGCTGGCCGGCAGTGCTGCGGGCGGCACCAACAATCCGCTGACTTTCAATTACACGCTCAACCTCGCCAGCCTCTTTGCGACGAACGTGGGCGTGGTGGGCTTCAACGCCACCACCGGCGCCTCGGCCGAGAACCACTACATCCTCAACTTCAGCGGCCTGGCGAATTTCACGGTGCCGGCCATCACCAGCCAACCGGCCAGCCTGGTGAAGAGCATGGGCCAGAGTGCCAGCTTCACCGTGGCGGCGGTGGGCGCCACCAGTTACCAGTGGTATCTGAACAGCGTTCCAGTGGCGGGGGCGACGAACGCCACTTAGCGTTCGTGCATAAATAACTTCCTAATAGCAGGCGGAATCCAAGCAGGTACCGGGACTTGTATGGCAAGGTGGAATGGTGGGAAATGTCGCGCATTGGGCTAAGAATTCAGGCGTTCAATCACCTTCTCCGTCGCAA
>CAIMWS010000073.1 GCA_903845125.1 uncultured Verrucomicrobiota bacterium
TTGCCATCCAAATCGAAGGCGGCCACATCGCCATTCACGAAAATGGCATAGACCCGGCGCCCGTCAGTGGCGGCGGTGGAGGGCGCATGCCCTCCCGAATCCTCCATCACGTTGGGCGGCTCGCCCACATTGCTCTGAGGCGTTTCCACCGGTTTGGACCATAAAAGTTTCCCGGTTCCCCCCTCGTAACAGTAAACCTCGCGTTTTTTGGCATTAGCGCCGGTCAAAAACAAGCGGTCGCCCCAGGCCACCGGCGAATTGGGATTATACATTGGCACTGCGACTTTCCATAGCAGGCCTTCTCCGTTGGTGCCATTCCAGGATGGGGGATAATTGGTAAAAGCGGAAATGCCTGCGCCCTCCGGCCCGCGGAAGCGCGGCCAGTTTTTCCGGATCTCTTCACGCGTCGGAAAAGGAGCGGCTGGCAACGGGACAGAGGTTTTGGCTGGTTCAGGATGACTCGCCAGCGAAGGTGTTTCCACTGGGTTGGCCGAGGCAAGCTCGTTGGTGGCTGGCAGTGGCGCGTTTTCCGCAGCGGAAGCCCGGAGGCTGGTGCCAGATCTGGTGGCAACGGTGTAGGCAGATGCCACAACCAAGAAACTGGTGGCGGCTACCGCCCAACTGGCCCGCACCGCATGGGCGGTTGGTGAATCAGGGGTTTTACGGGCTGGCGGCCGGGGGATTTTCTTGCGATACGTCACTGTTTTAAGGGTAAGCAGAAAAACCGCCATGCCCCCGAACAGAAGCCAGGCGCCATCATTGGCCAGATTCTGCCGCTGGAAAACTTTCTTGCGCAATTCCAGATCGACCAGCCGGATGCGTTCCTTGAGTTTTTCATCGAGTGGGTTTTTATTCAACTCCACTTTGAGCGAGGCCAATTCCGGAGAGGTTAACGGATCAAAAAACCTGCCTTGGATGAAGTTCCCGGCCAGAAGCAATGCGAGAACCAGGCAGAAAGAGCCGGAAACCACGGCGGTGGTGCGGACAGCTTGCCGCCAAGGATCGGGAGGCGGACCGCTAGGCTTTGGTTTTGGCGCAGAAACGGTTGTGGGCGGATTGGCATCCATGTTAGACGGGCTTCAAAGGGATGGCATTTTTGCGTTGCACTTTCTTGGCGCGCACCAGCTCTTTCGGGCAATAGGTGAAACAGCGCCCGCAAGATAAGCAGGCCGCCTCGTCTGGTTCCCAAACAGTCCGGTTTTTGGGAACAAACAAGCTGGCCAATTTGATCCCCATCACCAAGCCTACAAAACCGCCAAATAGCCAACCTCCCGTGACTAGCTGCTGGCGTATGCGCAAGGCATCGGCCAGCAAAGCGTTCACCGGACGCCCGGTTTGGCGAAACGCCTTGCTGGCATCCGTGGGCGGGGTCGCGGGATTGGCGTCCTCCAGGGCCACCTGCTCCGCGAGGCTGACCACTTTATGCAACTTGGACAACGGAACGCTGAGCCGGCTGCCCAGCCAGCCTAAACCACCGATCAGCAGCGGTATCAAGAGGATCAATAATGCCAGCCGTACGCGGGCGGGCCTGGTTGATAAAGAAGGTTCGGCCTCGGCCGGCTCACGAATGGCCCCATAGGGGCATGCCACATCGCAAATCTCGCAACGCAGGCAATCATTGGGTGTCAGTGTGACATTCCATTTGGAGAAAAAGGAAAGCACCCGCAGGATGGCGCCGTACGGGCAAAAAACCCGGCAATAAGGGCGCCCAAAAAACGTGCCCACCAGCAGGAATGCGATGCCGAGAACCAGCATGCCCGCGCTGCCGCTGCGCCGGAAAAAAGCCACAAAAGGATCGAACTGGCAAATCAGGAAGGCGCTGCCCGTGGCCGCCAGCAATACGGCGAGGCCGAGATAGACAAAAGGAATGATGCTCAAGCCCTGCTCCAGCCAATGGGGTACCTTTACGGGTTTGACCACCACCACATCCTGGATAGCCCCCAGCGGACAAACTGCGGCACAAAATCCACGCGCGAAAAACAGAGTGAAGATCAGTGGCAAAAAGAAAAAAGCCAGCACGGTAACCGGCACGGAGTACCCCTGGTTGCCCAAAGCCAGGACAACGTCTTGGATGGATCCCACCGGGCAGATGCATCCTTTGCGATAAAAACCGAAATAAAGCAGGGAAAAAAGGGACAAAACCAGCAAATGACTTCGCCGGCGCTTGACCAGGGACAAATAGGAGGCTGCCGAAAGCGCCCCCAACAAGACGGCCACATCCACATATTCCATGCCTTGAGCTCGGGCCGGCGGCGTGGTAGTAGAGGGCATTTTATAGGTGGCTTCAAATTCCGGGGGAGGGAATCGCTCGACACCCGAAACGAGGCAAGCCCACCCGGCCATTAAAACGACCATGGCGATTTGCCACAACCGAGCCAGGCTGAAACGCCAGGCATTTCCTCTGCCGGGTGATGGATGACCCGCGTCCGCGTGTGGGATCATGCCTGGTGCTCCCGGTTTTTCAACAAATAGGGCTGGCTGGCTGGCACTCTTTTAAAAGCGTGTCCAGGGCAGGCCAGCGCAATGGAACAATCGTTGCAGTTCACACAGCGATCATGGCGGACTTGGAGGAAAAAAGAACCATTGCCGAACAAAGTGCAGCCCTTGACGCACTTGGCACAGCCAATGCAAAGGCTCTCCTCGATCGTGTATTCGTAATAGGGATATTCCAAGGCCGTGCGGATGATGGCGCCGGTGGGGCACAACTGGTTTTCCGCCGCCGTGTTCAAGCGGTTGGGCTGCGGCTCAAAATACCCCGTGCATAACTTGCAATAGCCGCACATGGGATAGGCTTGCACGCATTTTACCGCGGAGGGCTGCAGCACGCATTTAGTGGCGCAATTCGTGCATTGCACGCATTTGGAGGGATCAATCTGCCATACCATTTTCTCCTTTTGGGTATACCGGGCAAACAAACTGGTGGCTGCCCCCAAAACGAACAGAAAGGCCCCCCTGATCCCGGCGCCAAAAAATTGGCGGCGGTGGTTGTTAGGAACGGTTTCCGGCATAAGTCGATTGGCTTCGAAAATCTTTAGCTTTGGGCAGGGAACATAGCGAGGCAGCCTGACATTGCCCGCAGGTATTGGCCGGCAGGCAATTGGCAGCATCCGGACGGGGCTTCCTGCTGGCCAGGAAACCGCCTATGGCCAACAAACCGAAAAAAAGCGGATAGCGCCCCAGCAGGCGCAAAAACTCCCTCCGTGATCCCTGCTTTTTCAAATCATGTTTCATCTTGCAGCGGCTGATTGAACTCCAAATCTGTGGCTGAATTCAAGCCCGGGCTTTATGCTGAAAAATTCGGACC
Organism: uncultured Verrucomicrobiota bacterium; assembly: GCA_903845125.1. Lineage (GTDB taxonomy): Bacteria > Verrucomicrobiota > Verrucomicrobiia > Limisphaerales > UBA1319 > CAIMWS01. Next base: position 3,305 of record CAIMWS010000073.1, read on the forward strand.
GCCGCGCTCATGGAATCCAGCACCAGTATGGATCCTTTTGAATCCGCCGCCACATCCAAGCCCATGGGATTGGCCGCGGCCGTATCCAAATACTTTGCAAATTGCTCAGGCTCCGCCACAACGCATTCAAATTCGCCGCGGGCGCTGTAAATCTTGATCCGCGGCAGGCCTTTTTCACTGGTCACCAGGCGGCCATCTGGCAACAGCGCAAAATGAACCGGATTGCAGCAACCGCAGAAACCGTCGATGGCGAGGGAATATTTACCCCAGGAAAACTCCGCTTCGCCGTCCATGGTGTATACCTCGAGTCGATGTTCTCCGGGATTTGCCACCCACAGCAAATTCCCCGGGCCAATGGCCAGGTCGAAATAGGGGCTGGGAATAATAAAGACTGGTCCCTGGCTGCCAGGTGTTTTCTTGCCCAAACTTTTTTGAAGGTTTCCATTCAAGTCATAAAAATGCACCATACGCGAACCGGCATCGGCAACAAAAACCCGGTTTTCGCTGACCGCAATGGCCGTCAATACCGCCTTCGGCCCGCATTTTTCCCACCGCGCCCTGCGCTCACCGCCGGGCGAATACACTTCCACATGGTCCTTGAAACCTACGAAAATGGATTTGTCCCGGCCAAGGGAGAGGCAGCGTGGCGAATCATCCAGGCGCACCTGCCCCAAGGCCTTGCCGTTCCGATCGAGGATGACCACTGCCCGATCCCCAGCGACATAGAGGTTATCCTCCGCATCCAAAACCAGGCCGCGGGATTCTTTCAGCCCCAACGGCAGGGAACCGGTTTCCCGATACTGTAGCAACTTGGGATCCACCTTGCGGAGTTGGGCCAGATCATAGGTAAACTCCGGCCCCAAGGCCTTTCCTGCCAAGCCGGCAACTGGCTGTGCTGCCCGCGCTGGGGATGGCCAAATTCCGACCGCCTGGCACAGGCCGGCAAACCAGGCGCTGATCACTCCCCGGCGCAGAAACTGCCGCCGGTTTGAACGCTCGTTCTTCTCACATTCTTTCATGGCATTTCCTCAATGCTTTGACTCCAAACGGTAAACGCGGCATTCCAGCGCAACTCACCATAAATTGGCCAATGAGAGCCATTTATTGATCGGTACCAACCAATTTGGGCCGGACCCGTTTTTATGATTGCCGCCAATCCTTGGTTGATCTTTCATTCCCTTAATGAGCATCGCACGAAACTAATGAAGAAACAACCATCATAGGTCAGCCAATGATATTCCCCAATTCCTGTGCTCCCACCGTTATTACCTGTTTGGTCACACTGCTGGTTCTCCAAGTCCAAGCCCAAACCAATCTCACAGCAGGCAATTCTGCCACCCCATCACTGCCATCTCAAATTTCCACCCTTGAAAAAGATGTCCAAGGGCAAGCCCGCACAAATGCTTTGCCGGCTTTGGACGATACTCGGAATAATCTAACCTTATTGGAAACGAAGATCACCGCTATTAGAAAGGCAAACCCGAATTTCAAGGGGGATCTAGCCCAGCCTGACCTCCAGTTATGGCGCAGTGAATTGGATTCCGCGCAAGTTGCCTCGACTGCGGGGCATTCTGACCAAGCCGCCAATACCGCTGGGAAAATTAAAAAGCAGGTGGATTCCGCGCTTAAATCGATTGCCGATTATCAAGCCAATCGCGATCTGGTGCAAAACTCCCTGGAGCGCCTTAAGCGATTGTCCTTCAGCGATCAAGCTTTGTCCGCCAAAGCCGAACTTTTTAAAGCGGAGGAAGACCTGCGTTTGGCTCAAAGCAGCTATCTCCGGGGCGATTCGGGCTATTTGCCATTGGTCCAGGCCGCCCAAGGAGAAATGAACGCCGCCGTCAAAATCCTAACGACGGCGGAAACGCATGCCGCTAACGCTCGAAAATTGAAATTGAGAATCGTGGGTGGCTTCCTTATTTTTAGTTTTCTGCTTTTTTTGGCAGTTAGATTGAAAAAATACCGCGCTCAATGAGGCTGATGGAGATTTAGAATTGGGGAATAGAAAAAGGCCGTGTTTTTTAGGCACGGCCCCGTTTGCAAATTCCCGAAACTTAAAAACTTAAAACAATTTGTCTTGATCCTAACTTAGTCCGCAACCGTTCTTGAGGAATTGCGAGGGCTGGCATAGGAATACCATCTCAGATCAGGATCACCAACAACCGTGCCAAAGTTGTTTTGTGCATTAAAGTTAACCCCAGCCAATCCTCCGGATTTCCTCGATTTCGTCATTGTGGGGCCAGTCCATTTTTTAAGCTCTGAATGCCCGTCAGCCATGGCAAAACCAGCCGCCCCATTATGATATGTGGCCGGGGCATCGGGAATGTTGACATTTGAATTAGGGGCAAAGGCACCTGCATCGTTGATGCTATCCGGGTGCTCATCCATATATACCCAAGTTTTGGAGGGGCCAGGGTAAACCAAAGCGGAAGCTTTGGCGCAGGATTTATAAATAGCCATATTATTAGGCCCGGAATCCTTTCCGTTTCCGTCGCCAATATAAATGTTACCCGAAACGCTGCGCACCCGCTCATTCCAGCCTCTCTGCCTCTGAGCGCCACTGGCGTATTTATCTGCAGGACACTTATAAACATTCTTGGAATTTGCAAAATATTTCGCCAAGACCGCATAGCGGGGGTCGAGCAGGTAAATAATATTGGTATTGTCAGCACTGGTGCTCCAATCCAGCCAA
>CAIMWS010000074.1 GCA_903845125.1 uncultured Verrucomicrobiota bacterium
CGAGTTCTACCCCACCAAAATTAAAGTCTCCGATGGCCAAATGGCTGAACTGAACCTTCTCATGCACCCGACCTTGCCCAATTGGAACTACACTCTCTTTCCAAAGTTAAACCGGAATTAATTTTTGCATGGGTGCTAAGCTGCGACACCTGTGGGGCCAAGCGCCGGATGCGCGATGCGTTTGCTGAAGATGGCAAGCAAGTGCTGGCCCAGTGCCGGGGCCGCCGACCGCACCTGCGCGACTTCGCCGACAAGGGCTGCAAGGAACAATCGCGCTGCATCCTGCTCGGCGCGTCCAACACATGGTTCCCCATCACCCTCTCCGCGCTGCATGTGCCCACCGAGAGCGAGAAGCTCGAACAACTGGTGGATTACCACTGGGCCAAGCTGGAGGCGGCAACCTCGCTGGAGATTGTGACCGCGTTTCGCAAGATCGGACAATTAACGGCCTTTGCCGAGTTTTCGGACGCGGGCATCTGGGTCGCCATCCAGAAAAAACGCGGGGCGCAGAGTACGCTGGTCGAAAAGGAGGAAGGGCTGAAAGTAGCTGAGTGGGAGGCGTTCTCTCATCCCGATCCGGCCCGGAACACGCAGGATTTCCAGTTGCGGGCCGTGGCGGCAGCGAAAGGCTACGAGCCGTTCATCGAGCGGGTGGTCTTGGTGGAGCGGTTGCGGGAGGTCCGGGCGCTGGTCGGGTTCACGCGCATTGACTCGCCCGGCAATTTCAACGACATCGAGGACATCCCGAAGGACCGTCGGGCCTCGATCTCGCGCCATTCACCCGCCTGGGTTCCGGCCAGCGAGGTTCGCGGCGAAGGCATCTTCGTCCAGTTCAAGGAGGAGGCCATCGCCGCCTGGTGCCAAAAGGTGGACGATCTGGAAGCCGACTTCGCTCAAGCGCACCGGGAATGGCGACGGGCGCGGCAGATCGAGAACCCGGACGCCGGTTTTCCTGGCATCCGCTACATCCTGCTCCATTCGCTGGCCCATGCGCTGATGCGGCAAATCGCGGTGGAATGCGGTTACACGGCGGCCAGCATTCGGGAACGCATATACTCCTTGAACCCGACGGGCGATCGGGGACCGATGGCAGGTGTGCTCCTCTACACCGGCGCTGCCGACAGTGAAGGCACGCTGGGCGGGTTGGTGAGCTTGGGTGAGCCCATGACGTTGGGCCGGTTGCTCGACCAGACGCTGGAGCAAGTGCGGTTGTGCGCCTCCGATCCCTTGTGCGTGGAGCATCATCCGTGGCGCGACGGGCTATCGCTGCACGGGGCTGCCTGCCACGCCTGCCTGTTTAGCCCGGAGACCTCCTGCGAGCACGGCAACAAGTATCTGGACCGGACCACGCTGGCCCGGACCTTCCAGCTGGACCGGGTGCCGTTCTTCCTGCGTGACTAGCCTATGACTCCCCGCGCCGAGCTGCTCCAACGCATCGTCACGGTTTCCGTGGGACTCGACTCCGCCATCCTGGAGCGCTTCTGCAGACAACTGGAGACGCTGCCAGCCGTGCCGGGAACCGAGCCATTGAACGGGCTCACCAGCGGCGTAGCCCAGCCGGAAGCGCGGGCGGCATTGAGCGGGTTGGTGAAGCAATGGCGGAACGATGCCCCTGATGTGACGCCCGGCGAATTGGCCTGGGCGATCCGGGCAGGCAACTCGACCGACGAGTTCCACCGGCTGCGGCAGAGCCTCGAAATCGTCTGGACCGGCCCGGCCTTGAAGGAGTCCACATTCCGGCGGACTGATCAGGCGCTGCTGGCGTTGATTGAGCAGACCCGGACCTCGATCATCATCGTGACCTTTGCCGCGTATAAGGTGCCCCACATCGCGGCGGCGTTGGTTGCGGCAGCGGCGCGGGGCGTAAAGGTGACGCTGATTCTGGAGTCGATCGAGCAGAGCGACGGCAAAGTGACGGTCAGCGCCATCACTGGTCTGGGCGAGGAACTGGCCCATGCCGCCTCGGTTTACGTCTGGCCGCTGGAGAACCGGGGCACGGACCGCGCGGGCAAACACGGATCACTCCACGTCAAATGCGCGGTCGCGGACGGCAACACGGCTTTGATTTCCAGCGCGAACCTAACCGATTACGCCATGAACCTGAACATGGAGTTGGGCTTGCTGGTGAAAGGTGGCGACGTTCCCGTTGATCTGGATGCCCACCTGCGGGCGCTGATCCAAAACCGCGTGGTGGTGCTGCTAAAAGCCAGTGGCCAGGCCGCCTGAAATCCCTCACGATGTGGTTTCGCTCTCATCCGTGGAGGACGAGGCCTTGGACGAGGAACTGCGCCCGGTCTTCCGGCTGTCCACCTGGAACGCTCCCCCCCTGGAGTGAGGTGCATTTCGCAGCGGTTCGGTCCAACCTGCTCATGGTTATTTATTTCGCGCCATTTCCTGCAACACGGCCAGGTCCGCCGGGTTGTGCCCAGGGTCGAAGCCGAGGGTGTTCTCACGGGCGATCAAAGCCTGGCGCCGCGCCTCAATGCGAGTCAGCTCGCCTGGTTTTGTAGCCGCAACATAGACCGCGACGCGGCTGACGCGGTCGCGAAGTTCCACAACGTCACCGCTCACCTTGTGGTTCACCTGAGTGACGCCTTCCGCATCCACCCGGAAGACTTCGGCAATCGGGCTCACGTAAGCCGGCACGCGGAAGCAGAATGTGGCGTCGCGCGGCGGGCCGAATTTGAAAACTCGTTCCTCGGAGTCGGGCGTGTAGGCGAGGTCGAGCGCGAAGAGCAATGCCCCGCGCGGGCCCGCCACCACGTCCAGATCCCAGTCCCGCTTGCCGTCGTGCAGGATACGCTCATGGCTCACGGCGTCGCCTTCAAGATAGTATTCCTCAAGCATCCGGATCTCGCGACCGACGCGGGTCATGGGATCGAGGAGATCGGGGAAGGCCACCAGCGAACGCAAGCTCAGGTTGAACCAGTAGAGGGAGGTGATCCGGCTCGCGAGGGCGTAATACGCCTGTAGGCGGAGTTCGTCCGGCGTCGGCGAACCGCGTTTCCGTCCACCGTAGCCGTTCCAGTCGTGATGCGCTCCTTGCGACCAATAGGCGATGGGCCGCGGCCGGTTGAGTTCACGCAGCGAACGCGTCATCTCCCCGATGGTCTCCAGCGGGGAACCCCAACGGATTCGTGGTCCATCCCAGCGATCATATTGACTCCAAGCATCCGGAGATGGCGCCGTCACGCGGTAGGCATCGTAGTGCGGGTAATCGGAGATGCCGGCGTAGAACCGCCAGACGCGTTCCTCGCTGTGAGTCACGGAAGTCGGGAGCCGGGTCGGTGCGTAGGGTGAAAAGGCCTTCCAACATTCCTGGGGCGGAACGGGTTTGCCACCGCCATACTGCGGTTCTCCAAGGAACTCGACGGCGTGAATGCGCGGAAGCAATTGGTCCGTGTCGTATTGACTGAAGGGTTGCAGCCGGTTCATGTATTTGAGCGGATACTTCTCGAAGAGCGGCGTGTCCGAATATCCGGGCACCTGCTGGTGCATGCCGGCGTTGATGTGCATCCGGGCCAGCGTTTGCAGATAGGGTTCCGCGTGCAGGGTGTTGCTGGAGCCCAGCTTCGAGGCCACCCAGCCGCCGCTGATGTCGAACACTTCGCGTTTGATGCGCTGATGGGCCCAGACGCTCACGGGCTTTCCGGCGGCATCGACCAGCCTGCCTTCCAGCGCCGCGTAAGTCAGCGGCAACGGTCCGGTGGCAACCACCGCGCCGCCGCGGTTGTTGGCGGGAATGATGCCGTCAACGGGGAAGCGGTCGAGGCGATTGCTGATCCACGGTTGCGGCAGCAGGGCGCGCCACGTGGTGCTGTTCTCCGGCAGCCAGAGCCGGCAGGCTTCGAGCCGCAGCGGGCCGGGAGTCTGATTCACCACGTGGAAGATCAGGGCGTCCGGTTGCACCTTGGTGGTGGCCCCCAGGAAACTCACTGCGGACAGCCACACGGTCGGGTTGCTGATCGCCACCGGAAGGTGGACCGCCTCCCTCAAGCCAGGAAGAGCCACGGTCAGTTCGGCTTGGGTGTTGGTCCCCCACGGCGCGCGTTTGCCGTTCCAACTCCAAACCGTTATTGCACCGGGCGGCAAGCGCAACGGTTCTCCGCCCCACGCAGAGGGCAGATCGTGCCACGCCCATTCGTCGGCGGTCAGGAGTTCCTCGGGTGTCCGGCCCCGGGCGCGAATATCGGCGGTCGGGGGGATGACGAGGGTCTCCGGGGATGTGTTCCGCAGGCTGACTTCGACTCGTGCTCCGAGGCTGAAGTCGGTCTTCAGGCGATAACGCATCTCGGATGACTGCACGTGTGGAACCACGTGAACGCCTTCCAGGGCCAGGGGACCGGTGTGCCCCGACCCGCAGCAGGCCAGACCGAGGCAGGCGATAACCAACCTCTTTCGTGCCGGGACAGCGTGTCGGCAACGGGTAAATGCGGTGAAGTTCATGCTGAGTTTTTCTAGGAGTTGCACAATCAACAGGTCCGGACCCAATCAATCATCTCCGGGCGTCAACGTCCGGATTTCCACAGATAGGTGGCCACGCTCTTCGCAGGCAGTTCCGTCTCGAACTGCCGGCCGCCGGAATTCACGGCGAAGCTCGACGCCTCCGCGCCGGCATTGGCTACGACGAGGACCACGTGGCCGTCGGGGTTGAGAAAGGCGGCGTGACCGAAGCCTCGTGCGCGAGGCGCGGTAGATTCGAGACGCACGGCCCCGCGCTGGATGAACTTCATGAACTGCCCCTGCATGTAATAGTCGTAGTTGTAGCGGATGGTCCCATCGTCGAGCAACTCGATGCAGGTTGCGCTGGCATCGTGCGGGCCGCGATTCGGCCGCTGATGTTCGTCCAGCATGATCACCCACGCGTTGTAGGAACGCGCGTCGTGGCGGAGGATGTCAATCAACTGCAGCGCCCCCTCAGTGCCGAAGACCGAACCTTCCGTGAAATAGATGTGTTTGTCGGGGAATTCCCGCTGGAGCGCGGACTGGGCCTCCACTTTGCCTTCGTAGAGGTGGAACGCCGTGCCATCGACGTAGCGCGCCGCCCGCGGGTCGGAGAGGATGGTCCGCGGGAAGCCGGGCTTGTTCCAGTTGTGGTCCCAGCACCAGATCCGGGTCTTCACGGCGTGCCGTTCGAACAGGGGACCGAGATGGTCGCGGATGAAATCCCGCTGCTCCTCCGCCGTCCAGATCGTCGTGGGATACGCGGCATCCTGGTGCTGCGGTTCGTTCTGGACCGTGATGGCGCAGATCGGCACGCCCTCCGCCTGGTAGGCTTGAATGAACTGGAGCAGGTACCGCGCGTAGGCCGGGTAAAACGCCTGTTTGACGCGCCCGGTGCCCAGCTTGCCCGAGGTCTTCATCCACGCCGGGGGGCTCCAGGGGGAAGCGAAGAACAGCAGGTCTGGATTCTTCCGCAGGGCCAGCTGGATCGCCGGCAACACGTAGCGGCGGTCGCGCTCGATGGAGAAGCGTTTCAACTCGGGGTCGGTTTCGCCCGCCGGGAGATCGTCATGCGTGTAGTAAGGTTCGCCGACGAAATCGGAGGTTCCAATGCAGAGGCGCATCAGGTTCATGCCGATGCCAAGGGTCGGGCTGACGAGCTTTTCGATCACCTCTTCGCGTTTCGCCGCGGGCAGCTTGGCGAGGTTCGCACACGTGGCATGTTCGAGCGAAGCGCCCAAGCCCAGAATGCTCTGGCATTTTTTCGAGAGATCGACCTCGATGATGGGGCGCCTGGTGGAGCGCACGGGACCGGGAGTGAGAGGGCTTTCCTCGGACAGTCCACGCCTTCCGTCCTGGCTGCTGACGATCACGCGGATCCTCTGCGATTCTTCTGCGGCAGAAGCGCGCATCGCTGGGTCCGGAGTCTTCAAACCCGACGCAGCGCCATCCGGTGTGACGCGGGCGGAAAGGGTGCCGCCGGAAATGTGGGATTCTTCGCGGGCAAGGGCTCGCGACCCCGTAGCTATCGGGCTAAGGAGCGCTGTCAGGATGACGACCGCTCGCGGAACAAGTGCCAGATGGATTCTCATGATATCGAATGCGCTTGCGATGTGCAGAATAGCAACTGGACCGTAAGCGTCAAGGGGGGTGCATTCCATGTGGTGACGACCTTGCCCTTGAACACGTCTTTGAGTTTATGGTTCATGCGATGCCCAGTTGTTGCCGCAAAAAGATGACTTCCTCGAAGGCGTCCCGCTGGCGGATGGTGCGCTCCTCGGCGTGCAGGGTTTCGTCGAACTCCGCCACGTCCCTTGGCCCGAGGTGCTCGGCCAGAGCGAATTGCCCGAAGGATATCCGCAGGCTGGCCGGCACGCGCGGGCAGGTGCTCGATGCCGAACGGGTGCCCGCGCAAACCAGGCACCGCAGCAGCATAGACAAACTGCGTAAATAGGACGGGCAGACCGCCGGCGCGGCAGGCGGCAATCAAGCGGCGCAAGCGCGGGATGATGGCCCGGCCTGGGGGCGCTTCGAGGGAGGCCCAGGGATCCAGGAAACCATGTTGAATGTCCACCACCAGCAAGGCGGTCTGGGCGCGCGGACAACGCTGCGTCTCGTCAATGCGGGCTGCTTTGGCGCGTGCAGTCTGGTTCGTGGGCAATGGCATGGGCTGATGATGGCGCAAAGCACGCGTCCGGGCGAGTAAGGAAATTCCTTGCTTCCACTTGGGCTGATGAAACTGGTAGCTTGGGGGCCATGAACACACGACCGGAACACCTCGCCGCCGGTTGGCCTCAGCGGCGCCGGCTGAAGGGGGTTCGCGCGCTGCTGATCGCCATCAGGTTTCTGTTGGAAGGCCCCGGCAGATGGGGCGCTTACGGCGCGGATTTAACGCCGTCCGCCAGCGAAAACCCCACGCAATTGCTTGCCTTGGAGGTCCGCCAGCAAGGCTGGATCGTGTATGCCGGGCGCACCCCCAAGGGCGATTGGGATTTGTTCCTCTGCCGGCCCGACGGCTCACAGGTGCGCCAGCTGACGCAAACTCCTGAGCACAACGAATTCCTGGCGCAGTTTTCCCACGACGGAAAGCGCCTGCTCTACCGCCGGATGCCTCGCCGCGAGCAGATTGACAACAGCGCGCACGGCACCCAGGGCGAACTGGTGCTGGCCAACAGCGATGGCACGCAGCCGGTGGCCTTGGGCAAACCCGGCGAGTTTCCCTGGGCGAGTTGGAGCCCGGATGGGCGGCAGTTCGCCTCGCTTTCGATCCAGGGCATAACCATCGTGGATGTGGCGAGCCGAAAGGTCGTGCGCACCCTGGCCCGGAAGGGGTTTTTCCAGCAAATGACTTGGTCGCCGGATGGCCAATGGCTGTGCGGGGTGGCCAATTCCTTTGGCGCCAGTTGGAGCATCGCGCGCATGAACCTGGCCACCGGCGAAACCACGGCCATTAATCGCATCGACTGCTGCACACCGGACTGGTTCCCTGATTCCAGGCAGGTGATTTTCTCCTGGCGACCGCCCGGCCAGCAAGCCAACCAGGGCAACGGTTGGACACAACTTTGGCGAGCCGACGCCGGGGGCAGGACCCGCCAATTGGTCTATGGGGAAGATGGCCGCCACGTTTACGGAGGCCAGGTCTCGCCCAATGGGAAATATGTCCTCTTTAGCGGCAACATGGAGGAGGACGGCGACTGCGGCAAGGCCGGCGCACCCATGGCTTTGATGCGCTTAAGCGACGCGCCCATTATTGGCGGATCAAGCCCGGAACTGCGCGCGCTGCATTCCGGGGCCAGGGCGGGCCCCGTGCTCACGCTGCCGGTGGGATGGGAGCCGTGCTGGACGGCGGGCGAATTGCCGGCGGCCACACCGGCCGCGGCCACGGGTGCTGCTGCGCCCAAAATGGATGCCACCAGCCAACTCGCCAGCGAACTGCACACCCGCGGCTGGCTGGTGTTCAGCGCCAGGAACGACCGTGGCGACTGGGATTTGTTTTTGAGCCGGCCCGATGGTTTGCACCGGCAGCCGATTACGGACACCCCGGGTTTCAACGAAGCCGGCGCGCGTTTTTCGCCGGATGGGAAGCGTCTGCTGTTCTATCGCCTGCCCAAAGCCGAGGCCGTGGACAACAACACCTATGCCACCTTTGAGCTGGTCATGGCTGACGCTGACGGACGGAATCCGGTCCTATGGGGCCGGGATTTTCCGTGGGCCTCGTGGGGACCGGACGGCAAACAGATTGCCTGCCTGACGATGAAAGGCATCCAAATCATTGACGTGGCCACCCGGGGCCTGGTCCGGCAAATCCCGCGGCAAGGCATCGTCTCGCAATTGGTGTGGTCGCCGGATGGCCAGGCCTTTGTCGGCACTGCCAATGGCCTGGGACCATTCTGGAACATCGGGCGCCTGGATTTGGCCACCGGGATCCTGCAAGCGGTGAGTGAAACCGAGCGCTATAATTGCACGCCGGATTGGACGCCAGACGCCACCCAGGTTCTCTACGCGCGCGGCATCATCCCGGAAAAAGGCGGGCGCGCCGAATTGTGGGCGGCGGCGGCCGACAGAAAGGGCCGTCGCACGCTCTATGCCGAGGCCGGGCGCCATATCTATGGGGCCTGTAGTTCTCCGGACGCCAAATATGTCCTGTTCACCCGCAGTGTGGAAGACCTGGGCCGGGTGGATAACTCCCGCACCACGATGGCGGTGATGCGCTGGAGTGATGCGCCGCTGATCGGCGACCAGGACACCGCTTTGCGGCAACGTTTTCCCGAAGCGAAGACTGGCCCGCGACTGGACCTGGGGCCCGGCTGGGAGCCGCATTGGACCTTGGCGGACGTGCTGCCATCAGAAAAGGGGAAATCCCAATGAACCGACGGAGCATTCATTCATTAGGGGGACTGGCTTGGTTGCTGGGGATACTCCTGGGCGTTTCGTGCGACCGCCAGCACGGCAATCCGCCCTCGGCAGCGGATCCTGAACTGTCAAAACGCGGTAGCGTGGAGGTCACCGCGCAATTGTTGGAGATCCCTGCCGGCGCCATCTTCACGCGCGATCTCTATGATTACGCCACGATCCTCAAATACAAAGTGACCAAGCTGCACCGCGGCTCCGTGAAGGAGGAAGTCCTCTTCGTCGGTCATTATGATCCCTGGAAGCCGCGCCGCGAAGCCGCGGACAAAAAAGTCAGCAACGTTGGCGGTAACCTCAGGGAATTTCGCGCTGGCCAAACCCATCGGATGGCCTTGGAGGTGCCGATTGACGATCATTTTATGGGCGGCATCGTGAACAAATATTTCGGCCAGGAGACCGGCCCTCTTTATTGGGCGGTGTGGACAGATTTGGAATGACCTAAGTTCTGCGCCCTAAACTCGGCGGTTTTCATCTTTGTGTTCTTTGCGATCTCTTGCGGCTAAAACACTCCGCCCTCTTTGGCCTTTTCTGCCTTGCCGACTTCGGACCTCGGACCTCGCCCCTCCGCTACCCCGCGCGGCTGAAGAACAAGCGCCTGGTGATCTGGAAAAAAACTAGCGCGATTTCCGATATGGCAACGAAGGATGGAAAAAACTGCCAATGGAAAAAACTTCCATTGCCAATGGTGGCCGTTGCGGTAAACTCCCTCCAGCCATGAGTTTTCTGACCACAACCGCCCGTCAGCACCAGGGTATCTTCATCGCGCTCGCCCTTGGCTTTGGGGCAGGTTCCGAAGCGGGGGCTCAGGCGCAGGCGGCGGAAGAACGGCTCCCAATACGCCTCTCCTGGGGCCACCAATCCACCTCTGCACGGTCTTTTCACCTCAGCTTTCTGACCAACCAGATGACCGTTGCGCAGATCCGTCCCGACGGCTTTGAGCCGGGCGACACCCTGCAACGGGGTATCTGCGAAACTCGTGCGGGAGCCGGGGACGTGGATGCGGTGGTGGTGGAGGTCACCTGGCCGAAGTCGGTGCAACCGCTGCGCAAACCGCAGGAGATTTGGGCTTACCTCCTCCAGCACGGTACGGCGGATCAGGTGGCGCGGTTAAAGGATGACCCCGGCCTGGAACCCGGCGCGCCGATGCTCACGGTCCTGACCGCCGCCGACGGCACGCGGGGTTTTTCCCTGGGCCTGGACCAGCTCTCCCGGCATCGTGCGATGTGGCTGCCGGAGCACGATGTGTTCGTCACTCGGACGGATGCCCCGGTGACTTTCACGGCGCATCTCGCCTCGTTGAAAGGGGAGCGGGTGCTGGACCGCGTGAAGCGCGGGCCCGAGGCGCGGCTGGCGGACTTCACGGCGCGGTGGGAAGACATCGGCAATCCCAACCAATGGAACCGGCCGTGGGAAACGTCCTGGCTGGGAACCAGGGGGCACCTGGTGGGCGTCGTTGCGCGACACGGTTCGCTCTACAAGTTCGGCGTGGACCGCTGGGCGGGCGTGCGGCCGGATTTCGCGTCGCCGCACAAGTTCCGCTTCGATCTCCTCTGGACCGGGTGCCAGTGGGCGGGGCAGCGGATCGTGAACGGTTTGCCCATCATCATCACCCAATTGGAACGTAGCGGCCAACGCTGCGAAGTTGAGCAGTTCGCCACGCCCCTCGGCGATGCGGCGCCCGCCCGGCGCGGTGAAATCGCGAGTGTCTTCTGCACGAGGGTTCGCCTGTCCGGTGCGGCAGGACCGGTGAACTTCGGCTTCCGCCTGGCGGCGGAAAACACGAATTGCCATCCCGAGTTGCGTGAAGTGGCCGGCCGCTGGTGTGTGGTGGATCGCCAGACGGGGGCCGTGTGGCTGATGGTGGAGCCGGACGCCGGCCTGGCCGTGAAGGCGCGCGCGTCCATCGCGGGCGACCCAAAACCGAGCCTTGAATTCGATTGCCTGGGCCAGGTGGCAGCGGGCGAAACCCGCGAAATCTTGTGCAAGCTCGCTTCGCCCGTCGTCGCCGCGGAGGCCGTCGCGCCCCTGGCCGCGCTCGATTTTACGCGGGCACGCGCGGCCAACGTGGCTTACTGGGAGGGTTGGCTGGCCCAGGGCGCCCGGTTCGAGGTGCCGGAGCCGGCCGTGAACGACCTCTTCCGCGCGAACCTCTGGCACGCCCTGATGCTGCCGCGGTTTCGCGGCCCCGATCACCTGGACCTGCCTTACTCGAACTTTGCCTATGGCCAGTTCAACGCGGATTGGCCCATCAACCAGGCGGTGTATGTGGATTACATGCTCTACGGCCTGCGCGGTCATTTCGCGGTGGCGGAGGAGGAATTCGCGGCCATGTATCGCAGCCAGCAGAAGCCCGACGGGCGCGTCGGCGGCTACGCGGAGTGGGGCGTGTATTCGCCGGGGATGCTCTATGCCATCGGACAGAACTTCCTGTTGGCGCGCGATCCCGCCTCCTTTGAGCGGCTGCTGCCAGCTTCGTTGAAAGCGCTCGATTGGTGCCTCGCGGAAGTGGCGCGCGGGCAGCAATCGCCGGATGCTCCCGGCCTCATCGTGGCGCCGCTCAACGACCTGACCCACGACTCCCGGGCCTGGGGATTCCCCAATGCTTACTTTGTCGCAGGGCTACAGGTGTTCGGGCGCGCCCTCGCGGCTTACGGGCATCCGCGAGCGGAGGCCGTGGCGGCCGTGGCCAGGAAAATGCAGGCCGATGTGGAGCGCGCATTTGCCTGCGCCAGCGTAAAGGCCCCGGTGGTGCAGCTGGCCGACGGCACCTGGAACAATTACGTGCCGTGCGACGCGCTGACACCCCGCCGCCTGCTCGACCAATGGTATCCCACGGACGTGGATTGCGGCCCGCTGCACCTGGCGCGCCTCGCGGCCATTGACCCGCGCGGCTGGCTCACCACCGCGATGTTGCACGACCACGAGGACAACCTTTTCCTCAACCAATGGGGCGCCGCCAACGAGCCGGTCTATAACCAGCAGGCCACCGCCTATCTCCTGCGGGACGAACCCGAGGCGGCCATCCGCGCCTTTTACAGCATGATGGCCTGCGCCTTCTCCCATCATCAGTTCTCCCCGCTGGAGCATCGCTGGGCCTGGGGCCAATATTACTGCCCGCCCAGCACGGATGGCGCGTGGTTCGACCTATACCGGCACCTGCTCATCCAGGAGCGCGACGATGACGCACTGTTCCTGTTGGCTGCCGCGCCCCGGAACTGGTTCGCGGACGGCCGGCAAATCCGCGTGGAACGCGCGCCGACGCACTACGGGCCGCTGAGCTTTACGGTCGCCAGCCAGGCTGCGAAAGGCGAGATCGTGGCCACCGTTAACGGGCCGTCCCGCCAGTGCCCGGCCGCCTTGCTCGTGCGGCTGCGTCACCCGCAAGGGCGGCCCCTGCGGTCGGTATCGGTAAACGGTGAAAACTGGGCTGCCTTTGACCCGGCGAAGGAGTGGGTCCGCATCGCGAATCCAAGGGAAAGCCGGTACACGGTTGTGGCTCGTTACTGATCGCCCAAGCTGTTAATCCAAGCATGCCGCTATGAAGATATTCCTCACTTTGACCTTGGTCGCGTGGCTGGCAACTCCCCTGGGTATGGCGCAGACCACCGCCCAGGTGCAGGTCGTCTTCGGGGAACGCCTCGGCCCGCTGGCCATCGACACCATGGCGCTGGGCCAGGGTGGGCTGTCCGACGAGCCGATGTGGGACAACCGCGTGGTCGAGATCCGCGCGCTGCATCCACGGCTCATCCGGCTGTTCCTCCAGGAATATTTCGACCTGCTGCCCGAGCGCGGGCGCTATCATTTCGATACCCTCGACCGTTCGGTGGACACCATTCTCAAGGCTGGCGCGAAGCCGCTCATGTGCATCTGCTTCAAGCCGCGGGTCCTCTTTCCCCAGGTCAACCAAGACATTGTGGAGCCACCGGACTACGAGGCCTGGGAGCAGTTGGTTTTCAACCTCGTCCGCCATTGCCAGCAGCGCGGCGCCGAGATCCGCTACTGGGAGATCGCCAACGAGCCGGACATCGGTGAGGACGGCGGCTGCCCGTACCGCTTCACGGCGGACAGCTACGTGCGTTATTACCAGCGCACCGCCGCGGCCATCCTGCGCGCGGACCCGGAGGCCCGGGTCGGCGGGCCGGCTTTGGCCAACGTGCGTTCACCCATACTGCCCGCGCTCCTCGATGCGGCGAGCACCAACGCCGTGCCAATACCGTTGCACTTTGTCTCCTGGCACCTCTACAGCAGCGATCCCCAGGCCTTCCGGGGCACGATCACATATGTAAAAGATCTGCTGAAAGAGCATCCCTCGCTAAACCCGGAAACCTTCCTCGACGAGTGGAACATGGACCTCCTCAATCCCCCGCTCGATCCGCGATTCCAGCCCTGTTACGTCGCCGAAACCATCTTCCAGATGAAGGAGGAGGGACTGGATTACTCCTGCTATTACCAAATTCGCGATTGGTACGTGGACCAGGACCGGTTTGCGCGCTTCTTCTCGCCCCACGGGGCGGCTTTCATGGCGCGCTGGTGGAACCGCATGCCGCAATTCGACGGCCTGTTTGACTACCAAAATAACATCCGCCCCGCCTATTACGCCTTCAAGCTGCTCTCCCGCCTGGCCGGCGAACGCCTGCGCCTGACCAGCGACCACCCGGCCATTCACGGCTTGGCCGCTCATGATGAGAAACTCAGAATGCAAACCCTGCTGCTGTGGAATTTCTCCGGCGAAACGGTGCCGGTCGAAATCGAATTAAACGGCATCCCCAAAGACGGCCGCGCGCGCCACCTCACCCTGGATGCGGCTACCGCCAACGGTGACGAAAATGCCCGCCTGCGCCCGGAGCCGTTTTTTAAGATCACGAAGGGAGAGCACCGGCTCAAAGTCCAGTTGGATCCCTACGCCCTGCATTATTGGTCGTTCGACGAGTAGTTGTGAAATGGGCGCCCGTTTTCCAGTAAGGAAAATCCTTGCTTCGCAAGCCGCGGCGGCCACGTTAAGCTCGATGGGTATGAAAACCAGGCTGCGGTTTGGACAGCGAATGCTATTTGCCTTCACGTGGGCTTTGCTGCTGCCGACATCGTACGCCGCCGAGGCGCTGGTGTTCGAGCAACCGCAGGTGGTGGGTATTTCCGGCTTCCGGGCGTTTTGGGACCTGCCCGTCGTGTTGGCCGGCGATGGCCTGGTCGTCGAAACGAAGCACGCGCCTGGGGGCACCGGCCCCAACGCGGTCTGGTCGCCCACCAAGCGCGAGGGTGGGGCGAAGGCCGGCGCGATCGTGTTTGATGCCGTGCATCGCTCGGTGCTGGTGCGTTTCCCAGGCAGCGCCCAACGCATCGCCGATGCGGTGGAAAAGGGATCGGCCATCGAGCAAGTCGAGTTGGTGTTGCCGCACCGGGCGACGGAGTTGTGGGCCGAAGGTTACGCCGAACCGCCCGGCATGTCGTTCCTTGGCGACCTCTGGGAAAAGAAGGCGCCCCGCTGGCACGCGGTGGCCTGGGCGCTGCGGCAACCCTGGACGGCTGACCCCGAGCGTGGCCCGACCTTTAATGCCTCGGTCAACGGAGAGGCTTTTTGGAATAAATTCGGCGCGCAGGACGAAACGGGAGACCGCTTCCCCAAAATGTTCGGTCCGGCGGAGGTTTCGGAACCGTCGCCCGAAGGCCGGTTGGACATTACCTCGCTGCTCCACGAGGCTGCGTTCGGCGCGACGCTGGCCGACCGGTTGCGGGCGCTGGAAGGCAACGGACTGCATGTTCGGAAGTGGGAGACCTACGACCTGAGTTACTGGCAGGGCGGCTACGAGTGGGGAACCGCCACCGGCGGACGGGGGATCATCATCCGCACGCCCAGGCTGGTGGTGAGGCTCAAGCCCGCCTCGCCTGCCCTCCGGGTCGCGGACAACCTGGCGGTGAGGCCCCCCTCCGGGAGGCGTGGCCAACCCACGGCCGTCATGCCCGGCGCGGAACAGATTCGGGCGTTCGCCGCGCCGCACGCTTTTCAGCGTCCGGACTGGATGCCGGAGTGGCAATGGCAGCGCGTGCAAGAACTCAGGGCGATTGGCCACCTCCAGGATTACCCGGCCACGACGGAGGCTTACGGCAAATGGATGGACACCATGCTCGCCAAACCGCCGCGCACTTGGGACGGGTTCCAGGCGGCCGAGATGACCCGGGATTACGCGCTGTTTGCCGACACCTGGCCCGGCCCGGTGCGCGAACACTGGAAGCTCTACTGGTGGGCCTGGCTCATGCCGGATCGCGATAACCAGGACCTGGTGCAAGGCTACATCGGTGGCCGGCAGAATCAGGAATACATCCAACGCACCGGCGACTGGCGCGGCAACGCCAGTGTCTATCGGACCTATTGCCGCGCCATGGGCACGATGAACTTCAACCACTGGGCGGCCAATGGCACGCTGCTCGGCGGTCAACTCCTCGGCTCCGAAGCGATGTTGAACGAAGGACGCTACGGACTGGAGACGTTCCCCCTGCGCACCTGGTGCTGGTTTGACGGCAGCACCCAGGAGTCCATTGACCACTACTACTTCGCCATTTCGCTCAAGGACCAGAAGGTCTTCGCGGACTTCGGGCCGACGCCGTTCGAGCGTAGGCAGGTCGACGGCCGAACCCTGATCACCCGCCAGGGCATCCGCGAGCGGATCAGCGGGATGAAAGTGAACCTTAAACTAAAACCAGACGATGATGAACAGACCCATCTTGATTGCGTTAGCCGCTTTGAGCTTGGTGCAACCCGCCAGCGCAGGGGAATTGACCGGATACCAACTCCTGCTCACCTCGATTCGCACCGGCGACACGGAAGTGTTCGTCGTGGACCCGGACACTGGCGATGCTTTCAATGTCTCGCGCAGTCCACAGTCGGAGGACCGCTATCCCTGCTGGTCGCCGGATGGCCGGCGCATCGCGTTCACCAGCAACCGTAACCACCGCACCAACCTCTACGTCGTGGCCACCGACGGCAGCGGCTTGAAGCGGGTTGTGACCTCTCCCGCCGTCTGCTACATGCCCAGCTGGCAAAAGACGCCGCGGGGCGAACGCATCGTCTTCGGCATGCACGGCGAGCGACCGGAAATGGCGAGCGTCCGGCCTGACGGCTCGGATTTGCGAATGCTCGGCATCGGGCATGACCCGTGTCTTTCGCCGGATGGCCGGACCATCACCTACACGGGCGAAGTGCCGGGCGGCGTCAGCGTTTTTGTCATGGATTACGAAGGCGGGAACCAGCGCCAGCTGGTGCCAGGCGCGAGCAAGCCCGGAGCGGTGTTCCCGAACTGGTCGCCGGATGGCCGGCAGATCGTCTATTCCTGGCCCGTGGGCGAGGCGCTGGAATTGTTTATCATCACCGCTGACGGTGCCGCCAATCGCCAACTCACCCGGACCGGCGGCATTTGCACGCCGGCCGCGTGGTCGCCGGATGGGAAATGGATTTCCTTCCGGTTCACCGACGAAGCCTACTGGCGAAACCAGGAGCGGACCGCCAAGGTCTATAAGGAGAAGCCTGCCGACAAACGGCCCGTCTGGGTCATTCGCCCTGACGGCACCGATGCGCACGTAGTCGAGTGCTTGCGTTTCCAGTGCGCCATCGACGGCAGCCGTGCGGCTTGGAAACCGAAATAGGAGCCTCCAGAACCACATTCGAGCCAGTTTCGAACAACCCAGAGCACAACCCTGAGAAGTTTAACCATGAAATACACACTGATGTTACTCGCGGTGCAGTTGCTGTCCGCATCAGCTTACACTGCCGAAATCGCTGGCGGCTCCAAAGTGACCCCGCTGGCGTGGCTGCAGCAGCAGACCCCGCCTCGTTTCAAGCCGGGTCACACGCTGCCGCGCCTGGGCCAAATGCACTGTGTCAATCCGCCCGCGGACGTTCGGGCTGAGCTGGCTCGGAGCTGGGGATTCGCGGTCCGCTTGGACCGGCCGAAGGGAGAACCGGAATTGCTTCAGCTTTGCGCCGGGAACCCGACGCTTTATCAACCCGCCACGATGATCGGAAACCTGGCGAACATGGAAACGGACCCGTCGCGCAAATGGCCGGAGGGCACGTTCCTCTGTAAATACTGCTGGAAGCTCATTGCCACTGAGGGGTTGCGAGCGGAGTTCATCACCCAGGTCGGACAAAACGTCAACCCCGCCTGGGAACGGGCGACAGGCAACCATCAGCCGCCCAATTCCTCGGCGGTGGATGCGACCGGCCTGTACCGCCAGGGCAGTGTGAATGAAGGCGCGCACTGGGCAAGCACGTTTTCGATCTGGCTGTGCGCTATCCATACCATCCAAACGCGCACTTCTTCGGCCTCGTGAACACCGCCGATCTCACCCGCGATACGCTGGCGTCCGGCCAGCTGGTGAAACTGACGCTGCCCGAACAGACCCATTGGATTCTCCTGAGCAAAGAACCCGCGACTGTGAGTGACGGCCCGGTCAAGCTCGTCGGCACCGCTGCCTTGGCCAAGCACTGGCACGACGGCAAGGTGGAGCTCACCTTGCTGGCCGAAGGCCGGGCCGAATGCGGACCGCTGACGTTGGAATCCAAGACACCGGCGACGAAGAAACAATGAACCTGGCGAATCCAGGCTGGAGATCACCCATGAAAAACCAAACCACAAACTGGAGAAGTCTGGCCGCCTTGTGCGTCTGGGCAGCCTTTGCGGCCTGCGCCGCCGAGTCCCCGCAGGAGTTCATCGGCCCCTTCCCGAGTTGGGCGGACGTGAAACGCGACTACGGCGCGGTCGGCAATGGACAGGCCGACGATACCGCCGCGCTGCAAAAAGCGCTCGACGACCTGCACCGCGAAGACCGGAAGTATTTCGTCCTGTATCTGCCCGCCGGAACGTATCGCGTGACACGCACGCTCGTCCTGTTTCGGGAGCGGCACAACGAATCCAAGGATGTCGCCCTCATTGGGGAGGATCCGGCCACCACGACGCTGCGCTGGGATGGCGCGGCGGATGGCGTGATGCTCGACTATGGAGCCTGGTATTCGAAGCTGGGGCGGCTCACCTTCGATGGCCGGGGCAAGGCCCGCACGGCCATCGCCCATGGCAAGTCATTCGCCACCTACAACGAGTTCTTCGATGTCGTCATCCGCGACGTCGGCATCGGCATGGAAGCGGGAGCGCCGGGCGGCCAGGGCATCGCCGAAACCACGGTGCTGCGTTGCCGGTTTCAGCGGTGCTCGATCGCCGGCCTTAGCATCCAAAACTTCAACTCGCTCGATTGGTTCATCTGGCACTCGGTCTTCGAAGACTGCGGCCTGGGCGTGACCAATCTGCGTGGCGCGGGCAACTTCCACGTCTTCGAAAGCCTCTTCCAGCGCTCGAAGGAAGCCGACATCGGCATTGGCAACACGGGCTACTTTTCCTTCCGCAACAATACCTCCATCGGCTCCCAGGCGTTCTTTGTGGGCAAGCCCATGACCGCCAGCGCCCTGGTCACCCTGCAGGGCAATGCGGTGTTTGGCGGAGCGGGAACGATGGTCGAGATCGGCAACCTCGGGCCGCTCCTCCTGCTCGATAACCGCCTCCAAACCCGTCACGGCCCCGCGGTGCGCCTGCGCCCCGGGGCAGGTCTGTTCTCGGCCGGTAACACTTTCACTTGTGAGTCGGCCATCGCCTCCAAAACCAACCGGCTGGCTTTCGATGATCAGGTTATTGGCTACGACACGCTCCAGGAATCGCTGCCTGATCTGCCTCGCACGCCACCCAACCTGAACCGGCCCATCATCGAGGTGAAGCCGGGAGCTTCGGTCGAGGGTATTCAGCGGGCCGTGGATCAGGCGGCCGAGCTCGACGGCCAGCACCCGGTCGTGCATCTGCCGGCGGGTGACTTCCGCATCGCGCGAACCTTGACCCTGCCGGCCGGCAAGGACCTTCAGTTGGTTGGGGACGGGGTGCGCACCCGATTGATCTGGACGGGCCCGGACGTTGGCCCGGTGTTGCGTTTGGGCGGGCCATCGCGTGCGATATTGCGGGACTTTGAGGTCAATGGCGCGAAGCGCGCCGATGGCATCGTCGTCGAGAAATGCGACCAACCGGGCGGGCGCTTATACTTGGAACAGCTCAACGTGGACGCAGCCCAGCGCGTCGGCCTCATGGTGGACAGGGTCGAGCTGGCGAACGTCGAGCTGCGCAACATGAACCACGGCGGCTGCGACCTGGGTGTGCGAGTGCGCGGGGGGACGCGCCTCTCCTCCGGTCAGGTCGCACCCGGTCGAGTCGCCATCTTCGCCGGTTCTTCCAGCAACAACCGGTTCAGTTACGATGTGACCGAAGGGGGGCGTTTGTTGGTTCAGGACATCTGGTACGAATCCGGTTCCCAACCTCGTTTCATGCGCCTGAGCGGTGCTGGGGAATTAACGCTTCATGGGGCCATCATGGCCTGCGCGCTCCCCAGGAACGACACCGAAGCGGCCATAGAGCTGGACAATTTTTCAGGCCGGCTTGCCTTGCTCAACGTGCAATGGAGCGGCGGCGGCGACTCGATGCGCCTCGTCAGCCGCGGCGAAGGACGGAATACCGCGGTACTCGCCCTGGGCGCTCAAGTTGGCAAGAACGGTCCGCGTCTCGACAACCAGTCCCCCCAAGCGCGCATCGCACTGTTGGAAGCCACGCGGTACACGGATGGCGGCGGAGCCACCCCCATCCCCGACATCGGTGCGGCGGATCTGGAGTTCATCCGCACCATGATCGCCTCAACGCGCGCGGAACGGCCCCGGCCGCTCACGCCCGTTCCGCCCAACGCGACCGATGTGCGGTTCTTCCGGGTGGTATCCACTCAGGGTCGCGATTGCCTCCGGCTGACGGCCGACTGAGACCATGAACACCCCCCAGCAATACACCACCACCCGGACCCTCCTGGCCAGCCTGTGTTCCCGCATTGGAGCGGGGCTATCAATAACTAAGCGAATGGCTGAAGTATCCAGGAATGGCGAGATCCAACTTGCCGAATTCGGCTGCCGCAACCGGGGCCCGGAACTGGGTGCGGTATTGGATCGATCCCAGGCGGTTCCCGCCGCGGAAAAGTCCGCTGCTCGGGCCAAATGGGAAGGTGTCGTTCCAATGAAACGTAAATGCATCAAACCATGAGAATCGCCAACGCCCAAATCGTCGTGAGCGCCATGGCGCTCCTGTCGACCACTACCTTGGCGGCTGAATCGCCAGCCGGAACCGCCCCATGCGAACCGCGTGTCGGCGCCGTCACCCGCACGCCCGGCTGCGTCGCCTTCTGGGACTTCGTGAAGCGTGAACCGGCGGGTGCGCATCGTTTCACCGCGTATGTACCTCTGGGCGCGACGAATGACTTTGCGCTCGATGCCGGGAACTACATCAAGGACTACTGGGGCGAGGGGCGCGCGGCGACCTATGCGGATTTTCCGCTGCTCGGGCGCGGGCCGTTTGGCCAGGCGATCCGCATTCGCCGGGAGGAGGACCCCACGTTTCGCCCGTTCCTCTTCGTGCCACGCGCCCGGCTGCATGATTCACCCCTCGATATCAAAGGCACGGGCAAGTCGGTGAGCGTCGTCGTGTGGGCCATTCGCGAGAGCGGCAATCACGCGCTGGCGGGCATCTGGCATGAAGGCACCGATTTGAATCACGCAGGCGCAGCGAAGGTGGTCGTGCGGGGGCAGCGGCAGTACGCGCTCTTTGCCGGGCTGAACCAGGAAGGTTCGGCCTGTGGTCATGTGTCGGAGAATGGCGCGAAGTCCTTTGGCCACCTCTACGCCATGCACAAATCCAACTCCGGCGATGTCTCGCCCGCCGTGCCTGCGGATGCACCCGCCGAGGTGCTCGATGCCTCGTGGCAGTGCTTCGCCATGACCTACAATCACGAGCGTAACGAACTCACCGGCTGGCTCAATGGCCAGGACACTGGCCGCTGGCAGGAGAACGTGCAGCAGGCGATCCCGGTCATCCACAACGCCTGGGTGCAGGGCTACCTGCATCGCGAGCCTGGTCTTCAACCCGGCGAAGACCCAAACTTTCCGACCGACCAGTTCTACAATCCGCCTGAGGACAAACCCGTTTCTGTAAAAGTGATCCACGAGACCGCCGACGAACGCGTCGAAATGCAGGAGTTCCGCTACACCCGCGTGAAGGTCACCCAACGCAAAGCGGCTGACGGCACTTGGACCATCACCGCCCGCGACCTTGCCGACGTGCGCCTGAATCCCTGGTGGTATCCCCACGACTCGATCTACACCCCAGCCAACGACGGAACCGGTGGCTTCTTCACCATCGGTCGCGTCATCCACAGCGGCCGCAGCGTCGGCTTCACCGGCTGGATCGGCGGGGTTGCCGTATTCAATCGCGCGCTGAGCTCGGAAGAACTGGCGCGGCTGTCTGCCATCAGTCGCGGCAATCCAATTTCCGTCCCCTGATGACATAAATATGAAAAAACCTGCGTTGCGCGGGGAACGGATCCGCAGCCCGGGGATGCAGCCGGCGCTGGCGGGTTGAAACGTGAATCCCGTGGCTGCGAGCGAATTACTTGGGGGGTAATCCCGTCCGTTCCCAGGCGCTGGGAATCCGGGCTTACTCCACGGTAGTTTTACGGCATCGGCAAGTCACCAGGTTGGCCAGCCCCCATACTTTGGCATTCCCTTCGCCCGCCGACCAAACGGGATGCTCCTACGGAAACTATCTACAGGCGGGACCGTCTGCCTCAGCCCAGCCTCACCGACCGCATGGACATCGACCCCAGCGTCACCTTTTCCGCGAAAAAGCTCACTGTGTCCTCCTGGTCCTTGGCCCCGAGCACGTAAAGCAGCGGCAGGTAGTGGTCGAGCGTGGGCACCGACAACTGCGCTGACCGGCCCAGCTTGGGGTAGTCAATAATGGCCTGGTGGTCGCCGGACAGAATGAGATCTTTCATTTTGGCGTCGAACTCCAGCGCCCAGTCGTAAGCGGTATCCTCCCAAACGACTGCTCGCAGATTGTGCACCAGGTTGCCGCTGCCGAGGAGGAGCACGCCTTTCTTCCGCAGCCCTCGCAGTTCGCGGCCCAGTTCGTAGTGGGTGGCGGGCGCCCGTCGTTGGTCGAGGCTTAGTTGGACCACCGGCACGTCAGCCTGCGGGTACATCTGGCAGAGCACCGCCCAGGCGCCGTGGTCCAGGCCCCATTCCGAGTCCGGCTGAGCGTGCACCTCCTTGAGGGCTTGCATCGTTATCCGGGCCAGTTCCGGGGAGCCGGGAGCCGGGTAACGCTTCTCGAAAAGCGCGGGCGGGAACCCGCGGAAGTCATGAATGGTCCTTGGTTGCTCCATCGCTGTAACGAAGGTGCCATTCGTCTCCCAGTGGGCCGAGATGCACAGGATGGCCTTGGGCTTTGGCAGCGACCGGGCGGCTTCAGCCCAGGCCCGGCTGAATTCGGTATCCTCGATGGCGTGCATGGGGTTGCCGTGGCCGATGAACAGCGCCGGCATGGCAGCTTCGGCATCAGGAGCCGCTGCGAGTTCACGGAGAAAAGGATGAAGAGTCATTTGGAGTTCCTATATACCGCGCAGCATCACGGCTATGGTGGTGACCTGTTTGCCCTGGAAACGGGCCGGCGGCCAGTTCCTGGGCGCTGGGCTGCGGTGAGCCATCGTTTCCACGTGGCCATGGGTGGCGTAGCAGGGAACCAGGAATTTAGCCATGAGGTGTTGGTTTGGTTTTGGGGTCAGTTGAGATCAAAAAGTATCGCCTCGGTCGGCCGGGTGGCGGTGAGCGTGAGCGTTCCAGACTCCTCGGTGCTCGCGCCATCGCCGCTCGTCAGCGGGACACCATTTATGGCCAGCGCACCCTCGGCCACGTGCAGCCATGCTCCCCGGCCCGGCCTCAGTGGGTGCGTCACCGCCTGTCCGGGCTGGAGCCGGATGCGGTAGATGTCTGCGTCCTGATGAATCGTGGCGGAACCATCGCGTCCGTCCGGCGAAATGACCAGCACCTTCGCGGCGTCGGCGTGTTCCGGCCGGGGGTGCCATTCCGAATAGCTGGGCGTCAGGCCGCGCTCTCGTGGTTGAATCCAGATTTGAAGAAAATGAAGTGGCTCGGTGCGGGAAGGGTTGAACTCGCTGTGCGTTATGCCCCGGCCCGCGCTCATCAGCGGAATCTGGCCCGGTTTGAGTTGCCTCCCGTTGCTCAGGCTGTCCTGGTGCTCCAGCGTGCCTTCCAGCACATAGCTGAAAATCTCCATGTCCCGGTGCGGATGCGTGCCAAAGCCCTGCCCGGGCGCCACGCGGTCGTCGTTGATGACGCGCAGGGAGCGGAATCCCATGTGCGCCGGATCGTGGTAGAGCGCAAAAGAGAAGGTGTGCTGTGTGTTAAGCCAGCCGTGGTCGGCCTGGCCTCGTTCTCCGGCTCTTCGTATATTCAATTTCATCGCGGTCCTTTTCATGCAGTAACATGCGTCCGGTCAGCGATGGCGGCTAATGCAAAGTGATTGGGCTGAGACTGCTTTTCAGTTATAGTGCCGCTCATGGAACTGCGCCAACTCCGATACTTTGTCGCCATTGCCGATGCGGGCAACATCAGCCGGGCCGCGAAGCAGATTTTCCTGACGCAGCCGGCCTTGAGCCGGCAGATCAAGGCGCTGGAGGAGGAACTCGGCCTTTGCCTGCTGGAACGGCAGGCTCATTCGATCCGGCTCACTCCGGCCGGTGAGCTTTTGCTGCCGGAAGCCCGTGAGCTTCTCCAGCACGCCGAACAGGTGCTGGATCGCGTGCGCGCAGCTGGAAACGGAGTGCGCCTGCGGGTTGGTTACGCACCCTCGCTCGCCGCCGGCCGGTTGTCCGCCACGGTGGAGCGCTTCCTGCAGACGCACCCGGGCGCCCGCGTGGAATTGTTGGATCTTTCCACCGCGGAGATGCTGGCTGGACTGGAAGCCGGCCAGCTGGAGGTTGCCGTCACGGTCGGGCAGCCAAACGCAACGCGAGGTTTGAAATGGACTCCGCTTTGGCGGGCGCCTTGGGGGCTGGCGGTAAACCGGAATCATCCGTTTGCCCAGCGGTCCCGGGTAACGCCTGCCGAAGTCGCCGGTGAACCCTTGCTGGTCTTTTGCAGGCGCGGCTACCCGGAGTACTGGGATATCATCACGGGCTGGCTGCACGACCACGGGCAGCGGCCCGGCATCGTTGGCGAGTTTGACGGTGTGGATAGCCTCCTGGCGGCCGTGGAATCGGGGCTGGGAGTGGCCGTAATCACCACCCAATCGGGGCCTCGCGTGCCGGAGCGCGTCCGGCTGAAAAAGCTGTCAGCCGCTCCTGAACCGTTATGCGTTGCCGCTGCCCAGCGGGCCGGCAAAGAGGAGTCCAAAGCCTTGGCCCTGTTCATCGAGGAATTGCGCCAAGCCGCTCCGGCGCTCACTTAACCTCGCTGGTGGGCGGACTTTACGCCATCGTCGCTGAGCGTGAGGCTGGCTTGGATGATCCCCCAGTGCAAATCCACCTGCACTCCGGGTGAAATGTTGATCTAAAGCAACCCCTTCAGCCGTGCCACGAGCAGCGGGGAGGCCCACAGGATCAGCATTCCGATGGACAACAGCCCGCCCTTGCGGAAGTCGAAGTCGGCCGCGATCCGCTGCCAGGACACCCGAAAAACAAACCGCCCGAAAGCGATCTCAAAGGCCAGCATGAGCGCCAGCCACAGGAATCCCACGCCGAGGCACTGCCCGATGCGGTTGACGCCAATCCAGGGAACGGAGAACCAGGCGATTAGCAGGATTATGGCCGAGCCGCTGAAAACGCCGATTTGCCGGGCACGGTGGTCACCCACCCGGCGGTTGAGCAGACGAACGCGCAGGATCCCATGCCATACTTCGGCGATGGCAATGAGCATCCAGATCAACAATGCTTTGGCGACCACGGCGACCATCCGCCGCCGACCTTAGCAGGGAAGTGAACCAGCGCAAGGCTGACCGAGTGCCGCAGGCAGCGGGTTTGAAAAGAGGTGCAAATTCGTGCCGTAAAAGTGTGGCGGTCGCCTTGAAACTTTGGTAACGGTTTTGGCGCAACGACCATGAATATGAAAAAGCACCTACTTGGCGCACTGCTCACAGTCCCGCTGGCGGCGGCACTGGTGGGTGTGTCCGGCACCGCCGCGGCAACGGAACCACCGGCCAGTCCGGAAGTCACGGCGGCGATGCAGCCGTACCTGGACAGCCACAAATTGGCGGGCGTCATTGGCATTATTGCCGACAAGACCGGCCGGATCCATTACCAAAACCGGCTCGGCTACGCCGATGTGGAAGCGAAGAAACCGATCCGGGAAGACAACGTGTTTTGGATCGCTTCGATGACGAAAATGTTCGCTGGCGCGGCCATCATGATGCTGGCGGATGAAGGCGCGGTGAGTTTGGACGATCCCGTCACCAAGTTCATCCCGCAGCTTGAGAAATGGATGGTGGTCGGGGAAAAGGATGCCGCGCATGTCCTGCTGAAGCCGCTGGTCCGGCCCGTCACCGTCCGGCACATCCTGAGCCACACCAGCGGTTTGACGGGCATGTCCGAGCTCCAGCAGGTGACCGGTTCCGACAGCACACCGTTGAAGGCCCGCGCCCTGAGTTCGGTGACCGGTCCGCTCCAGTGGCAGCCTGGGGACAAATACCAGTATGGCAATCAAGGCATGAACATTGCCGCGCGCATCGTGGAAATCATCAGCCGGATGCCCTACGAAGAGTTTCTCCAAAAGCGTTTCTTCGATCCGTTGGGAATGACCGAAACAACCTTCTGGCCCAGCGAGGCGCAAGTGGCCCGGCTGGCTGGCGCTTACGGTCCGAACAAGGAAAGGAATGGGTATGCCCGCGGCGGCATCGGTTTCCTGACGAAGCCATTGAGTGATCGCGGGCATCGTTATCCCGAGGCGGGCGGCGGCTTGTTTTCCACCACGCACGACATCCTTCGCTATGGCCTCCTGCTGGCCAACGACGGTGAGTTGGACGGCAAACGCTACCTGTCCCACGCGGCCATGGAGGAGTTGCGCCGGGAACAGACCGGGGCCACCAAGGTCAACTACAGCCTGGGCTATCACCTGCGCAACGGCATGTTCGGCCACGACGGCGCGTATGGAACCGATTTGTCGGTCCATCCGCAGACCGGCCTGGTGGCCGTTTTCATGGTGCAATGCCCCGGACCCGACCAGTGGGCGGCGCGCGACCTGTTCCTCAAGACCGCCACGGAGGTATTCAAGAAGATCGCCCCTTGAGGCTCGTGGTCCGCGGCCGCCACCCCGGGGGTTGCTACTTGGATTTTTGGGCGGCGGCCTTTAACCGGTCCTGCGAATTCGTCAGGGTGATGATCCTGGGATCCGTCATCAGTTCCTTGCCCTTCAGGTTGCCCGCGACGTTGTAGTGCCCGGCGTCGCCCCAAAAGTTGAAGCCGGCCAGTTCCGGGAACTGCTCCTCCAGCTTTTTCACCACGTCCAGGCAGTCGCGGGGGGCCTCCGCTGAGTCCCGGATCCCGAGCTCCGCCCACCAGATGACCTTGCCTGCCTGCCGCTTCTTTTCCACCGCCCAGGCGTATTCGTTGAACACCAGCCCCCGGCCATAGGCCGATTTGCCTATGACATCCACATACGGGTCTCCCGGATAATTCTCCTGGAGCGCGCCCGCTCGCTGGGTGGTATGCATGGCCCAAATGAGGTTATCCAGGCCCTTGGCCGAGAAATAATCATGCACCAGGCGGTAGAGCCGGATGGCGTTCCTGGGGCCGTCCTTGGCATGCCACTTGTTCCGGTCATCCAGCTCCACAAACGGGGTGTAAACCACCACCAGGCCCCGGGCCTTCAACCATTGCAGGTTGGCCACCATCCGGTCCATTTGCTGGTAAAAATTGGCTTTCACCGGATTGTTCTCCGGCGCGAATATCGGATCAATCTGGACCGGGCTGTTCCATCTCCCGCCGCTTGGATTGGCAAAGAACGTATAAACGCCCACCAGGAGCCCCCGGTCCGCCATCTGCTTCACCCCTTCGTTCCACTGCGTGTCCGTGAAGGGGTCATCATCAAAATCATAGGTTAGACAGCCGAACGCGGGCATGATCCCCGTGTGATCGTGAGTCTTTTTCAGCCAGTTGGAGGAATGATCCAGGTCCGGCTTTTCCCCATGCACCCAGGTGGCCATCTGCCCAAAGAGATAGGAACCGTGGCCGAGGCCCTGGAGGCTGTGCAAGACTTCCTCTTTCGTCCGGGCGTGTACGGCCAGCGAAAGCGTCAGCAGCAGGGCGGCCAAGTGGAGGGCGCGGCTGGAAATCGGGCCGGTGGCGATCCCTGCTTGCCGGCCCATTAAAGGGCGTTTGTGCGGAGTGGCATTCATGCCCGCCACCGTACCCTTGCGCGGCGGGGCTGGCAAGCGGGCAAGTGCTCAGTTTTTACCCCGGGCTGCGTCGAGGATCGCCGTTAGCGCCGGTTTCGGCTGGAGTTGGCCGTCGAAGAGCAGCGGCCGCTGCCAGGACCGCCAGGACCGCCGGTCGCTGAGGCCCCAGAAGGTCACCCGCGAGATCGATTTCGCGTGGCGGTTGAAAATATCAAACAGTTGCCCGTACACCTGCGCCTGCCGCTGGAACGCCTCGTCGGACACCGCCCCGCCACCGTCGCGGGTCGGAAACGCGCCGCTGTTGCCGCCGGTAGCGGTCACATCCAGCTCGCTGATGCTGACCTTCAGTCCCAGGGCTGCATAGTTGGCAATCGCCTTCTCGAGGTCGGCCAGGTTGGGGTTCAGGTTCCAATGCCCCTGGATGCCCACGCCGTGGATCGGCGCCTTCTCCTGGATCAGTCGCTTGAGCAGCAGCATGGAACTGGCGTGTTTGCCCCGGTTTTGCGCCGCCCCCTGCTCGATGCCGTAATCGTTGTAGTACAGTTGGGCCTCCGGATCGGCCTCGTGCGCCCACTGGAACGCCAGCGTCAGGTAGTCCGGTCCGATCGTCCGATACCAATTGGAATTCCGCAGGTTCTCCGTCCCTCCGTTGCCGCCGTCGTTGATGGCTTCGTTCACCACGTCCCACCCGGTGAGGCGGCCTCGGTAACGCCCGACAACCGTCAGGATATGTTTCTTCAACCGCGCCATCGCCAACTCGCGCGTCACGGCCTGGCCGTCGGCTCCCGGATTGAAGAACCACCGGCCAGTCTGCGCGTGCCAGACCAGGGTATGCCCCCATACCTGGAGGTGGTTGTCCTGGCACCACTGGACCATGGCATCGGGCGTTCCCCAGTTGAACGTCTCCTCCGCGGGATGCGTCAGCTGGGGCTTCAGGCAGTTTTCCGGCGTGAGGATATTGTAGTTGGCCCTGATGTTGGCCAGTTCGGCCTCCGAGTAGCCCCGGAGATCGCCCGCCGCGCCGATGAGGAATTTCCCGGCATACGCCTCCTTGAGCCCTTGGGCGGGCTTCAGCGCGGCCGCCGGTTGCGGGGCGTCTTGGTTCTGGCCGGATGCGGTTCCCGCCCAGATCGCGCAGGCGATCGAGGATAGGATAAAAACTTTATTCATCATATTTGTTCCTTTCCCTGGTGCTTTGGTTCAATCAATGGTCTTCCATTTGAAACATTCGCCGCCTTGGCGGGCCGGGCTCGGGCCGGTGGCGGTGACCGTCACCGGGCCCGGTTCGTTCGGCTTGGTGGCCAGATACCGGTGATTCGTGAGCGCCATCAGCATCGTGTCGCCGCGCATCAGGTTCACCCATTGGAAGGTTTCCGACTCGCCCGGTTTTTTCCCGGCAAGGTCTTTCAAGACGGCCGCTTCCCCATCAATGGAAACGAACCGGCCACGGGTCGCCTGCAGCGCTACGCGGCCCTGGCCGAGATCCCGGACCTGGAACCGGGTGTTTTCGGCGGTGCGCGCGGCGGCGCTCGCCGCGAGATGGACCAGCGTCATGCTCTGCGTATCCGCGGCCAGGAAGCTGCCGTCGGCGCCGCTGGCCAGAGTGATGGTCTTGCCCATCGGGATCTCCCGTTCCAGGCCGCGGGCGCGCACCTCCTCCACCGTGTAGTTGTCAAAATCGGCGTAGCCGCCGGGGTGGTCCGAGGTGTTGAAGTTGAAAAGCGCGGGGCGCACGCCTTGGAAGGTGCGCAGTTGGAAGATCATGAGGAACGGTTTGCCCAGCGGCGTGAATTTTTGGCCATCAGCGCTATGGCTGAAAACCGCCTCGTCGGTGTCAAAATTACACGCCACGCGCAGCCACAGGTGGGCGGGGGGATTGCGCGGCCCCAGCGTTGGGGAATTCGTCGGGGCCGGCGCCGCCGGAGTGGGCGGGGCACCGGGGCCGCCTCGGCGCCCGCCGCTACTACTGGCGAACATTTGCAGGCAGGTTCCCTCAGCCGTCTTCGCCACTCCGATCCAGGCATATGGCGAACTCAGCAGCGCCAGCCCGGCGATGTCGCCGGCGGCCAGGCCCGACGTGTCGATTTCCACCGTCATGATGGATTCAGGGCCCGGGGGGCGCTGGCAGAGGCTGTTGCGGGCGGAATAGAAGTCCTTGGCCGCCAGGGAGTGGAGGCGCAGCACGCCCGGCTTCTCGGTGAGCGACCATCGGGTGTCATCCGGCACGTGATTCCACTGCCAGTGCGGATTCAGCTGGCCGCCGTCAAAGGGGTCGTCGTGGATAAAGGCCGGCTTGGGTTCCTGGAGGTGGCCCGTGTTGGGTTTGATCCACGTATTGGGCGCCTTGCGCAAATTGCCCGGCAGGCCGATGAGCGGGAAGCCATTATCCCAGGTGATCGGCACCAGGGAAACCATGCGCCCGGCACTGCCGTGGTCCGACATGATAATGCTCCACCATTCGCCGGACGGGGTATCCACGATGCCGCCCTGGTGCAGCCAAAGCCCGCGGTCATTGGGCTGGGCTTTCAGGGGCGCCGCGGCCGTCACCCCCAGCGACTCGCCTTGCACCATGCGCTCCACTTTCCACGGGCCATCAATCGAGTCGGCGATCGCCACCATCTGGTCCACCGGCCCGCCGGGAATGGCCGACACATCCACATATTTGCCGTTGATCTTGTAGAGGTGGTGGCCTTCGCCCATTCGGCCCACCAACTGGTGGCGGACGCCGGGCACAAAGGACTTGAGGTCGGGTGCCAGTTCTTCGATGGGATAGGGGCTGCCGCCACCGGATATGATATAGACCTTGCCGTCGTCATCGAAGAGGACCGACAGGTCGTGCCGTCCGGGCAGTTGGTTGCGCTCCCACGGACCTTGGATCGTTCTGGAACGGAAGACCTGGAGGCCAACCCCGTTGACGTTGGAGAAGATATAGAACATGCCGTTGTGATGGCGGAGGCAGGGCGCCCATATCCCCCGCCCGTAAATGTTCCCGCCTTCGAGCCGGAACGCCGGGCCCAAGTCCAGCCGTTCCAGGCAATAGCCGGCGAGTTCCCAGTTCACCAAGTCTTTGGAATGCATGAGCTGGACCGCCGGATTCATGTGCATGGTGGTGCCGGCGAGGTAATAGTCATCACCTACCCGAATGACGTCCGGATCCTCGAACTCTTCGAAAAACAAGGGGTTGGAGTACGTGCCGTTGCCATTGTCGGCGCTCCAGTGCCGCATCGCCGCCGGGGGCAGGCCGGGAGCATCCGGCGCGGCGGCGCGGCCCGCCTGGTTGCTGCCGGTGAGCAGGATCACGGAAAGCACCACCGCCGATAGCGAATGTTTCATAAACGGGTTTTGAGTATCCTCTTTGCCTGGGTGGTTTTCAGAAAGCCTGGGATGGATCGCACAGCCCCCATCTCCGGACTCCGTGTTTTAGCGGGGCGCCAATGAGGCGCGGCTGCTCGCGCCCCCAACGAAGGTGCGGTATCAGGGCGGGCCCCGAGGCCTTTCGGGAATTCCGGTTGATGCCCGAATGAGCCCCACCGTGGCCGCCGGCCGGCCGCCCCGCCGCTCCGCCACCATGCCGCCGGATGGAATTGTCCAAAACCATCAGGGTGGCGAGCGTTATTGGGTCTTCACTTCCAAGACCGTGATGGAATACGCTGGAAATTCGCGCGTGAATTCAGCGCCCAGGCCGCTGACTTTCGCTGCCACCGGGACCACCTTTCGGGGCTGTTCGAGCGAGTTGGTCTCATTCAGGCCACGGGCGGCCAGCGTCACCGCCTCCCCATCGGATTCGATCTTCAGCGCGCCGCTTATCTGGACCTGGATTTTACGGGCGGAACCGGCGGTGTTCACTACTTTGAGATAAATGATGCCGCTCCTGGCCTCGCGGGTGGCGTCAAAGAACACCTCCCGGATTTGCTGGGCGGCGGCCGGAGCGCCCCCGCGGCGGCCCGGCCGCTGCCACGCGCGCGACGGGATGTGCTGCGAGTCGGTCGCCAGGATTTCGTCGCCGTGCAGCGAACTGAACATCACCTGCGCGTAGTACGCGGGCGAGCCGTAGCTCGTCAGCGCGTCATAGCCGATCAAATCCGAACTCCACTGCATCGAGCGGCCTTGGCCTTCCAGTCGGCTCACGTTGACCAACAGCGGGGCATAGCAATGCATCAGCACAATGTCGGAATTACGCTCCATGCCGGTCATCCAGGCCGCATCGCCCAGCGCCCCGGACATGTTCGGGGTGGGGGATCCAACGCGCGTGGCCCATTCGCCGCAGAAGATTTTGGACGGATCCGTCCGCGAATAGGTGTCGTATTTCAGGGCCTGCGCCATCATTTCCTCCAGGTTGCGATAGTAGTGTTCGTCCACCAAATCCGGGGTGCGGCTTTTCACCCACCCGCTTTGGGGTTGCTCATAGCCCCACGAGGAAATGATCTTCAATTGCGGATACTTCTTCTTGATGGCGTCGTAGAATTGGGTGAACCGTCCGTCGTAGCTGCCGCTGCGGTCAAACCAGTCTTCGTTGCCGATCTCCACATACTGCATCGGGAACGGCTTGGGATGCCCGTCCTTGGCGCGCTGCGCGCCCCATGGGGTGGTCTGGGCGTCCCCGATGAGATACTCGATCTCCTCGAGGGCTTCCTGAACGTAGGGTTCGAGCTTCGGCCCGGCCGGGATGACACCGCCCTGGCCGAGACAATAGCCGGCGAAAACGCCGAGCAGCGGTTCCATCTCCAGGTCTTCGCACCACTCGGCAAATTCGAGCAGTCCCAGGCCGTCCGTGGACCAGTAACCCCAGGGGCTGGGATGGCCGGGACGCTGGTCCACCGGGCCAACGGTTTCCTTCCAGTTGAAGCGCTGGTTCAAGGCATTGCCCTCCAGATAATTGCCACCGGGGAACCGGAGGAATTTCGGCTTCATGGCCGCCAGCAATTCCATGATATCGGCGCGGTTGCCGTTCTGGCGATTTTTGTACGTCGGCGGGAAGAGCGACACATTTTGCAGCCACAGCGTTCCCGGTGTCCGGGTGGTGAGTTTGAAGAGGGTGTCTTTGGAGGCGGGAACATCCCGGGTCTTCAGCTGGGCGGTGAATTTCTTCCATTCGGTCGTCAGCCCGCCGATTTCGGCGCTGGCGAAAGTGGTCTGGCCATCGGCGCTTTCAATGCTGGCGGTCACCGGGCCCGGGAAGCCGGCGGCCGCTTTCGCGGCGAAGGACAAGTCATAGGTGGTCTTGGGCTTGACGGGAATCCCCCAGTATCCGCTGTTGGCTACGCCAGCGGGAGCCGTGGCGGAAGCCGAAGTAGCGTCGACCTTGAGGCTGACGTTCAGGAATACGTTCAGTGGGGTATTCGAGTCGAGCACCATGGAGGCGCCGCCGACCGTCGTCCAGTACCTGGGCTTGGTGTCGGGCCGGTAGGTGGCCGGGAGGTATTTCCCGACCTCGTAATTGTCCGGGGTGACCCGCGGGAGGATGGCATCCGCCTTGAACGAGCGGTTGCGGATCAGTTCCGCGTAGAGGCCGCCTTCATAGGCGAAATTGATCTCTTCGGTCATCAGCCCGTAAAGCATGGGGCTGACCTTGCCGGTGACTTTGCCCGCGTCTATTTTCAGGACGGGGGTCGCGGATGGCGCGGTTTCCACTTTGGGTGGCGCACCGGAGACCGCGGGCGCCGCCGGGGCGGGCGCTGCCGGGCCGGTCCCGGTTCCCGATTGCGGAATGATCTCGATCGCGCAGATTTGCGGGTTCTCGACCTTGGGAGTAAAGGTCACCTTGATCTTGCCGTCCGTCACCTCCACGTTAACTGTTTCCACGTAGGCCTTCAAAAAGCCTCCCGCCTTGACCCACACGTCGAACTCCGGGAACTCCTTCCCCTGCACGTTGAACGAAAAAACGCGCCCGCCCGGCCCGGTGATGCCCTCGAAGGTCTCCGCGAAATGCAGTTTCACCACATACTTCCCATTGGGCACCGGCCACGAAAAGGAATCCATGCTGTAGTGTTCGGCCCGGTAGAGGTCGGGGCTCTTCGTGTTGGCAATCTGAAGGTCGAGTCTTGCGATGGTTTGGCCGCCTTCGAAGCCTTGGTCGGCCATCCAGACATTGCCCTCGGAGTCTTTGACCGGTTCGGAATTTCCGGCCTTGATCCGGATTACTTTCGCGGCGGGTGCGGCGGCAACTACGGCTCCACCAGGCGCAGTTGGCTCGCGTTTAGCCACGATCTTCGTCTTGGCAACGTCGCCGACCTCACGCGTGAACTGGATTTCCTTGCCGTCGGCCGAAAGCTTGCCTGTATATGTGATGCGGATGTCATTGCCTTGGAGGTTCAGGATTTCAACGAACGCGATCTGATCGCCGTTCACCTGGCCCTCCAGAAGTTCGGTTTCCCGCTGGCGCTCGCCGGCCTCCGAGTTGGCTTTTCCGGCCAGCTTCGCCCCATCCTGCTTGAAGGTAAAGGTGTACTGCTGGTGGCCAATCAGCGATTCAAACTCGGATTTCCAAATGCCGCTGATCCCGGTTGCGGGAAGCTGGGTAGCCGGCGCCGCGTTGGCGGCAGCGGTTACCGATGGTGGTTGGGCCACGGCCGCCGGCAGTGGCTGGTCTTCGAACAATAGAGGCGCAAATTGGTACAGGCTGCGTCGCCAGGACTGCCACTCGTGCCCGGTGTTGGGGGATTCATAAAAGACGCTGTTGATGCCGGCCTGCTGCAGCGCGGCCACGTGGCTCCGGCCGGCCGCGCCATTCTCGCGGCTCCCGTAGCTGACAAACACAACCTTCACCTTTTGCTTGAAGGTCGCCAGGTCGGTGATGTTTGAAACGGCGATGCTGCCGCCGCTGAAAATGCCGAGGTGGGAGAATTTATCGAGGTTGGCCAGGGCGATCCCGCGGGTTTGCATGCCGCCCATGGAGAGGCCGGCCATGGCCCGATGGGGTTGGTCGGCCAGGGTGCGGAAATGGGTATCTATGAAGGGGATCAGGTCGTCAATGAGTACCCGTTCGAAGGCGCTGAAGTTGAACATTCGCCCGCCGGGGCCGGCGACGCCTCGCCCAGGACCTCCGCCCGGTGTGCCGGCCGGCGCCGCGCCGCGGCCGGGAGCATTCGTCGAACTGCCGGGCACGTAGCTGTTGGCCATCACGATGATGAAGGGCCGGGCTTTGCCGCAGGCGATCAGGTTGTCCATGATCACGGCGGTGTTCCCCTGCCGGCCCCAGCCGGTTTCATCTTCCCCGCCACCGTGCTGCAAATACAGCACGGGGTAGCGCTGGGACGGATTCTGCTCGTAATCCGGGGGCGTATAGACAAAGCACCGGAGATTGGCATCGGCACTCTGGGAATGATAGAGGGTCTGCTGCAGTTGGCCATGGGGCACGTTCTTGATGGTGTAGAAATCCTGGTCCTGGGCGGGAATTTCAAGGCCGCTGCCCCAGCGGCTGCCGCCATAAAAATACAAACTGCCGGGATCCGGGACCCCGGCGCCATCAATCACGATTTGGTAATAGTGAAAGCCCTCATCCTGGGGCCGCGTAACGCCAACCCAGGCACCGTCATCCCCCTTGGCCAGCGGGTATTTTGCCCCTCCCAAAAAGTCGAGCACAACGCTCTGCGCCTGCGGCGCCACGACGCGGGCGCGGACCCGCCGCTCCGAGTTGACCGCCGGATGTTGTTTGCCGGGTTGGTTGAGCGACGATGGCTTGAAATCCTCGACCGCCGGTTCGTTGTTTTGGGCTCTGACCACCAGCGCGGCCAGGAGTGCGAGGCTCAGAATTGCAGTTTTCATGGTGATAGCGATTAGTCTTTGAACAGCAAAGGGGCAAATTGATGCAGGCTGCGCCGCCAGGACTGCCATTCGTGGCCCGTCAGCGGCGATTCATAGTAGTGGCTGTTGATGCCCGCTTCCTGGAGGGCATCGGCATTGGCCTTGGCGGAGGCGGCGCCACGCTCGCGGCCGCCGAAGCTGCAGAACACGACTTTAACCTTCTGCTTGAAGGCTGCCCTATCGATGATGTTGGTCGGAGCAATGCTGCCGCCGCTGAAGATGCCAATATGCGAAAACTTGTCGAGGTTGGCCAGGGTGATGGCACGCGTTTGCATGCCGCCCATCGAGAGGCCAGCCAGCGCGCGATGCGGCTGATCGGCCAGGGTGCGGAAGGTGTTATCAATGTGGGGGATCAAGTCGTCAAGAAGCAGGCGCTCGAACGCGTTGAAATTGAAGCCGCCGGGGCCACCGGGGCCGCCCGCCGCCGGGCGACCCGCACCGGCCGGCGTCGCGCCAGCTGGCGTTGCGCCTCGCCGGCCGCCGCCGGGGCCACCCATACCGCCGCCGTTTTCCATCACGACCAGGAAGGGCCTGGCTTGGCCCTCGGCGATCAGGTTGTCCAGGATCAGGTTGGCCTGGCCCTGGTTGCCCCAGCCGGTTTCATCCTCGCCCATGCCGTGCTGCAGGTAGAGCACCGGGAAGCGCCTGGCGGGGTCCGCATCATAGCCTGGCGGGGTATAAACGAAGCAGCGGCGGGTGGCATTCCTGGTCTTGGAGAAGTAGTGGATCTCCCGCAGTTTGCCATGGGGCACGTTCTTGAGCGCGTAAAAGTCCTGGTCCTGGGCGGGGATTTCGATGCCGCTGCCCCACCGGCCGGCGCCGTAGAAATACCGGCTGTTGGGGTCCGGAACCGCAGCGCCGTCCAGGTTGAGCTGGTAGTAATGAAAACCTTCATCCTGGGGTTGGGAGACGCCGATCCAGGCGCCATTATTCCCCTTGGTTAAAGGGTATTTTATTCCTCCCAAGTCGAGTTGGACGCTTTGGGCCTGCGGCGCGACGACGCGGACCCGGACGCGGCGTTCAGAGTTGACCTGCGGATATTCTTTGCGCGGCTGGTTGGAGGCTGCGGGCTTCCAGTCGTCCGCTGGCTGGTTGGTTTGAGCCACGCCAAGCTGGCACGCCAGCGTGGCCGCCACTGCGAGGAGTGGGAGTTTGGTTTTCATGGGGTCTTTGGGTAATAGCGGCCGAAACCGCTGCTGGGCCGCGGTTGAATCATCATACTGATGCTTTGAAGCTGCCGACATACTTCAGTCTCCACCAATACTCCCGGCTGACCGGGGTTTTTGGACATCAACACCTTGTTTCGCACCCCTGCCACCCCGTCAAGCGGGCCTTCCCGGCGTCAGCCTGAACCTCCAAGTTGCGCTCCCTGTTCCTGCCTGGCCACGTTGGCGGCCAGGGTGGTGCGCCTCCTGACCGTTGGGTGGGCAGGGACATTTCAGACTATTCGGGGTCGGCCACCTTTTAAAGCATCTTTTTCTCCGTATCGTTTTCCAAACGGCTCCAAGGCAGGCACCGCTGCCGTTTGGGTCTATTTGAAGAGGCGCTGCGCGAACAACCACAGGTTGTTTCTCCAGTGCGCCGCGTCGTGGCCGTTGCCGTCCACGTGCCAAATGTGCGGCACCTGCTTTTCCTTGAGATAGAGATGCACGCCCTGGCTGATGCGGATCAGGCCATCTTTGTTGCCGCAGGAGACCCACAAAAGCTTCAGTTTTTGCGCTGCGGCCGCCGGATCGGGCACCAGTTGCGCCGGGGGCTTGGTGTTCGGTGCGGACGAGAAACCGCCCACCCACGCGAAGGTGTCCAGATGGCCCAAACCGAAATTCAGCGTTTGGCCGCCCCCCATGGACAACCCGGCCAGGGCGCGGCTCTCCCGGTTCGTATAAGTGCTGTAGCGCGACTGAATCGCGGGAATCACGTCATCCAGCAGGTCGCGCTCAAATTTCGCAAACGCCGGCGCCGTCGCCATGGCATTCGGGCCCGCCCGATCGTCTTTCTGGGCCCGGCCATTGGGCATCACGATGATCATCGGCACGGCTTTTCCGTCGGCGATGAGGTTGTCGAGGAGATGGTTCGGATGGGCAAACCGCTGCCATTCCGTCTCGTCCCCGCCGATGCCGTGCAGGAGGTAGAGCACAGGATATTTCTGGTTCGCCGAATAGCCGGGCGGAGTATAGACCTGCATCTTGCGTTTTGTGCCGACGGTTTTTGATTCGTACTCGATCATCTCCAATTTGCCCTGGGGAATGTTCTCGCGCTTTTGGTCAATGCCCGCCGGCGGATCGTCAAACGCCGGCTTGTCGTCGGGATTCAAGACAATCGGCCCGCCAAATCCGCCCGGTCCGCGGCGGGGTTGGTTGCCGCTCGCTGGGGCCGGGGCACTTTGGATATTCGTCTTGGCAGATGGTCCAGCGTCGCCTGGTTGGCGCTCTTGGGCTCGACTGGACAGTCCGGCCAAAAGAGCAAAACCAAGGAAGGCGCATGTCGCATAGGTAGTTTTCATAGATATAGGTCCAGGTTTTGGGTTTATTTACAAGTCGGGCTTGCTGTTACCTCCGTCACCTTGGGGGCCAAGGCGGCCACATAACGGAAAATCTCCCGCTCGCTGCTCAGGAACAGCGCTGGAAACCGCTGTTGGGCAGCGTTTGCCTCATCGAACCGATGCGGTGAATCAGCCGACATTCGTCAATCTCTACCAATACTTCCAACACTTGGCGAGTTCTGAACGTCCCATCGGGCTTTTTTTCAAAGCCCCTTCACCTCCGAAGCTAAAGCGATGCCCACCGGATCCATCCGGCCATCACCATCCACCACCTTCCGCAACCGCCAAGGTCAAGGACACGATCTTGTGGCTTGCCAGGCTCGGGGGATTCCTGGAGCGCAAGGGCGGGGAACCGCCGGGCCGGAAGGCCAGTTTTTTTAGCGAAGATCGGGCACGGGAAAGCCAAAGGCTTCCCCCCTGTTTGCTGGGAAGTTTCCGGTCTGAATCCGCCTCTGCCCAGCTGTCAGGTTTGGGCCTGGCGGCGGCGCAGCCAGGGCACCAGACCGAGCAGGAGCAATCCCGCAATCGCCGCGGTAGCCGGCTCGGGAACGGGTGTGACCGAGAGGTTGTCGATCATGAACCCTGGCGCCAGGCCGCCGGTTTTGATCTGTAATTTTATTTCATCAAATGGGGTTCCGGGCGAATAGTTGGACAAGGTCCCCATCGGCAAAGTGTTATGTGGAATCGCATCGGGATCTGAAAAAGCCCCCCGGGCAGTGGCGGATCCCACCAAACTCGAGGAAAAATAAGCGCTCAATTGCACATCGGAGGGAGTTTCGGCGGGCGGGCTATCGGTGGTTGCGAAATCAAAGCTGAGCGAACTCACGGGCTGGCTGAATTTGATGTCCAAGACACCGACTGTGACATTGGCGGCGCAGGAAAGGAACTGCCCCGAAAAGAGGGATAAAACAGTTCCCGGCCCTATGCTGCCGATAGTCTCGATGGAACATCCACCGGAAACTACGAGGAAGGAAGCGGTCAATCCATCCGTAGTCCAGTTTATCGGCAGAGTATTGCCGGCGTGGCTGGGGGTACCGGTGTCAAAATTAAACACCGCCGCGGCGGCATCGGACGCCAGCCCAATTACCAGTGCGGCGAGAATTGAATGCCATTGGTTGCTCATAAATTATTCCATGACCGCAATTTTACTCATTTTAACCATTAACATTGGCGATCCTGTCAGGAAGTTAAACCACCCCCTGCGGCCAGGCAATAAGACCATGGTCGTACGTACTTGGTGGCGTGGCTCCCGGCTGGGGTGAGCGGCCTGGACCCGCCACCACGCTGGAAACAGGGTGGGATTTGCGACCCGTGCGGAAGAGGTATGCGGCTATTCCGCCTGGCAGGAATGAACTCCACCTCCCACCGGAATACCGCATTAGTAGTCAGGAGGCATTGACAGGCAGGCAATTGCATGTTTATTTTCCGGGGACATCAAGCTTCCGTCGGCAGCAGGTTGGGCTTGATTTTGCTTTGCCTGGCTGAGCCTTGGCTGGAGGCAGGGAAAAATTCAGGCAAGACAAAGTGTTGGCAGAATGGTTGCCCCAGGCCGGAAACGGCCCGCGATGAAACCTGGATTATCCATATTGAATTTTGGATGGCGGCTGGCCTCCGTGATGGCGCTTTTCCTGGGTGCCATCGGGGTGGCTGGGTATCTGTATTTCCGGCAGGGGGAAATCCTGCTGCGCCAGGCTGCGCAAGACCAACTGGTGGCCATTGCGGACCTGAAAGTGCGCCAGATCAACAACTGGCGCCATGAGCGGATCCAGGACTTGAACGTAATATTGGAGGGGCCGTCCTTC
Source organism: uncultured Verrucomicrobiota bacterium (assembly GCA_903845125.1). Classification (GTDB taxonomy): domain Bacteria; phylum Verrucomicrobiota; class Verrucomicrobiia; order Limisphaerales; family UBA1319; genus CAIMWS01. Next base: position 39,309 of record CAIMWS010000074.1, read on the forward strand.
ATCCCGCAGGTTCAAACCTGGCTGGCTAATCCCGGTGCGGCCGCGGCGAAGGAGGCGATCCTGGCCTGGCTCAGCTTCCTGAAGCAGAACTTCCATTATGAAGGGATTTCGCTGGTGACCACCCAGGCCAATCTCTTTTTATCGGTGCCCCACGAGCTGGCCCAGCCGGGCCGGCAGCACGCCAACCTGGCTCGCCAAGCCTTGAAACTGAACGAGATCCTGGCTTCGGATCTGCATCGCGAAGCCGGCTCGGATACGGTGTATTTCGACCTGCTGGTGCCGTTGCTGGCGCCCGCGCCAGCCGGCGCCGGCCGGCGCCAGCCCTTGGGGCTGGTGCTGGTGGAAATCAACGCCAGCGAGTCGTTGTATCCGCTCATCCAAACCTGGCCAACCCCCAGCCGGAGCGCGGAAACCATGCTGATTCGCCGGGAGGGGGACAACGTGCTGTTCCTGAACGAGTTGCGGCACCAGAAAGACACGGCCTTGAAGTTCCGGCTGCCGCTGGCTGGCGACCAGCAAATGCTGCCATTGATGGCCATGCACGGCCACAAAGGGCTGGTGGAGGGATTGGATTATCGGAAAACCCCGTGCCTGGGGGTGATCCAGCACATTCCAGAATCGGATTGGACGGTCATCACCAAGATGGACCAGGACGAAATTTACGCCGCGCTGTTTTTTCAGACGCGGTTCAACCTGGTGCTGCTGCTGGCGCTGGGGTTGCTGGCGGCTTTGGGGATCCGCCTGGTGTGGCAGCAGCGGGAGCTGGTATTTGCCCGCCAGAATATGGCGGCTGACCGCCAGCGGCTGGAATCGGAGGGCAAGTTCCGGGTTTTGTTTGACCAGGCGGCGGTGGGGGTGGCCCAGTTTGCGGCGGCCACCGGGCGGTTTTTGAGCGTGAACGGCAAGCTTTGTCAGATCCTGGAATACCCGCCGGAGGAGCTGCTCGCACGCCACGGCGCGGAAATCACCCACCCCGAAGACCAGCCGCGGGAGCAGGAAAACATGGGGCGGTTGATCCAGGGCCAGGCCACGGAGTTCGCCTTTGAAAAACGGTGCCTGAAGAAAGATGGCTCGGTCGTCTGGGTGCGGTTTTCGGTGTCCGCCCTGTGGCGCAGCCCGGAGCCGCCCGGCAGCTGCGTGGCCATCGTGGAGGACATCACCCGGCGGAAACAGGCGGAGGATGCCCTCGTCAAAGCCTGGGTGGAGCTCGAGCAAAAGGTGGAGCAACGCACCGCCGCGCTGCGCCAGGCCAATGCCCAGCTGCAGCGGGAGGTGGAGACCCGCCGCCACACCGAGACGGCCCTGGCGGAGGCCGAATTGCGCTACCGCACGGTGGCCGATTTCACCTACGACTGGGAATACTGGGAAACGCCGGACGGCCGGATGCGTTATTGCTCGCCCTCCTGCGAGCGGATCGCTGGCTTCAGCCGGGAGGAATTCATGGAAGATCCCAAGCTGCTCCAGCAGATTGTGCATCCGCAGGACCGCGAACTCTATGAGGCGCATAACCGGGAGGTTGTGGAAGCGCCGGGCCCCAAGGCGGTCCAGTTTCGCATCCGCCGCAAGGATGGGGTGGTGCGCTGGCTGGAGCACCTCTGCCAGCCAGTGGTGGAGCAGGATGGCACCTTCCTGGGCGCCCGGGGCAGCAACCGGGACATCACGCGGCGGATCGAGGCCGCCATGGAAAAGGAGCGGCTGCATCAGGAGCTGTCGCAGGTGGCCCGGGTGACCACGGCCGGCCAGCTCGCGGCGTCGCTGGCCCACGAGCTGAACCAGCCCCTGGCGGCGATCTACTGCAACGCCAAGGCGGCCGAGCGGTTCCTGGCCGGCGCCACCCCCGACCTGGGCGAGGTGAAGGAGGCGCTCGGGGATATCCAGGAGGATAGCACCCGGGCTGGGCAGATCATCCACCGGCTGCGGGCGATGTTCAATAAAACCGGCCAGGAACGCAGCCCGCTCCAGCTGAACGAGGTGATCCAGGAGACCATCGGCCTGCTGCGCAGCGAGCTGGTGCTCAAAGGGGTGGCCCTGGAGGCGGTGCTGGAGCCGGGCCTGCCGGAGATCGATGGCCACCGGGTGGAGTTGCAGCAGGTGATGCTCAACCTGGCGATGAACGCCATCGAGGCCATGGCCGGCCAGCCGGCGCCCACGCGCCAGCTGCTCATTGCCACCCACCGCGAGGAGGCTCCCCCGGCCATCCGCACCGCCATCCGCGATACCGGCCCGGGGATTCCGGAGGCGAACCTGGGCGATTTGTTCAAACCCTTTTACACCACCAAAACCACGGGCATGGGCATGGGGCTGGTCATCTGCCAGAACATCGTCCAAGCCCATGGCGGCCGGCTTTGGGCCGCCAACAACCAGGACCGCGGGGCAACGTTTTTCCTGATCCTGCCCGTGACCCCGGAGCCAGCCTCATGAACCACCCGGAAACCACCGTATGGATCGTGGATGACGACCCCAGCCTGCGCAAGGCGCTGAGCCGGTTGCTGCTCTCGGCCGGTCTTCCGGCGCTCTGCTTCGCCTCGCCGCAGGAGCTGCTGGCCCACGGCGCCTTGCCCGGCCCCGGCTGCATTCTGCTGGATGTGCAGATGCCGGGCCTCAACGGCCTGGAGTTGCAAAACGAACTGCTGGCCCGCCGGATCGAAACGCCCATCATTTTCCTCACCGGCCATGGGGACATCCCCATGAGCGTCAAGGCCATGAAAAGCGGGGCGGTGGATTTCCTTACCAAGCCATTCAACGACGACACCCTGCTCCAAACCATCTCCCTGGCAATCGCCAGGGACCGCAGCCAGAAGGCCGCCCGGGATGAAAAAGCCTCCGTGCAAAAGCGTCTCGACACCCTGACGATCCGTGAACGGGAGGTGCTGGACCTGGTCGTCAAAGGCTTGCTCAACAAGCAGATCGCCGCCGAGCTGGGCGCCAGCGAAAAAACCATCAAAGTCCACCGGGGCCGGGTCATGGAAAAAATGGCGATCGACTCGGTGGCGGAGTTGGTGCTCGCCATGGAAAAAGTAAAACCCTCTCCTGTTGCTTCTTGAAATCGATCCACTGGTACGACTTTGGTCCCATAGCCACGCGGATGCTTTTCACCTACCGTGGATCCGTTACAAATGACCCCGGAGTGGGGGAGTCAAACGGAATTGAAAACAGGGGCGTGAACCTGTTGTGCGAAGTAAGTCATGAATCTTGAAAAACCAGTTATTGCGGTCGTGGACGACGATGCCGCGGTGTTGAAAGCGTTGTCCCGCCTGCTGCGTTCCGCCGGGTGGGAGGTGTTGACCTTCCATTCGGGCCAGGAATTGCTGGAGCTCCTCCCGGGCATCCACTTCCAATACCTGATCATGGATGTGCAGATGCCGGAAATGGGCGGATTTGAGCTCAAAAACCGCCTGCGCCAGCTGGGATGCGAAACTCCGGTGCTATTCATCACCGCCCACGATTCCCCCCAGACCCGGGCCAGTGCCGCCCAAGGAGGCAGCCTGGGCCTGCTGACCAAACCCTTTTCGGCCAACTCCCTGCTTACGGCCCTTTCCCTGCGCTCCCTGAACCTCCCGGCTGGTCCGCCCGAGGTTGGGGGCCAGAACCCATGCCCAGCGTGAGGATCCAGCGGGCTTTGTTCCGGCGCCGCCATCGGGCCCTTGACGGCGCTGGATCTTGCTGGAGGCCAAATGGTTGAGGCGTTTTCTTAACGCAGATTCAGCGCCAGTTTCCGGAGCATGGAGAGGCTCGGTACGCCGGGTTGGGCCGCGAGGATGCGGCCGGCGTCATCGGTGATCACCGTGGCCGGCAATGGGGGTTCCTGGCCCAGGGCTTTCTCAAAAGCAGTTTTGGCCTCGGCGCGCCGGGCCGGGGGTAGGTTCACCAGCCGCGAGGCGGGCTTCCATTGTTTGGCGTAAGCCGCCAGTTTGGGGTCGTCGTCGGCGGGATCGATCGGCACCGCGATGATGTCGATGCCCTCGGGGCTCAAGGTTTCCTTCAGCCGCCGCAGCCCGGGCCACTGCAGCGTGCAGGTTGGGGAGGCGGTGGAGAAGGTGGTGTAGGCCCGCAGCTGGGCCGGCTTGGCGGCGGCATCCAAGGCGCGCACGGCAAAGACCGGCCGGCCATCCGGCCTCGCCGGCGGATTGGCGTGCTGGATGCGGTAGGGTTTGCGGGTGAAGGCCTCGCCCGAGGGGGAGTCGGCCGGATTTTCATAAGCCGTGAGGAGCGTGCCTTCTGGAACCGCCTGGGTGGAGGCGGTTTTGCCGGAGGGCCAGCGCACCAGGACTGAGGCAACTGTGGTGTGGGAGCCAACGCCCACGATCATCGTGGCTGAGTTCTGCGTGGACCAGCCCTCCCCGCAGCGATGTTCGCGGACGATTTGCCCGGTGCCCAGATCGACGGTGACGCGGGCGCCATAGCCATCCCGGCAGGCGTATTGTTGGGAGGGGGCCGGGGTCCGGTTGCCCCCCACAAAGCGGAGGGCAATCATCCCGCCCTTCAACCCCGCCGCCGGCATCTCGTTGTGGTAGAGGTTGAAGAGCGGTTGGTTGGCGTTGACCACGGCAACGTCCTGCCATCCATCGCGATCATAGTCCAGCAGGCCGAAGCCCCGGCTGTCCGCCGGATTATCCAGCCCCGAGAGGCCGGAGAGATCCACCAAGGAGCGGCCTTCCTGGTTGGCGAAGAAGCGGTTGCGCTCCTGGCCGTGGAGGGAATGGACCAGGATTTTGTCCCCCTGGCGCTCCACCCCGGCGAGCCGGGCATCGATTTGGGGGCCGAAATTGTCAGGGGCAGGGGTACGCCGCCATTCGGGGGAAAAACGGAAGGTGTCCCGGGCGAGGTTCTCATCCGCGCGCACCATGGTGCGCCAGAGGTTGCTCTCGAGGTCCAATCCGGAGTCCAGCTCCCGGGGGGCGGTGTAGTAGCCGCTGAGGACGTAGAGATCGAGGAATCCGTCGTTGTTGAAGTCGGCAAAACAGCCGCCCCAGGACCAGCCGATGTCCATCACCGGCAGGGCGGAGGGCTTCAAGCCGGCGACTTGCTTGAATTTGCCGCTGGCCTCCCGATGGTAAAGGAAATTGCCCGCGGCGGAGTCGGCGATCAGGGGGTTCAACCCAGGGATTTGGGCGGTGATGCGCCGGCCGGCAGCACTGGACATGTTGGACACGTAAAGATCGTCGCGGCCGTCGTTATCGTAATCCCCGAAGGTAGCGCCCATCGAAAATCCGTAACAGGTCAAGCCCATTTCGGCGGTCACGTCGGTGAATCCAGCCGGCCCGTCGTTGCGGAACAGAACGTTGAGGCCCCAGTCGTTGGGGACGTAGAGATCCGGCCTTCCGTCCTGGTTGTAATCGCACCAGGTGGCCTGCAGGGAGTTGCGCCACAAGCCAACGGTTTTGTTCTCCGGAGCCGGTTCGAATTGCCCGTGGCCGCGGTTGACCAGCAGCATGTTGGGCGGGCCCAATTGGTCCAGTACCGTTACGGCATCGCTCTCCCGGTGTTCCTTCAGCCGGCGCCGGAATTCCATGGCCTGCTCCGGGGAGAAAAATTCATCGGGCCAGTCAAAATCACCTTCTTTGGCGGTTTGGGCATAGCCGCCGCCGGTCCCGGAACCCGCGGGGGCAGCGGGCCGGTAGGTGCAGAGATAGATATCCAGCAGGCCGTCCCCATTATAATCGGCTGCGGACATGGAAATGACGGCCATGGGCATGAACTTGGGGATGGGCGGTTGGTAGAACACTCCCCCGCGGTTTTCCAGATAGGTCGTCCTCAGCAGACTGCGCCCCAGCATGACGTCCAGGTCGCCGTCGTTGTCAAAATCGGCGAAAATGGCGCAGGTCGTGTGGCCCGGCAAATCCAGGTGATAGGCGGCGGCTTCTTCAGTGAAGGTGCCGTCCCCGTGGTTGATCAGCAGCATGTTTTTCCCGATCCGCACCGTGATATAAATATCGTCAAAACCGTCCCCATTGACATCGGCGATGGCAATCCCTTCCTTCTGGTTCACCGAGATGGGCGCAAAGTAGGGATGGGGCAGTTTTTTCATGCCCTCGCGGTAGTATTGAAGAGTAGCCTCATAATGCTGGGAGCGCCGCAAAACCTGGGGATCCTGCGGGGCTCGCAGGGCAGTATCCAGCACCTCGGCGAAAAGCCGCCTGGGGCTGGCATGCCAGAACATTTCCCCGGTCTCCCAACCGGTGATTTGCCACTCGCCGGCTTGGCCGTCGGCGATTTTCGGCCGTTCCCAGTGCAGTTTCATTGTGCCATGCAGGGCCCGCCATTCGCCAGTCTTCATCTGCGCGAGGGCTTCGAAGCTGCCCGCTGCCTCGTAGCGCCACATATCGGCCTCCGGGTGTTGGCCATTGAGGAGGTGAAGTCGGGCGTGGTCAAAGAAGGAAACCGCGTCCAGCAAGGGCCGCCACAGGTCCACCTGGCCAGCCTGGCTGGCGGGTTTGGCCAGCGGCCAGGAGCGGGCTTCGACCATGGGGGCGCCGTTGGTGGCACTGGCGGGTGCTGGGCCAAGATCGGTGACGGCCACCGGGGAGGCGAAGAGGTTGGTTGCCTCGGCGGCCGGTCCGGGCAGGCGCAGATCGAGCAGGCCTTGGGAGAGGAGGCGCATTTTCCGCTCCAGGACCAGGTAGGTTTCCTCAGCGCTGACCAGGGCGCTGACCAGGGCGGCATCGTTTTTTGCGGAATAGGCCGGGGCGGGAACGGCCTTTTTCTCGAGCGTAGCGGTATTGGGGGGAGGCCGGTGGGCGATTTTCCAAGCCGGATACACTACGGCCAGCAGCGCCAGAATCCGCAGCAGCGCGGGTTCGCGGCGCCCGGCCCAGAGCGCGGCCATGGTAGTGAAGCCAACGGCAAAATAGAGCCACAGGGCGTCGTGTTTCACCAAGGCGCCGGTGCCGATCCAGGCGGCCGCCAGCAGAAAGGTGAACCCCCAGTTCTCCGGCGCGCTCTGAGGCGGGCCCGATTTCACAGTATTTCGCTTCATGTTTGGCTTTTTTGCGTAATTCTTTTTCCCCAGCCGAGAAATTTGTGTTTCCCCGAGGTTCCCAAAACAGTTTGCCAGGGCTGTGCCAAGGGGTGGGGCAGTTCGATCATATATTGTTTAATACCAGATACTTATAAATTAAGTCTGGCGTTTTAATCGAACCCCGGCCGGCCACCCGCAGCGGCCTTGGGACCGGTTGGCTGATATAACTTCCGGCACGGCCCTTTGTTATTGACACCTTTCCGGGCGATTTGCAATAATGTTCCAATGACTAAGAATCGTAACCGTGTAGGGGAGGTGTTCTCTCTCCTGCTTTTTCTCGCCACGGCGCAAAGCGCCTGGACGCAGGTGCTTTGGACTTGTGGCACCGCTGATAACGGCTGGCCAGCGGGCACCGCCGGGGGGGCGGAGGCCAGCTTTGTGCAGGAAAATGGGGCGGTCAATCCGCTCCCGGGAAGCCCCTTCAGCACTTCAACGCCCTCGGGTGCGGACAATGATTACTACTTTGCCGGCGAATATACAACCGTTATCGCGGGCAATGGCCAGTATGATCCAGTCGGTGTGGTGGATGCGAATGAAGAGGCTGCCGAGCGGGCTTTCGCCGGCAACGACTTGGATTTGCGCTATCACTTCAACCTGCCATCCGACTTGAAGCCCACCGATTTGCTTTCGGTCACTTTCGGCGCCTTTAATTTGGATACCAGCGGAGCCGATCCACGATTTGGCGTCGAGGTCTATTTCAACGGCGTCAGAGTGCAGTCGGAGATCGTGATCCGCCAGGCTCAACTCAACACCCCTTACACCACTCCGCAATTTACGTTGGCCGACGTGAAGGCGGAGGTGGGTCCGGGCGCTGACAATATCGTGAGCCTCAGAGGTACCAGCTATAACAGTGATGGTGGCGGGGCTTGGATGGGTTTCGACTATGTTCAACTCAACAAGGAGACCACCAAGGTTCCCCAGCCGGTTCTGCCCTGGGCGGTCGGCAGCGTGGACAACGCCTGGACCGTGGGGAATGGCGGTGGGACGAACGCCACCTTTGTGGAAGGCAATGGAACTGTCAATGCGTTGCCGGGCAGCCCCACGAGCACCGAGGTGAAGGGCGGCGCCGACAATGATTACTACCTGGCCGGCCTTTATACCAATGTGATCACGGGCAACGGAACCTATGAGGCGGTGGGCGTGGTCAGCGTCAACGAAGAGGCCGCCAAGCGCGGATTTGCCGGCGCTGACAATGAGTTGCGGTATCATTTCAACCTGCCCAATACCCTGCAGCCCAGCGATTTGCTGGCGGTTACCTTGGGCGCGCTCAATCTGGATACGACTGGGGCAGACCCCCGCTATGGGATCGAAGTTTACTTCAACAACGTGCGCGTCCAGCCGGAGGCTCTCATCCGTGCCGCTCAGTTGAACAAACCCATTACCACACCGCAGTTCACCCTGGCCAGTGTCAACGCACGGACTGGCGTCGGCTTCGATAATATCATCACCCTCAAGGGCATCAGCTACAGCGCCAACGGCGGTGGCAATTCGCTCGGCCTCGATTATGTCCTGCTGAAACCGGTGGCCAAGCCGATCCCGGCCCCCGTGCTGCCTTGGTCTGTTGGCCGCAACGATAACGCCCAACCGGCGGGCAATGGCGGTGGTCCCAACACCACCTTTGTGCAGGAAAATGGCGTCATCAACCCGCTGCCCGGCAATCCGAACAGCCCCGAAATCGATCAGCAGGCCGACAATGACTACTACTTCGCGGGCGTTTATTCCACCGTCATTCCGGGCAATGGCAACTACCAGCCGGTCGGTGAGGTTCCCGTGAACGAAGAAGCGGCTGAACGCGCTTTCGCCGGTGCCGACAATGACCTGCGGTTCCACTTCAACCTGCCCAGCAATCTCAGCACCAATACCATGCTCTCCGTCGCTTACGATATTCTGAGCTTGGACACCAGCGGCGCGGATCCGCGCTACGGCGTTGAGGTTTATTTCAACAACGTGCAGGTGCAGACCCAGATCGTCATCCGGGCGGAAATGATGAATAAGACCATCAGCACTCCGCCGTTCACGCTGGCCCAGGTGAACGCGCAAGTGGGGCCTGGCTTCGATAATATCGTGAGCCTCAGGGGCATCAATTACAGTGCGGATGGCGGCGGCAATTGGATGGGTTTTGACTACTTCCAGCTTAACCCGGTCGTGCCGGCACCGTTCCCCTGGTCCGTTGGCAAAGATGATAATGGGTGGCCGATCGGCGATGGCGGCGGAGCCAACGCCACCTTTGTCCAGGAAGCAGGGGTCAACGACTTGCCAGGCAATCCAGCCAACGCGGAGATCGATGGCCAGGCGGATGACGATTATTATTTCGCCGGCGAATACACGAAGGTGATCGCGAACAATGGTGATTACACGCCGGTCGGCACCGTATTGGTCAACGAAGAGGCAGCGGAGCGCGCCTTCTCCGGCTCCGACAATACCAAACGCTATCACTTCAATCTGCCTGCTACCTTGAAATCCACCGACCAACTCATGGTCACCTTCGATGCGAGCAACCTGGATACCAGTGGGACCGACCCACAGTATGGGATCGAGATCTATTTCAACAACGTCTTGGTCCAGCCTGAAATCATCATCCACCCCGCGCAGTTGGATGTGGATTACACGACCCCTCCCTTCACCCTGGCCAGTGTCAAGGCCGAGGTGGGCTCGGGCTGGGATAACATCGTGACCCTTAAAGGCATTAACCACAGCGCCGATGGTGGCGGCGCTTGGATGGGCATCGATTATGTGCAGTTAAACCCCATGCCCACTCCGGTGTTCCCCTGGGCGGTCGGACTCCCTGATAACTCCTGGCCCGCCAATGGTTCAGGCGGCGGGACCAACACCATCTTCGTCCAGGAAAATGGCAGCATCAGCGCGCTGCCCGGCAGCGCGAACAACCACCCGGTGAATCAGCAGGCGGACAACGATTACTACTTCGCCGGGGTTTATACCAATACCATCTCCAGCGTTACCGCCGGCTATGGTGAATACACGCCGATCGGTTTCGTGCCGCGCAACGAAGAAGTGGCCGAGCGGGCTTTCGCTGGCGCCGACAATGATCTGCGCTATCATTTCAACCTGCCCGCCACGTTGAAACCGGCCGACCAGGTGGAAATCGACTTTGGGGCGCTCAACCTGGATACCAGTGTGGCGGATGCCCGTTATGGCATTGAGGTCTACTTCAATGATGTGCGGGTGCAATCCGAGATCATCATCCGGACCAATGATTTGGGCCGTAATTTTGCCACTCCGCCGTTCACTCTGGCCAGCGTGAACGCCCAGACCGGTCTCGGCCCGGACAACATCGTGAGCCTGAAAGGCATCAACTATAGCGCTGACGGGGGCGGCAATTGGATGGGCATTGACTATGTCCAACTCAACCAACCGGGTTCCACCACGCCGCTCAAGTTCGTGACTTACACGGTCAGCAACCGCAAGCTCACGGTGACCTGGACCGGCACCGGCCTGCTCGAATCCGCGCCGACAGTGGTTGGCCCGTGGAGTCCGGTAACTCCCACCCCGGTCTCACCCTATACTGAGGATATCATTGCCGGCCAGGGTGGCCGCTTCTACCGGCTGAAAAAGCCGTAGGGATCCTCGCTGATCCTTGTTTCAATTCGCCAAGGCGAACGGCCCCGGAGTCGTTCGCCTTTTTGCTTCCTGCCCCAAGCCGTGTTCCTGCCGTTGGGAGAGCAGTGAAGGCACCGCCGTCCGCACGGTTTTTCACCAGCGGGCCGGGCTTCTTTCGGCGAAATTTTTGATGGCCGGCCGCCGGGGATGCGTGCGCCTACTACATCCCATTTTTGTCCCCTTGTAATCCGGTCGATTCGGGTGCAAACTGGCGTTCCAGATCCAACTGCCAGAGCTTATGCGAGGACCTGAAGTTTTTGTGGTGGAGGGTCCGGCGCGGCCCGCCGGTGGGCAGGCCTTTACCCTCATCGAGCTATTGGTGGTCATCGCGATCATCGCGATCCTGGCCGCCATGCTGCTGCCCGTGCTGGGCAAGGCCAAAAAGCAGGCGCATCGGACCCAATGCGCCAGCAATCTGCGCCAGGTCGGCGTCGCCTTCCACCTTTACACCGAGGAGAATAAAGGGAGCTTCCCCACGCACAATGGCTGGGCTTCGCTGGGCGGCATCCGGCCCACCAACCCGGTGACCACCGGCACTTCCAGTGGCTATGGATCCGACGAGGTGGAATCCCGGCGCCCCTTGAACCGCTACGTGAGCAATCCCCAAGTGTTCCGGTGTCCGGCCGATCGCGGTGACAATTACCCTGGCTGCCCGGTGCAGAACTGTTTTCTGGCGTATGGGAACAGTTACCTGACGGTATGGGCCATCTCCTTCTATGACCGGGTGAAAAGGGTGACGGGCGATTCGGCCAACCCCGGTGAACTCCCGCTCCAGGTGGGCGAAATGGCGCGCAAGCCCACCCATAAGATCCTTTTGGGGGACTGGGCCTGGGTGGGAAACCGAAGCCTCAGCGATCCCCGCTCGGAATGGCACAACGCCAAAGGGAAGCGGTTCGAGAACATGCTGTATGGGGATGGGCACATCCAATTCTACCATTTCCCCAAGGAGATGGATGCCTGGCAATTCGATCCGGCCCCGGATATCAATTGGCTATGGTGGTGAAAACCCGCCCCCCAGCCGCACCTCCTGTGGAATCCCAAACCAGAAAGAACCCTATGAACAACATCCTGAAAAAACTAACCTGCGGCGCCGTGGCTTGCCTTGGCGCCTTGCTCCCCACCGCCGGCGGGGCGGAATGGGACATGCTGAAGGCCAAGCCGGAGGTCGTGGAAACCTGGAAAGACCTGCGCTTGGGCCTGTTCGTTTGCTGGGGGCCGGTGAGCCTCACCGGGCTGGAAATCGGGTGGTCCCGCGCGAACCGCCCGGGCCAGCCGCAAGGCGGCAATGGCCCCACGCCCATCGACGTGTATGACAGCCTTTACAAAAAGTGGAAACCGGACCGGTTCGACGCCCGCGAGTGGGTTCAAACCGCCCGGGACGCGGGCGCCAAATACATGATCTTCCTGGTGAAGCACCACGATGGCTTCCCGCTCTACGACACGCAACTCACCGACTTCAAAATCACCGGGCCGGAATCCGCCTGGAAACATGACGTGATGAAGGACATCGCCGAGGCCTGCCACCAGGCGGATCTGAAGCTGATCATCTATTATTCCCAGCCGGATTGGCACCATCCCGATTACAAGACCGCGCAGCACCCCCGCTATATCCAGTACCTGCACGGCCAGATCCGGGAACTGGTCAGCAATTATGGCCGGATCGACGGCTTGTGGTTCGATCTGGGCGGCACCCCGCAGGACTGGGACAGCGAGCAGTTGTTCCGCATGGCCCGTTCAATCCAGCCCTGGCTGATCATCAACAACCGCTGCGGCTTGCCGGGCGATTTCGACACTCCGGAACAGGTCATCGGCCGTTTTGAGCTTCGCCGGCCTTGGGAAACGTGCATGACCCTGGGCACCCAATGGTCCTGGAAGCCGGATGACCAGCTCAAGTCCTTCCCCGAATGCATTGGCGTGCTGGTGACTGCCGCCGTGCGCGGAGGTAACCTGGCGCTCAACACCAACCCCATGCCCGATGGGCGGATCGAACCCCGCCAGGTGGAGCGGTTCCGGGAAATCGGCCAGTGGCTGAAACGCTACGGCGAAAGCATCTATAATACCCGGGGCGGGCCTTTCCGGTCGGCGGCCTGGGGCGGCACCACGCACCGGAAGGACACGGTTTTTGTCCACGTGCTCCGATGGCCGGCCGGGGTGCTGAAGCTGCCCCCCATCTCCCAAAAGATCCTCGCCAGCTCGCTGCTCGGCGGCGGCCCGGTCACTGTGAAGCAATCCGACCAGGGGATCGAGATCGGCGTGGCAGAGCGGGACCGCCAGGAACCCGACACCGTCATCGCGCTGAAGCTGGATGGCCAGGCGGCCGATATCCAGCTGCCGGTGGTGGCTTCGCTGACCACGGGGAAGCGGGCCAAAGCCTCCAGCTCCTGGCCCGGATATGACGCCGCCAAGGTGGTGGATGGCGATGAAGCCACGCGGTGGGGCGCCGCCAATGGCACGCGCAGTGGCTGTATCGAGGTGGACCTGGGTCAGCCCAAACAATTTTCGCGGGCGGTCATCCTGGAACTAGGCTGGGATCGCGTCCGGAAATTCGAAATTGCCGGCCTGGCCGATGGCCGCTGGGTGACGATCGCCTCCGGCACCACCATTGGCAGCCTGAAAGAGCTGAAGTTCAATCCGGTCACCTGCCAAATCGTCCGGCTGAACATTCTCGAGGCAGAGAACGTACCCACGATCGAGGAGTTCCAATTATTCAAGGACTAACGAGGCGCTGCCGCAGGCCGCCTGACCAGCTTCCAGTCTGGCTTTTGAAAACTCGGCCGGGTGACAACGGGTTTTGATGTTCGAGGGCTTCAGCGTAGCCGGCAGGTGGCAGAAATCCACGCGCCGGCTGCGCTGCTGGCTACGGAGCGCGCGCGAGTTTTTGGAGTGCTGCCCTCAATTTCCCATCCCGGTTTCCTGACCTTCGGTTTTATTGAAATTTCAAATTTGAAATCCTAGGTCCCCGGCCCGCGTGATCCGTGGTTTATTTTCCTTTTTGCCGGCATTCCCTGCTCCCCAGCCGCCGGCC
>CAIMWS010000075.1 GCA_903845125.1 uncultured Verrucomicrobiota bacterium
ACCATCCGCTAAAAATCACGCTTGCATTTATCCCATGGGCGGTTCACTATCTTATCGCACTTGGTGCGGGTGTGGTCCAATGGTAGAATGCGGGCTTCCCAAGCCTGAGACGAGGGTTCGATTCCCTTCACCCGCTCCATTCATAATCAGTGACTTATGCAAGAGTGCGGTAGGCTTGTATCGTCCCAGAATTCCGCCGACGGCGTGACCGGCCACATGGCGGGCTTGTGCTGGTTGATTTCACGGCCCGGACGGCGTTCGTGTTCCGGCAGCCAAACGTAATTCCGATCTTCCTCCGTTAGCTGTCAGGTCGTTTTCTGCGGATCCATCTTCCCCTCGTTGTAACGGGCGTAGGGATAGTCCATGGCCTGCCCCGAGAGGGAGGCCATGCAAACCAACACTGAAAATAATGTCTTCATGTCGAAACCAGTCTGACGGGATTAACGGGTAGCGTCCTGTCACAGAATTTGTGACATGTGCATTCTTCGAGACTGATTGCTGGTGCCCAGTGCAGGGGAAACACAAAGGGGTGACAGAGCAAATCTGTCACCCCTCGAGACGGATGGTTAAGTGGGCTTGTTATCGGCGCCGCTGCTGCTGCTGCCGGGCTTGAACGGGCGCTGATGAGCTCGTGCAGGTTGTGTTGCAGATAAAGTCCGCAGGATTACCGGCGCTGTTGATCGAAGTGGCGGCTGTGCCCGTGGCCGCGAGCTGCTCCAGTGCGGCCGTAAAGGCGTGGAGATGATTTTGGGAACCGTTCAATAAGTTGGTCAACACGCGGCGGATGATGGTCTCGGGGGTGAGCTTGAGCATCGCTTGGATATCTTCGATGTCGGTTTCCTCAATTAATACGCCCACCGCCAGCGCTGCTACCAGGGATTCACTGCCTTGCACGATCAGTTCATCATAGAGGTCTTGCAGTTCGGGAATAGAAAACTTCCCGGGCTCGGCGGGAGTGCTGTCCTTGAGGCCATAGCGGACAATCAACCCATCGACGGCCTCCATGTGCCGCTGTTCGGATTGCATGATGTTAGCAAAGGTTGGGTGATTCCACTTTTGGGAGAGCACTTGGTAGACGTCGTGGGCCAATTTCTCCTCCTGTTTGAGGAACAACATGTTGGCCGCGTCGGTATCGCTCAAGGCAAAGGCGGTTGAGGCGATGCCACAAAGGGCCGCCGCCAGAACGGAAGTGATAACTGTTTTCATAGATTTTAGAATATTACTGTTATTGTTAATCTTACTTGGAAAGGGGCAGGTTTTAATGCGCCCTATCCAATGAGATTAGAGCGTATGAACATGAACAAACCTCGCAGGATGGGATGACAGATATGTAATTTGTTTAACGGCACTCCCGAGTAGTCAGCCAATATCCTGCCAGGACAGTTAAAGTCGCTTATGAGGAAATCCAGCTACCCGTGCAAATATCACGGGCTGATTCAACGAACCGCTTCACTCACAGTTCTGAACTGTCCCATCATCAAAATCGTCCCCCCCAATTGGCTTCATTCGTGAACGATTTTAGGAATTTCTTAATCGCCTGGAGCGTTTCCGTGTTGCTAACGCGGCCCCTGGGCCGGAAGCCCCGAAGCTGTCAAATTCAGTAAAGGTTAGGATTTTTGGGCTTGGGCCGCTTGCCAGGCGGTGGGGGTCAGCTCCCCCACCCGGTGGATCGGCCACTGGCCCAGTTTGGGCAGCACGTCCCCCAGATAGGCCCGGAGGTTGATGGCCAACCGTCGGCAAGTTTCCACGATCGATGCGATGGCGGCAATTTTGGGACCCGCCTCGGGACTGCCTATTTGCAGGTCAGTTCGAGCGGTTTGGCATCCGTCATAATCTGATGCACATAAAGTAAATATCATACAAAATGCCAATACTCTAACATCAGTTGTTTTCACTTTTTTTACGCCGCCCGCCGCCACCATTCGCGCGGGCGGGTCTGGGCCAGATCCAGCCCGCTCAACAGCAGGGTCAGTTCCTCGGCCAGAATCCGCAACGCCCCGGTTGCGTCAGCCGCCGTTTGGGGCCAGTGAAAGCAGCCCTTGGCCAGCCGTTTGGCACAAATCCAGGTTCCGCTGCCGTCCCCATAAAGGATCTTGACCCGGGTTTTGAAGCGTGTTTCATAATGCATCTCTCCTATAAAAGTCCTGGCAACATAAGTGTCATTTCGTCTTGATAAACCTCGATGTTTCGTGGCCGTCGTCCGACGACCGCCCGCACGCCTATCCTGACAGGCTCAGTGTCCAGTGCGGCTGCGGGAACTTGCCAGGGCGCCGCGGGCATGAGTTGCTTGGCGGGCAGGATTCCTTCCCGGATCAGGCGCAAGACAGAACCCACACAGATTTGCAGGCGGCGAGCCGTTTCATCCACGCTAATCGTTTTCTCTCGAGGCTGAGCCGGATCGAAAGGCGCAATTCCCATTCGTTCGCGCAACTCCCGAACACGGACGGCCGTCCAGGTCGCGCCGTCCGATGAACGGCATCGCATCCGATTCATGGTCACTGCCAACTCCCGATCGGGCCACTGGCCCCCCAGATTCCGGATGACTTCGGCAGGACTTGGGTGCCGGTCTGCAGGATACCGGCCGGTGCTGATGCGAGAGACACGTAGTTCGGTGTGGCGTCCGCCGGTCCAGTGGATGGTCACAACCACCTCCTTCCCATCCTCCTTCTGATCAATGACGACTTCCTGAATCAGGATGCGCGTGAGCCGTTGCTTTGTGCGCTCATTGGCACTGGGAGCGTTCCACGCCGCTGGCAGATCGTGGGCGAGCGCCAATAGCGCGGAGCGGTCGGCCGGCGGTCGCCCCGTGGCAGTGGCATCGATCTGGGCGATCCTTGATTCGATTTCGGCGGCGTGCGAGAGAGCGGCATTCCAGCGCGCCTCCAGTTCGCGTGCTACGAGCCGCTTGTCAGGATCCACTGCGGCATGGCGGCGTGCCGCCAGGGACGCCTCGTAGCGGGCTTGCTCCAGTTCTTTCTCCAACGCCTTCCGGACGTCGGCATCCGCCTGGGCAACTTGCTCGAGAGCCCTGAGGGCTACCTCCACCGCGTGCCCAGACACCGCTTCCAGGATCTGGCCGGCTACCGCGCGGTCAACGCGGACGCCACCCACGCCTAAACACATTCCCTTGTACTCCGCCTGGACGTCTCCGCGACATTGATACCGATGGGCATGGCCAGACCTCATGCCGTAAAAGATGCGCATCATCCGTCCGCACCGCCCGCACCGCACCAAGCCGGTCAACAAGGCCCGGCCGCCGCGGGCCGATTTGCGGGCCGCCCTTTTCTGCAGGTGCGCGTTTTCGCTCAACATCTTCTGATTGGCTTCAAACTGCTCCCAGGTGATGTAACACGGATGATGCTCGCGAATCAAAACATTCCAGGCCTCCATGGGTTTGTGGTGCCCCACGCTCTTCCGGGCTCGTCCGTCGATGATCCGGGTGCGCTGGGTCGTCCGGCCAAACACGTACGCCCCCGCGTACATCGGGTGTTTCAGGATCTGGACCACCGTGTGATAGGCGGGCGCCCGCCATTCGATCCGAGCCCCACTGGGGCTTTGCCGAAGGACCGGAAGCTGCACTCCCGCGCCTATCGCCCAGAGGAGGACTTGGCGCGCACTTCCCAGTTCGTGGAACTTGCGGAAAAGAAGATGGATCGCCTCCGAGACGCGCTCGTCGGGATCGATCTCGATCCGCCCCAAGTCATCCCAACAATAGCCCGGAGGCAAAGCGAACCGCAGTTCGCCGCGCCGGGCCTTGGCGTCCCTGGCCGCAAGTCCCCGCTGATGCAGTAAATTCAACTCATACTCGGACATGGTTCCTTTGAGCCCGAGCAGCAGCCGATCATTGGTCAGCCGGGGATCGTAAACCCCATCGTGATCGATGACCAAAGTGTTGACGAGGGCGCAGAGGTCGATGAGGTGGTGCCAGTCGCGTCCGTTCCGAGCCAGACGAGAGGCCTCAATGCAAAAGACCGAACCCACGGAGCCGCCGCAGACCGTTGCGACGAGCTTCTGAAACCCCGGACGCTCGACCAGACCCGAGCCTGATCGGCCCAAATCATCATCGATGACGGACACAGACACAAAGCCCATTTCCCGGGCCGCGTCCGCCAGCGCGTACTGCCGTCGCTTGCTCTCGGTGTGCTCCACCACTTGTCCGCTGGTCGATTGGCGCACGTAAACAATGGCCCCACGGCGGAGGTGCTCAGGCGTGACCTTGGGATTCATTGCTTTCCTCCTTTTCGCTTGGATCCGCTCCTGATTCTGCCCCGAGCGCCTCCAGCATGAGATCCGCCAGCGCTTTCAGCAGTTCCTCCTTTCTCGCTTCGTCGAGCTGTGGGCTTGGGTCTCGGTGCAGGGCCAGAGTGAACTGCCCCCTGGCCGTCTTTGGTGATCGTTTCATCGGATGGGTCGTTCCTTTCTCCAGCCGATGATTCCAAGAGCGATGACGTTGTCGAGGGTGACGATAGGACCGCCCGCAATTCAATGAGGGCTGCCACGGATACCTGTGCCGATCCTACCGACATGCCCGCGCAGGCAGCTTCGTCAGTCATCCACGCCGGCAACTCGCGTGCAACACCTGGTTGCACCTCCACGTCAATAATCTCGGTCCCTCTCCGTCCCCTTCGCCGCACTATGGGCAACTTCTGTCCGTGCAGGGGATGCCACCGGTACGCGATGACTGCGCTACCAAATCGGTATGCTGAATGTCGTTTGCTTCTTCCACCGGTTGGCAAAAACGAACAGGTGGCCGCTCAAAGGGTCTTCCCGGAACTGATGGCGCACCAGGTCGCTCACGCCTTCGAAACTTTTCCGCAGATCGGTGGCCCCGGCAGCCAGGTAAATGCGGGTGGCCGGACCGACGGGCATCATAACGCCTGGAAGAGTTGCACCCACCAACGCACCTCGCCCGCGGAACAGCCCGCGGGCAGTTCCAGGGTTAGGCCGCGGGGAAAGCCGACGCGGTAGGTTGGCCCGGCGGGCGGTGTTCCCAGCCAATTCGGCAACTTGATCAGGCAACCCGGCGCGGGGACCGGATCCGCGGCCGGGCAGTGCAGCCAGCGCTGCAGGGTGGAAACGTGAATCCCGTGGCGGCGAGCGAATTCCTTTTGGGGTAATCCGCTCCGCTCATAGGCGCTTAGCACCCATGCAAAAATTAATTCCGGTTTAACTTTGGAAAGAGAGTGTAGTTCCAATTGGGCAAGGTCGGGTGCATGAGAAGGTTCAGTTCAGCCATTTGGCCATCGGAGACTTTAATTTTGGTGGGGTAGAACTCG
>CAIMWS010000076.1 GCA_903845125.1 uncultured Verrucomicrobiota bacterium
CATAACCTTCCGAGACCGTCATACTTGAAATCCGACTTGGAGATACCCGAAAAGATCACGCTCACCAGCCGGTCTTCGTCGTCGTAAGAGTAACCGTAGGCATAATAGTTGACCTGCCCCGTCAGGTTTCCGTCGTTGTCGTTGGTGTATGGACTGGTCGGCCCGGCGGTCAGTTGATTCAGGTTATCCACCGTGAAACTGGTGGCCGTGCCGTTGTTGTTGTTCAGGTTCCAGCCACAATCAGGCGGCAAGGCTTTGCCGCCCAGGAATGAGGAAGGCACCTTGGCGCCCAAGTCCCACCCTCCCAGCAGGCAAAGCAGGCACGCCAGCCAGAGCCAACCGGCAACCCGTTCACTTATTAAACTAACGCGCACAATTCGTTGATAACAAATATACCCAGCCCAATCCAAGCCAGTTTTTCCAGGCATCTTTATCCATTTTAGGGTCAGCGTCGTTGCTGGCCGCAACCGCGGGCGGCGATAACCATTTTCCCTGGGGCATTATGGCGTGCCCTTCCCATTTCTTCCTCCCTCCAACCCCACCGGCTCAACTCCTCGGCAATGATCCGCTTCGCCCGACTTTCTCCAGGTTCTGGCCGCAACTTGCCGCTCGCCCATTCTCCACTCGTCCAGCGTCTTAAGAAAATCCTGGCGATCCACGTTGTCGAGGAAGATTTTTCCCGGCGATCGCCACGGCTCAGGACGTGGTAAATGGCCCCGTGATATTCAATACGCGATGGGCGTGCCATGAGGCAATCGCAACGAGTATGGTAGCCAATGTCAAACACAAAATCACATATTACTATTGCCTGACCCCTTTATCGGTCCCCAGGGTTTTATTGGCCCCTTCCAGGCGCGCGGCCAGGTTGACCCCTTTGCCAATGGCCGTATAATCAATCCGCTCCGTACTGCCGAAGTTGCCCACATACACCTGGTCCGTATGCAAGCCAAGCCGGGTCAGAAAGGAAACGTCCACCTGGTTTTCCTGATTGAATTCCCCAATCCGTTTGCGCAAGGAAATGGCCGCCTGGCACGCCAGGTCGGCATGATTGGCCTGCGGTTCAGGCGCATTCCATACCGCAAAGATGGCATCCCCAATCAGCTTGATTACCGTGCCCTGGTTTTGGTGGATACTGGTGATGGTGGTTTGGAAATATTTGTTTAATAACGGCACCAGGCGCTCCTGGCTGGCCCGTTCCATGATCCGGGAAAAATAGGCAATGTCCGTGAATAGGATGCTGACCTCCTGTTCAACTGCACCGGGCGCCAGCAGCGACGGATTTTTCAAAATCTGTTTCACGCGATGGCCAGGCAAATGCAGTGCCAGCGATTTTCCAAGCGCCAGTTTTTCGACTTGGGCCCGCACCAGGCTGTAAAAAAGCGACCAAAACAGCGCCAGGGGGATCTGGATGGCGGCCACAATGCACCAATTCATCCAAACGCCCCCTTTCCAAACCATCAAATGCGCAAAAACCGTCACTCCCGCCATGCTTCCGCAAGCCAGGATCAGGGTCCCAAACGGCTTGGTCTGCATCAGTGCCCAGCCGAGGAATCC
>CAIMWS010000077.1 GCA_903845125.1 uncultured Verrucomicrobiota bacterium
CCAAGCCTGCAGATCGTCGGAGGATTCCACCTGGAACCGCCGGCCCAGGCCGGCGAAAAAGCCCAGCCGCACCGGCCCCTCGGCGGTGAGGGAGGCCGTGAGGGCCAGCACGGAGGAGGTGTCGATGGGGCTGGTCCCGGCTACGAACTCCCGCCAGCTGGGCTGGCCATCGCCATCGGGATCTCCAAGCTCGGCCAAAGCGGGATCGCCGGTCAAACCGCTGGCATCCAGCCAGGCCTGCGGCGTGCCGTGCGGCGCCAGGGCCGGGATGATCTGGATGTTGGTCTGGGCCTGGGCCGCCAGGGCCAGGGCCAGGCCGATGGCGGTCAATCCCGCCCAACACAATATTGACTTATTCATGCTGCCTTCCATTCTACAGCTCCCTTTTCAAATCTCCAGTGACCCAATCCCAGGTCCAATTTGAATTGGCTGGGCAATCGCTCAGTCCAAATCCCAACTCGCGGTCATGTTTTAGCACCTTTGATTTATCAGGCTTATAATACAACTTTAAAGCAAATACATTTTCCAAAGTGGTGAGCAACATTGTTGATCCGTATACCGGTTCCATAACATATATTCTTTTATTTATATTATCTTGTGTTATTTTATGATCATGCCAATATTCAAAAATAGAAAGCCACCCTCTGCTCCGCCTTTGGCATGTGATCTGGATGTTTTTCGGATCAACCCCTTCAGTCAAATTAGTCACCGTGATGGTAACCCGGAACTTGTCATTCGCTTCGAACAGCGATTCCTCGGAGATAAAATCAACCGTGTGGGCGGCATTGGGTGACGCCAGGCGCACCGTGGGGGGATTGGAGGCCGCCTGGAAGTCCCATAAGAAATCGGAGTCCCACTTCATCGGAATCAAGCCATAGCCCCCGGGTTTCAAGCTGCCGAAAGCGTAGGCCCCATCCAGCCCGGTCACGGTCTCGGCCACCAAGGCTGGCCGGTTGGCGGAAATATTATTGGTGTCCAACGGGAAATCAGCATTGACCAATTTCACCGTGACGCCAGGCACGGGAAACCCGCTCGCGCGCATGGTTACCCGGCCGGAGATCACCCCCCCGGCAGCCTCAGTAGAAACGGGCATCTCAGGTTTTCCATACTGCGGCGCCAACACAATCCGGAAGCCCACATCCCCGCCGCGCCACTCCACCGGCGGGCCAAAAAAACCGGCCCGGGCGGGGCCTCGCCCAGCAACTGCCGTGTCGAGCCAACTGCCGCCACGGGCCACCCTGAACTGGCCCGCCGGGGCCCCTTGGGGATCAGTCACCTCACCACCAGGGTAGTCACCGAGCAGATCTGAACACCACTCGCGCACGTTGCCTGCGAGGTCGAAGATGCCCCAGGCGTTGGGCTGCTTCAGGCCCACCGGATGGGTTTTGGCCTGACTGGTGGCCGCCAGCCAGGCGTAATCATCCACCTCCGCTCCGCGGGAGGCAGACGGGGCCAACCCGCCAACCTGCGCGGCATATTCCCACTCCGCCTCAGTGGGGAGCCGATAGCGCCAAGTGGCAGGGATGCGCCCCGCGGATTGCTCCCGCTGGGTCAACCGGGCGCAGTAGGCCACCGCCTCACTCCACGCAACGGTCTCAACCGGCAGGCTGATGTCCCCGGAAAACGTTGCCGGATTGGTGTTCATCAACGCGGTGTATTCCCTTTGGCTCACCTCGTAGCGGGAAAGGAAGAAACCCTGGGTGAGGTGTATCACCGTCTGCGGGCCTTCATTGGCATGGTAATCGGGGTCGGAGAGGGGGCTGCCCATCACAAAGGAACCGGGCGGCAGCCAGACCATCGCCGGGGGTATCGCCGGGCGCTCATATCCCCGGACGACCGCGCGGTAATAGCGCTGGCCGGTGGGGGTGGAGTTAGTGTCAAACCACGTCCACGGGCTGTTGGTCAAAACCACGGTCCCCAGGCTGACCCAGGAAGGGGATCCATCCAGAGCGGCCGCCACCTGCACCTCCTGCGTGGAACCCAGCTCGCCAGCCAGGGTGATTTGCGGCACCAGCCGCATCGCGAGAGTAGAAACCGGAACATCCGGCGGATCGATGCCCACGGAGGGGGCATTGGTGTAGCCCGATCCGCCCGAGAGAAGCTGGATGGCGGCCACTGAGCCGTCAACCACGCTGGCCCGGGCGATGGCGTTGGAGCCGCCCCCGCCGCCGATGACAATTCCAGGCGCGGCGGCGTAGCCTGCGCCACCGTCCGTGACGGTGAGGTTCGTCACGGCGCCGCCGGCGCTGACATCGGCAGTGGCTATGGCGACCCGCTGGGCGCAAAGGTTGCTGATCGAGGCCACAGCCAGGCTGGCCGCGACCAGGCCCGGCATCCATGGCCGCAGAATTTGCTTGTTATCCTTCATAGTTTTTTGATGGTTGCCACTCTTGGTGAGAATAATCATTCAGGCGATTCCAACGCCATCCATCGCTGCTATTCCCAAGCGAGGACAGGGCGAAAACCGACGTCCTGGTTGCGCGCGTCCGGCAAACGCTGGCCACGCCAGGCGGACCGGCAATCCCGGCCGGCGCTGGCATAGCCACCGCCGCGCACCACGCGCCCCTCGCCAGCCTCGGACCCGCGGGGATCGGCCACACTCGCTCCGGGATAGCTGCCATGCCAGTCCCGACACCATTCCATCACGTTCCCATGCAGGTCTTTCAAGCCCCAGGCATTAGGCAGGTATTGTCCCACCGCCACGGTTTGACCCAGGAACTGGTTTTTTTCCGCTGCCCCATAGGGCAGGCGCCCGTCGAAATTGGCCTGGCTTGAACCGAGACTGTCTCCAAAAGCGGTGGCAGTGCCCATCCCTGCGCGGCAAGCATATTCCCACTCTGCCTCGGTTGGCAGGCGGTAAACATAACCGGGCGGCAGCCGCCCGGCCGCCCGTTCCTGCGCCGTCAGCTTGCCGCAGTAATTCGTGGCCTCGTGCCAGGTCACCCGCTCCACCGGCCGGGTCCCATCTCCGGAGAAGAAACTCGGATTGGCATCGGTCCCCATCAGGGAGACATACTCCGCCTGGGTGGTTTCCCACTGGCTCATCCAAAAGCCGTGAGTCAGGGTCACCTGCGTCTGAGGCCCTTCATTGGGATTGCGATCCGGCTCCTGGCCGGGGCTGCCCATGACCAAGGCACCCGGGGGCAGCCAGGCCATGCCTGGCACCCCATAAGGCACACGGATCACCGCTGAATTGGCGCTCACCAAACTCCCCGCCACGCCCCGAACCCGGTAATAATTGGCAGGCTCGCCGGCCAGTTGGCTGGGCAGCCTGAACCAAGTGTTGGATCCCACCTCGGCATCCCGCAGGATGAAGTGCTCGAATTGGAGATCGGTCGCAACATCCAGGCGGTATCCCCAAGCCCCCGCCAAAGGAGCCCAATTGGCGGTGAAGCCAGCCGGAGTCACGCCGCTGGCAGCCTGCGCTGAAGGCGCCGCCAGAGGGTCCAGAGCCACCCGCGCTTTCCCGGAGTAGGGGCTGAATACCGTGTCCCCATAAGCCGCCACCCGGTAAAACCAAGGCCGCCCCTCGGTGGGAGCCACCGGCAGATCGACTACCAGTCGAGTGGCCGCCTCGGCATCGATAGAAAAGGTGGGCCGACCTTGGTTTTCAGCAAAGGTTCCATCGGTGGAAACCTCCACCACATACCCATAGGCCGCAGCCACCGGAAGCCACCGGGCCAAAAAACGGCCGGGGGCCTCCCATTTGGTGGCTGGTTCGACCACTGGCGCACCCAATCCGGTGGGCCATTTGCCCCGGCTGCCCTTAAGATCCCAGGCAAAAGAGGATTCCTTCGGACAATTCCCAAGCTCATATTCAACCGTCGTTTTCAGGAGGTTGGTGCCGGAGGACAATTCCACCACAAACACGTTGTCCTTCCCGACGAAAAAATAAGAATAACCATAGCATGCCGTCAGCTGGATACGGGCCATATTATGAACCAGATTGGTGTTGAACAGCAAGTATTCATCACCATAGGGTTTCCCATACTGCACACTCCAAGGGAATCCGAATCCGCTCCAGAGCTTCCGATTCACGCTAAAAGAATAGTCATTTGTAGAAAATATGGTGGTGTCGAAATATATATTTACTATGTACTGATAATTTTCCAATTCAAACAAGGATGGATATTGGGCGGTGAAATCCACGGTTCCCTGACCGTTCTCCACGGTCACGAACGGGCTGGCGGAAGCGCCGGCGGCCGCCAGTTGCCAGGCCGATCCGTCCTCCGTTTTCATCGGCATCACCGCGTAGTTTCCCGGCTTCACGTTGCTGAAACAGTATCGCCCATCCTGCCCGGTCACTGTCGCTGCCACCAAGGCCGACCGATTATTCCGCAAATTGTTCGTGTCCGCCGGATAATTGGTGTCCACCAGGAACACCGCCACACCGGCCACCGGATCCTTGCCGTCCTTGATGGTTACCAATCCGGAAACGGTGCCTCCCACCGCCACCGGGTCCACCACCGGCTCCGCCCGCTCATGGGCCAGCGCGACCCGGAACCCCACCCAGGCGTCCCGGTAATCCACCCCGTTCCGCGCATCCCGCGCCGCCGCCCGGCAGAAGGCCAGCGGCGCCAGATAACTTCCGCCCCGCACCACCCGCGCCTGGCCTTTAGTGGCCCCCGGGGGATCCACCACGGCGGCGCCGGAGTAATCCCCATAGGCATCGGCACACCACTCCGCCACATTGCCCGCCAGATCATAAAGGCCCCAGGCGCTGGGCCGCTGCCCCCCAGCCGGGTGCGTCCTCTCCAGGCTGTTCGCCCCCTGCCACGCGAATTCGTCCGCCCGGGCCTCGCTGAACCCGAACCGATCCGCCCCCCCCGCCCGGGCCGCATATTCCCACTCCGCCTCGGTGGGCAGCCGGTAACGCCAGGAGGCGGGGATCCGCCCCGCCGCCTGCTCTCGCTGAGTCAGCCTGGCGCAATAGTCCGCGGCCTCGCTCCAGCTTACGGTCTCCACCGGCCGGCTGACCTCCCCCTTAAAGGTGGCCGGATTGGTCCCCATCAAGGCGAGGTATTCCCCCTGGCTGACTTCTTTCCGCCCGAGGAAAAAGCCCTGCGTGAGCCGAACCTCCGTCTGCGGCCCTTCATCGGCGATAAAATCGGGGTCGGAAATCGGGCTGCCCATGAGAAAGGAACCTGGTGGCAGCCAGACCATCCCTTCCGGCGGGGCGGGCCGCGCCCCGCCCCGCGCCACGGCGCGGTAGAACCGCTGGCCGCTGGCGGTGGCGTTAGTGTCCTGAAAACTCCACAGGCCGTTGGTCAGCACGGTGGATTTCACCATGGCCCATATCTGGCCACCGCCCAGGTTTTCCACCGCCTGCACCTCCTGCGTGGAGCCGAGCTCCCCCGCCAGCGTGAGCGCCACCCCCCGGCGCAGGCCCAGGACTGTCACCAGGGTGTCCGGGGGATCGATGCCCACCGAGGGGGCATTGGTATAACCGGAGCCACCGGAAAGGATCTGGATGGCAGCGACGGAACCATTGGCCACAACCGCCCGGGCGGTGGCGTTGGAGCCGCCCCCGCCGCCGATGACTACCGACGGGGCGGCCAGGTAGCCGGCGCCGCCATGGCTGACGGTGATACGGGCCACCGCCCCGCTGGCATCCACCGCGGCGCTGGCCTCAGCGGCCCGCTGCGCCTGGAGGTCTGACGAACCCATCCAGCCGAATGCCACGCACCCGGCCAGCCAATAAAAACCTGCTTTATGCTTCATGTATCATGCTCCATACTCTGCAAACTGCGGCCCCGGCGGCTGGCCACCCCTATTCGGGTGCCAAAACCACCCGGAATCCGAGGTCTGACTCCCGGGCGTCCGACACGGCGCTGCCCCGCCGGGCCGACCGGCAATTCACCGCCGGGCTGCCCCATCCGCCCCCGCGCTGCACGCGGCCAGTGCCCGTGGCCGCCCCCGGGAAATTCGTCACCGATCCCCCCGGGTAGGCGCCGTACCAATCCTGGCACCATTCACGCACGTTGCCATGCAGGTCATGCAAGCCCCAGGCGTTGCCCAGCCAGCCGGTAACGCTCCACGACTTCAGGCCAACTGGCTGGCTGGAACTCCCGCTATTGGCGGAATACCAGGCATATTTCTCCAGCGCAGAGAAGGTGGGATCCTCCCCGTAGTTGAACCGGGTGACCGTGCCCGCCCGGCAGGCATATTCCCACTCGGCTTCGGTGGGCAGCCGGAACCGCCAGCCTTGCGGCAGCCGCCCCGCATCTTTCCGCTGGCGGGTCAGCCGGGCACAAAAGTTGGTGGCTTCCATCCAGGTCACACTTTCCACCGGGCGATTCCAATCGCTCTTGAAAAAGCTCGGATCCTGCCCAGTTACGTTCAGGTATTCCCGGCGGGTAACCTCGCACCGGCTCATCCAAAATCCGTTGGTGAAAACCACCTTGGTCTGAGGCCCTTCATCCGCCTTGCGGTCTTCCTCCCCCTCGGGGCTGCCCAGCGTGAAATTGCCTGGTTCCATCCAAGCCATCCGGATGTCACCGGCCTGGGTGCCGGCCAAATCAACATCGCCATCCTCCACGAGCTTGGTCGCCCGGAGATCACCTGTGGCATAATCCCAAGTGTATACCGCCATTTTCGGGCAATCGGTGATGGGCGCCACCGCGTACCGCTTAATCAGGGCGTTAGTGGAATCCCTGAGGGTCAGTTGGTAAGTGTTGTCGAGCGTGTAAACACCCCACGAATAACCATACCCTTGATTGGCAATCGTGAATTTCACGACCGGGCGGCCCCGGGTGTCCAGCAGCGGATCATCAGCGCCGAGATTCCGGTCCAAATTCGTAACCGATAAACTCTCCTTTTTTTCAAAACCCGGGAAACAAAAAACCCAAAACCGCCGTTCGTAATCCAAATTCATCGACAAGAAATAGACATTGGTGGGGATGTTGACCACGTAGATGGTCAATTGGAAGAGATGCTCATCGCCTTCAAACAGCGACGCATCCTGGGCGATAAAATCAACCGAGCGGCTTTCCCCGGCCAGGGCCAGAACCGGTGGATGGGAGATCCCATCGTGTTCGATCCGCCAGCCGCCGGTGGCATCCGATTTCAGCGGGACCACCGCATAATTGCCGGATTTCACGCTGTGGAAAGCGTATTGGCCGTCCTGGCCGGTGGTGGTAGCCGCCACCAAAGCCGGCCGGTTGTTCTGGAAATTGTTGGTGTCCACCGGATGGTTGGTATTGACCAGGTAAACGGCTACTCCCGCCACCGGGATGCCGCTGCCTTTCAAGGTGACCTTGCCAGACACCGTCCCCCCCACCGCCACCGGATTGGTCACCGGCTCCGGCTGCGCATAGGCCAGCGCCACGCGGAACCCGATCCAGGCGTCCCGGTAATCCACCCCGCTCCGCGCATCCCGCGCCCCGGCCCGGCTGAACGCCAGCGGCGCCACCCTGCTCCCGCCCCGCACCACCCGGGCCAACCCGGCGGCGGCTCCGTCCGGATCGATGCATTCCCCGCCAGGGTAATCCCCATAAACATCCGCACACCACTCGGCTACGTTGCCCGCCAGGTCGAAAAGGCCCCAAGGATTGGGCCGCTGCGCCCCCACTGGATGCGTCTCCGGCTGGCTATTGTCCCCCAGCCAGCCAGGCCCGCCCGCCGTAGCCTCGCTGAACCCGAACCGATCCGTCCCCCCCGCCCGCGCCGCGTATTCCCACTCCGCCTCGGTGGGCAACCGGTAGCGCCAGTTGGCCGGGATGCGCCCCGCTGCCTGCTCCCGCTGGGTTAGCCGGGCACAATAGTTCGTAGCGTCCCTCCAGGCCACTGTCTCCACCGGACGGCTGCCATCCCCCACGAACGTGGCGGGATTAGTCCCCATCAATGAGAGGTATTCCGCCTGGCTCACCTCTCTCCGCCCCAGGAAAAAGCCCTGCGAGAGGCGCACGGCAGTCTGCGGATCTTCATTGGCAATATAATCGGGATCGGAAAGCGGGCTGCCCATCAGGAAGGAACCCGGTGGCAGCCAGACCATCCCCTCCGGGGTAGCCGGCCGTGCTCCGCCCCGCGCCACCGTGCGGTAGAACCGCCGGCCGCTGGCGTTGGTGTCCTGGAAACTCCACAGGCCGTTGGTCAGGACGGCGGATTTCACCGTCGCCCACGCCTGGCCGCCGCCCAAGGTTTCCACCGCCTGCACCTCCTGCGTCGAGCCGATCTCCCCGGCCAGCGTCAGCGAGCCCCCCCGGCGCAGACCCAAAACCGTGACCAAAGAATCCGGCGGATCAATGCCCACCGAGGGGGCATTGGTGTAGCCGGAACCGCCATTGAGGAGTTGGATGGCGACCACGGCGCCCTGGACCACACTGGCCCGGGCGGTGGCATTGGAACCGCCGCCACCGCCGAGGACAACCACGGGCGGAGCGGTGTAACCCGCGCCGCCGCTAATCAAGGTGAGGTTGGTGACTGCGCCCGTGGCGCTCACCGCGGCGGCAGCAGTGGCGGCGTGCTGGGCCTTCAGCCAGGAGGCCGGCAGCAAAAAAACCGCCAGCCCAAGAGGGAAAACTCGCTTCGTGCACATAATTCTTTGTTGGTTCAAGCCGGGTGGAACAATCCGATTCCGTCCGGACGCCTACTCGGGAGCCAGGACCGTCCTGAAGCCCACCAGGTCATCCCGGTATTCCGGCCTGGCGTAACTCCGTGCCGCTGACCGGCAGGCGGCGCCAGTCAAGGCCCAGGCGCCACCGCGGATCACCCGGTAGGAACCATTGGCGGCGCCGCGGGGATCCACCTGGCTTTCCCCCAGGTACGGGCTATACCAATCCTGGCACCACTCCTGGACGTTGCCGTGCAGGTCGTGGAGGGCCCAGGGATTGGCCCCTTTTTGCCCCACCAGGTGGGTGCCATTCCCGCTGTTTCCGAAATACCAGGCATATTGGGCCAGCAAGGAGTAATCCAGGTCGTCCCCGTAGCTGAAACGGTTCGTGGTTCCTGCCCGGCAGGCATATTCCCACTCGGCTTCGGTGGGCAGTCGGTAGGCATACCCAGCGGGTACCCGCCCCGCGTTCCGTTCACGGGTCGTCAGCCGGCTGCAATAATTTGTGGCATCGTGCCAGGTGACCTGTGCCACGGGCAGGTCAGGATCCCCGGCGTGGAGGCTCGGATTGGCTCCCATCAAGTCCTGATATTCCCGCTGGGTAACCTCATACGGGCTGATCCAGAATACCTTGGTCAAAGTGATGACCGTTGGTGGTCCTTCATTGGCGAAACGCCCGGGTTCGGCTGCCGGACTGCCCATGGTGAAGGTGCCTGGCTGGAGACAGACCAAGCCGGGCATGGATCCGGTGGTGGCCACCAGCATCGTCAACGAATCAACGCTCGCGCTGGTGCCGGCGCAGGCCCGCACGCGATAGTAATAGGAGGTAGCCGGCGACAAGCCGCCCAGCGTATGGTTGGTGGCTGTCCCCAGATCAAAATCCCGCAAAACATAATCAGTGAAAGCCGCATTGGTGGAGACATCCAGCCGGTAGCTCCCGGCGCCATCCACCGGCCGCCAACGCGCCACGAAATTCTGGTTGGCGATACCCGAGGCAGGCAGGATCTCCGGCGGCAGCAGGAAGGCCAGCGCCATTCGGAAGCCAATGGTGGCAGCCGCCAGCCCGGCATCCCGGAAATCACGGGCGGCTGAACGGCAATACCAGCCGGCATCCGCCCAGGAACCGCCCCGGACCGCCCGGGACCGCCCGGGACCATAGATGGGGACTGGATTAGTGAGGCTGCCGCCCGGGTAGGGGGCGAAAGCGTCCAGGCACCACTCGGACACATTGCCGTGCATGTCGTACAAGCCCCAGGCGTTGGGCACGTAGTTCCCCACCGGGGTAGTCGCCGCCAGGGCCTGCCCTGTGGAGGTGCTGTTATAGGGCAACGTGGTATTGAAATTAGCCTGGCCGAAGCCGAGGCTGTTGCCATAGGCGGTCGCCGTGGCGGAGCCAGCGCGGCAGGCATATTCCCACTCCGTTTCGGTCGGCAGCCGATAGGACCAGCCGTCCGCCAGCCGACCCGCCGCCCTTTCCTGCTGAGTGAATTGTGCGCAGTATTGCGCGGCCGACTCCCAGCTCACCTGCTCCACCGGGAGCTGGGCATCCCCCCGGAATTTGCTGGGCGCCACGTTCATCACCCGGTCATACTCCCGCTGAGTGACCTCATGCGCCCCCAGCCAGAAGCCATTGCTGATCGTAATGGAAGTCTGCGGCCCCTCGGTGGCGGTGCGGTCCGGCTCGGTGGCGGGGCTCCCCAGCTGGGAAGTGCCGGGCGGAATCCAAGCCATGTCCCCATGCAGCACCGTCCGGGTTTCCCGCAATTCGCCGGTGACCCAATCCCAGGTGAAACTGGCGTTGGCCGGGCAATTCCAGAGCCAATACCCGATCGCCCCTTGATGACGCAGTTTATTGCCTTCCCACAATTTCAGGCGGAAGTGGTTGTCGAGCGTGAAGAATACGCAGGTCCAGCCGTAATCCGCTTGCAGCTTGAATTTGGAAACCTCATTGCCTTGGGCATCCTTCCGCGGTTCCGAGGCGGTGATTTCGTCCTTGGGCACGTCCAAGGCAGCTGCCTCACCCGGAACCCAAAGCGCCACGTAAAAGCGGTTTTGGGTGATGGAGACGTTGGCCCGTGACACGTTGGTGGGCATATTCACCACCCAGATCTTGAACTTGAACGGCTCCCCCTCCAGCAATTGGCCATTTTCGGCCGTGAAGTTCACGGTCCTCGTTTCGTTCACCAAGGCCAGCTGGAAGGGCGCTGAATTCGTCTCCCAATCGAACTGCATGCCCGCCAGGGAGCCTTGGGCCACCGGCGTGACGGCGTAATTACCGGGTGGCAGGTTGGTGAAAATATAGCGGCCATCCGGGCCGGTGGTGGTGGCCGCCACCAGGGCCTCCGGCAACCCCGCCTGGTGGTTGGTGCCAGTGGGAAAATCGGCATTGAGCAGCCAGACCGGCGCGCCGGCCACCGGCTGGCCGTCCTCGCGCAAGGTGACGGCACCCGCCACGGCTGCCTGCCCGTAGCCGGGCACCGGCGCCAGAACCACCCGGAAGCCGAGGTATTCGCCCCGGTCCGCGGGCCGCCCATTCAACCGGCAGGCGGAGCGGCAGATGTTGCCCCGCATATCCCAGCAACCGCCCCGCACCACCCGGAGACTGCCCTCCGGCGGGCCTTGGGGGTCGGTGGCATTGGCTCCCGGCAGCTGTTCTGCATACCAATCCCGGCACCATTCGTTGACATTGCCGTGCATGTCAAACAAGCCCCACCCATTGGACGCATAGCTGCCAGCCTTCGCCGTTCGTTCCAAGTAGGGCCCGGAATCGGCGCCATTATAGGGGAACCGGCCGTCGAAATTGGCCTTGGTGGAGCTCAAAGCGCCCCCAAACGCCGTGGCTGTGGTGGTTCCCGCCCGGCACGCATACTCCCACTGGGCTTCGGTGGGCAGGCTGTATTCAAAACCCCGCGGCAGGTTCCCCGCCGCCCGCTCCCGCGCCGTCAGCCGGGAGCAATAGTTGGTGGCCTCCTGCCAGCTCACATTTTCCACGGGGCGGTTCAAGTCGCCCAAAAACACGGCCGGATTGGTTCCCATCAGCCCAAGGTATTCGCCCTGGGTCACTTCGTATTGACCAATCCAAAACGCCTGGCTGAGGGTCACCCGCGTGAGTGGCCCCTCGTCAGGATTGCGCCCCGGCTCGGCCTCCAGGCTGCCCATGGTGAACGCGCCGGCCGGAACCCAAACCATGCCGGGAATAGCTGTGGGGCCCAGCACCCGCAGCCGGTACCACCGGCTGGCCACCCCCGCCCGTGGGCGCTCGTCCACCAACGCCACCAACCGCCCCTCCCCGGTCAACGCTTCCCCCAGGGGCATCCATTGCGCCAGGTCATCGGAGGATTCCAGCTGGCAGCGCCGCGCCAGCCCGGCCACGAATTCCAGCCGCACCGAACCCTCTCCCACAGCGGAGACCGCCAGCTTGAGCACTGATTGCGCGTTGGTGGGATCGGTACCGGCCTGGTATTCCTGCCAGGTGGGAACCCCATCGCCATCGGGATCGTCCAGCCCGGTTTGGGCCGGTTCGCCAGAGATGCCAAAAGCCCGCAGCCAAGCCGCCGGTGGTGCCGCCGGCTCCGCCGCTGCCGCTCCACCGCGGAAGCACAAAACCGCAGCGACCACGAATAGTTGACTGAATAATCGCATTTTATTCTCCATTCTATCTTCGGTCCTAAAGTTCGCGGCCGACGGCTACAGCGGCACTTTCCGTGCTACTCCCCACGCCTGAAAAAACCGGTTCCCGAGTAAAAACTGACGCTACGGATCCATCCTTAAGTTGTACCTTTTTTGGGTGCAAGAATTTCTTAAAACTTTCGCGACGGCAAAAATGCGATTTTGCCGTCGCAGAATATCCTAGCTGTTTTTAACACAATAGACTATACTCTATTATTTCAATGCCTGTTCCGCAATCATGGCTACCCAATCCGATGGCCGGAAAGCAGGTTTTACGTATTTACCTCCAGGATGACTATTCCTCCCAAGGCATCCACACTACTTTGGAGAGGAGGGCCAGATTGAGCAGACGCACCTGGAGCAGCAATACACCCCCTACTCCTATCCCTATCACTAGCAGCGGGAGGGGGATCCGCGACTGGCAAATTCCAAAACCAGCTCAGACCGCTCCAGGCTTTCAGTCGTCAGGGATTGGTGAATCGCATAAGCACACGGAGGGTCCTGGTCCGCCACCGCCTCTCGGCGGCTACACGCGTTGGAGAGGCGAATACCACTATGGCAAGCGCAAACCTGAAGCTGGCAGCCGCCAAGGTAACGAAGCGGATTGCCCGTTGAGGACATTCAATCCTGGCCCAATACAGTCCAAGCCAGCCCGAGCTGTTTTCAGGCGATCAGCCCAACTGTGCTGGCCTGGTCTTTTGGTGCACGACGGGCGCCACTGACAGTCCCCGGTGCCATCACTTCGAGGCCAAGTTCCAAGGATTACGGCTGCGGGGCTGGGTTTATACCTCGCACAGCCGCATCATTTTATCCAGGGTGGCGAGCGGCTCGCCGGTGGGCGAATACTCGTGGGAAAAATACCCCTTGAAACCGGCATCGGCGATGGCCTTGCAGATGGCCGGGTAATTCAGTTCCTGGGTCTCGTCGAACTCATGCCGCCCGGGATTCCCGGCGGTATGGAAGTGGCCGATATATTGGATATTCTCCCGGATCGTGCGGATGACATCGCCTTCCATGATCTGCATGTGATAGATGTCGTAGAGCAGTTTCACCCTTGGGGAATTGACCTGTTGGCACACCTTCACTCCCCACCGGGTCGAGTCGCACATGTAGCCGGGATGATTCACCTTGCTGTTGAGCAGCTCCAGGCAAAGTGTCACGCCTGAATCTTCCGCATGCTTTTTGATGTTGTTCAAAAACAGAACACTGCTCTCGAGACCTTCCTGGTCGGTGATACCTTTGCGATCCCCGGCCATCACGATGACATTGGGCGCCCCGGCTTCCGCCGCCGCCTGGATCATCGCGCGCATTCTTTTATCGATCTCCGCGTGGTTGTTTTTGTCGTTGATCCCCTTTTTGATGTCGCTGCCCCCGGGAATCATGGTCGGCACCAAGCCGTGCTTTTTGAGGATCGGGAAGGCATCCGGCCCCACCAAATCCACTCCCAAAGCGCCCAGGCGGGCCGCTTCCCGGCATTTGCCGTCCAGGTCCAGCGGCATTTTCCCGAACACACCCAGGCACACGCCTTGTTTCAGGCGGCCCGGGCGGGGCTCCGCGCCGGGGGTGTTCCAACCGGGAGCCAGGGCCAGCGCTCCCAATCCGGCTGCCGAAGCCAGGAAATGACGGCGTCCCATGGGCTTTATCGCATCATTTTTCATGGTTTGGCAACTTACTTCCCGGCCTGCGCCGAGGTCAATGGTTATTCTGCGGCCTGGTTTCGCACCGATGGCGGTCACCTGGCGAGCCATCCACGCAGCGTGGCCAGATCCCGCTTCAGCAGCGCCAACCGCTCCGCGCCCTGGCCGATGGGATATTCCAGGTGGTGCGACACCGGCCCCTGGAAAGCCGATTTCTTCAAGGTTTGGAAAAAGGCCGGGTTCACCATGCCTTCGCCCAAGGGGCACCAGGCCGCGTTCCAGCTCCGGTTGGTTTTCTTCCAGGCGAAATCTTTCACGTACACGCTGGCATAATATGGCTCCATCAGGCGCGCATGGAGCGTCCAGGCGTACCCACCTTCGACGGTGGCGTGGGCGATGTCGAAAAAGATCCCCAGATGCCGCGGGTCCAGCTCGCGAATCGCCTCGTAAATATCCCACACCGGCGCGCCCATGGTATTACTTCCAGAATGGTTCTGAAAACCGCCGCACAGGCCCAAATCGCGGTTCACCGCCGCCAGGTCTTTCAGGGCGGCTTTGCGCTCCGCAATCTGCGCGCCCAGCGATTTGCCCACTGTGTAGCTCACCGCCCCAAGCCGGTAATGCCGGATGCCCAGTTTGCTGGCCAATTCCAGCAACTTCACCTGCGCGGGATTCCCTGCGCCGGTGATGTCGGTAGTCATCATCACCAGTTTCCGGCCCTGTTTACCCAGTGCTTCCACCATGCGCGGCAGGTCATCGGCGGCCCGTTCGGGCACCACCTGCCCGCCTTTCCGCACCGGGCACTCGATGCCGTCCCAGCCCACCTCCGCCACCAGGGCCGCGGTGTCTTCATAGCTCAGCTCCTGGAAGGCTTTGGAAAACACGATGACCGGCCAGGGCTGGGCGCTCCCCGCCCCCTGGGCGGCCCGACCCAAGGCCAGGGACGCCCCGGTCACGGCCAGGTTCTGCACGAATTGACGACGGCTGATTGCTTGGGATTGTTTCATATATGCGCTCTTTATGTTGATTCCACCCCATACTGGATTCCTCCCCGTGGTAAATCAAGCCCGGCACATGCCGAAGCCAATGGCAAAGGGAAACCCCCACGGCCGGGTGGCTTGAGCCCACCTCGTTAACCGCCGCCGCACGCCAGCCTGGCCAGGAGGAAATCCCGCTGCTCGACCGCGTGAGGATTCAGGCGCAAGAGGCGCGGGTTCCAGGCCAGCCAGTAACGAAAAGGCTCGGTTTTAGGCCCTGGAAGCGGTAATTCATGGAAAGCTGGCGGATGGTCCGGCCCGAGGAAATCGGGCAAAACCGCCGCCAAAACACCATCGTTTAAGGCGGCCCGTGCCAGCAGGAAATTTGGGCAAACCAAATCCGGTTCATAATCCTGGAACCATAAACGGGCTTGGGCGGGCAACTCTTCCAGCGCCAGGGCCAGTGGCAATTGCCGGGCCTGAAAGGCCCGGACGGCGGCCTTGGCCTGTTTGAATCCCGGTTTGGGTACATATAGTTTCAAGGTCCACTCCCGGATTTGCCCCACCTGCAGCGGCCGGCTGAGGCCGGGCTGGGTGACCACCCCAAAATCCAGCGTGAGCTCATGCAGGCGCCGCTCGATGTCCGCATCCGGCACTATCTCGACGCCGTAACGGATCGTGGAGTTCTCAAGCTGGCGGCCGGCGACGGCGGGCAACAACAACCGCTCGGCAACGGTGGCGCTGCCCCCCAAGCGAAAGACCTGCTCTTCCACCAGGCACGCGCGCTGGAAATTGGCCAGCCCAAGCAGGAAAAAACGGGATATGCGGGCCAACTCCCGGCCGCCGGGCGTCAGGCGAATGCCTTTGCCATGACGCTCGATCAGCTCCCGCCGAAAGAACTCCTCCAGCTCTTTGATCTGCCGGCTGTAAAGGCTTTGGCGAACCGGATCACCGTCAGCCGCCCGCACCATGCTGCCGGCGGCTCCCACCTCGACCAAGGTACGCAGGCGATCCAGCGAAAGGCCGGTCTCCGCAAATAAACGGGCAAACATAACTATCCAGTCATATTACTCACGATCATCGAACTAACAAGGCAATCGTGAAATGCCCCAGCATAGGCCTCGCCGGGATCATCCCGGAGTGAAAAGAAAGACGAAGCAACATGAAACCAATGACACGTGAAACCATGGAACTGGAAGTGCAAAACATCCTGATGAAACAGCTCAACCTGGACCGGGAGCAGTTGGTGCCAGAGGCGAGGATCATGGAGGACCTGGGGGCGGATTCACTGGATATAGCCGAGATAACCATGCTCCTGGAGGAGAACTTCGGAGTAACCATCCCCGACGACGAGGTGGAACAACTGGAAACAGTGGGAACCATCCACGAGGCCTTGGCGCAATGGCTCAGGCTTTAAACCAGCCGCCGGCCAAGCAAAAAGCAGCCTGGACGAACCTCCAGGCTGCTTCGAGCACGACCAACAAGCCTTGCGGCCAGGTCTGATTACTGGACTTTGATCCGGTAGAACTTCAGACCAGCGGCCGGTTCAACCTTGTAGGGCGAGGCGGCGCCAGTCACGGCGCTGAAACCGCCACTGACGGCATCGGAGGCTTCCAAGGTGCCCTGCGGCCAGGTGATTTCCACGCCGTTGGAGGTCTTGGCAATCTGCAGGCGGACCTCGGCCGGGCCGGTGGTATCGAAGCTGCGGCCATAATTCTGGCCGACGATATACAACGCCTGGGCTTCATACATGGTCAGAACCCGGCGCCAGACACCCAGATCATCCATCTCAAAGGTGCCCGTTTCGGGGTAAGTTCCGGCGGCTTGCCCAATATCCCAAGGAATGCCGGTGTTCAGATCCCAACCCGCCGCGGAAGTGATGGACATGGAATGGACCAGTTTGCCATCGAGGTAGGTCGTGGCGTCGCCCTGGCGGTCGAACATGTGCAGCAAATGGTGCCACTGGCCATTATTTATGGTATTTTTTACCGGGTCATAAAGGCCAATGCCTGGCCATGCCTTTTTCTCAACTGAATCATTGAGTCCCCAGGACCAGCCGCCCTCATTGTAAGATGGCGCAATGGTCACGCCGGAATCACCCATGGAGTTGGAATTGTTAGCCAGGAACGGCAGGTCACCGGGAGCCCCGGTGAACTTGATCCAAAAGGCGACCGAGAAATTAACCGTGGTGCCGAATTGCAGATCGGAAGGGGTGCCCAAAGTCACGTAGTTATAAACTTGAGCGTCTTTGTCGGTGTTGTAATGCAGAGCGTGGGGACCGATCTTGCCCGGCACCAAAGAGGGCGAACCGACCGGGGTACCATCGTTTTTGCGGCCGGAGGAATCCTTGTAGTCGCTATCAAACGTCAGGTGCAATACCAGGCCATCGGCGGCATTGAGATAGGCCGGCACCGGCTTCACGAGCAGGGTGGCGGTGGCACTGGAAACCTTGTTGGCTCCCTGGGTGACCACCAATTGATAAGCGCCGGAATCGGCTTCAACCGCGCTGTCGAAAACCAAGCTGCTGCGGATGGCGCCCGGGAGATCCTGGCCATTTTTCTGCCACTGGTAGGACATCGGCACACTGCCGGCCACCTTGGCCTCCAGCGCATACTTGTTGCCGGTCATGATGGTCTGCGAAGCGGGCTGCTGGACAAAGCTAACCGGCTTGGCGGCATAGGTGCCTTTGAAGCCGGCGTTGCGCAGAGCCGTGATCTCGGTTTCGGAGAGCGCCCGGTCATAGATCGCCACCTCATCCATCAGTCCGCGATACTGGCGGCCACCGGCCGGATCGTTGCCGAAAACCAGGTTGCCGGCAAAGCCGGAAGTGCCGTGGTTCACTGTATTGACTGCAGAAACAATACCGCTGCCGTCGTCGAGATAGATGGTGCCCTGAGCAGGTTCCACCACCAGCGCCACGAAATTCCACTGGGCATCGGTGGGGATCAAGCCTGAGCTGAAGTTGTAAGTATCGGCGGCATCATTCCAATGGTAGCCCAACTGGCCGTTGTTCTGGAAGTCCAAGCCGGAAACGGTGCCAGACCCGCGCGAGAAGACCAATCCCGCATAGTTCGGCTGCGTGCCGTCGGGCTTGATCCAGGCGACGATGGTCATGGTGGCCTTGTTGAGGTTCAGCGGCGGCACCGTCACCACTCCGGAGGAGAAGCCATATGCCAGGTTGCCGGTATCGAAACCCGCCTGGGCGGACGGCTGCGGCCCCACCGCGCCATTGGTGACGCCGGTGGCAAAAGTGCCATCACGGCCGCCCCAGTAATCGTAGGCCACGCTGCCGGTGGTTTCATCCAAACGCCAGTAGCCCAGTGGGCCGGCATTCAAGGCTGCTGCCGCATACTTGGAAGGTGTGGTGAGGAAAAGGACGGCCGAGGCATTAACACTCCCCAATGGATTGGTAATGGTAACCGTGTAACCACCCGCATCGGCCGCCTGGAGATCGCTCAAGGTCAAAGTGGCATTGGTAGCACCGGCGATGACGTTCGTCTCGTGCTTCCACTGATAGGAAATGGGCTGGCTGCCGATGACCGAGCAGCTGAATTCGGCTTTGCCATTGAGAAATCGAACGGCGGAAACCGGGCTGGTTTTTAAGATGGGCGCGGAGGCACTCACGGTAAGGCTTGAAGGAAGGGAAACCAGGTTTACGGCGCCGGCCGTGACGAGCAGGTCATAGGAACCACTGTCGCTGGCTTTCACGTTGTTCAAGGCCAGGCTGGCGGAAGTTTTGCCGAGCAGGTTGGTACCGTTTTTACGCCATTGGTAAATCACCGCGCCGGAAACCGCCACTGAAGACTGGAAGTTCACATTCATCCCTTCGTAAACGGGATCGGCGGGAGTGCGGGTGGTACCCAGGATGGCAGGCAGCACGGCGTTGTACATGCTTTGCACCTCAGCCTTGGTCAGCGCGCGGTCAAAGAACGTGAATTCATCGATTTCACCTTTAAACAAGCGGACTGCTTCATAGGGATCTATGCCGATGTCCAACGGCCCGATGCTGAAATCGTGTTCCGCATGGGTGATGGTATTGGTGGCCGCCGCCAAACCGCTGGCGGTTCCCATATACATCACCGCCTGGTCAGGCATGACACTGACGGCGATGAAGGTCCAGGTCTTATCCGGCGGCACAAAACCGGGATTGAAGGTGTAGGCCTTGCCATCATCGTTCCAATTGTAACTGATGCCCACGCCGCCATCCTGGAAGCCCAGGCCGGTGGCGCCGGTAGCGGTGCCGGGGACGCGTTGGTGCATGATGCCCGCGCGGTTGGGCTGCGCCCCGTTGAGCTTGATCCAGCAGGCGAAGGTGGCTTCCGTCAGGGTCATATTTTGGAGGGCGGGAGCCTTCACATAACCACCGTTCAGGGAAACCGCGCGGTTGGTGGATTCAAAACCATTCACCGCGGGACTTTGCGGACCGGCCACTCCAGGAATCGTGCCGGAGAGGTAATCGGCATCGGCGGCGGCGCCCGCGCTGCCATTGTTTTTGGCCACGGGCACAAACGGGGCGGATTCGCCCAAACGGAAATAAAGCGCCGGATTCTTCTCAAGGATCAAAGTCTGGTAAGGCTTGGTGCGGGAGGCGCTCAGGCCGTTGTCGTAGTGGCTTTTGATCTCGGCCTCCGTGAGCGCCACGGTGTAGAGGGCGAACTCATCCAAGCCTCCGTTGAAATCCCAACCCGTATAGCCGCGGTCCCCCAGGATCAAGGGCGCGGCGTGGTTGGGCAGCACTGGTTTGGCCGGAGCGTCCGTGGCCGCCAGCACGCCGTTGATGTAAAGGCTCACCGCCGTGGGGGTATATACCGCCACCACGTGCTGCCAGGCGTCCTCCACCACGGAACCATCCGCCCCCAGGATGGTGTGATAATAGGTGGCCCCATCGGAATGATCGAAACCCAGCACGAATTGCCAGGTGGCGGCATTATGCCGAACGCACCAACCGCTCCGGTCATCCACGTTACCGGCATTCTGGCCGTTGATCATGGAGATCGCGGCGGTATGATTGCCGCCGCTGCTGCTGCCAGCCGCGGGTTTGGCCCAGAATTCAACCGTGAACGGCCCGCTGGGATTGTAGTCCTTTGAAAAAGGCACCACCACCTGCTGTCCGGCGGCGCCATCGATGGAAACCGCCGTATTGGCGTCGCCCACCAGGGCGCCAGCCAGGCCATGGGTTTTTTGCATGGCCTGATACTCCCCATTGAAGGCGGCGCCCAAAGAGCCGTTATTGGCGGCGACGTCAGCGGCCACCGCGTTGGTTTCACTGAACCGGTAATAGGCCACCGGTTTCAGCCCATTGACTGTGGAGGCATAATCAGCCAGCGAGTTGATCGCACCTCCGGCTAAGCCGGCGGTCACCGCCAGCGCCATTATTAGTTGTTTTCTCATTTTTGGCTTTCGCATCAGGGTTCAGGGTTTCGGGTTTTCCCGCATCGCTCCAGCAGGCAACAGGCACTGCTTTATTTCAAACCGAATTGATTAACCCGCTCCCCAGTTGATTGCCCCACTCTCGGGCACACTTTATCTTAATGATATTCTTGCATGTGACAAGCGCTCAAAATTGGCGCTCAAGTTGGAGCGTGGGAAGTCTGCAGTGCACATCTCACCGTGCCTTCGCCTGCAATGGATCCGTGTCCTTCCAATTGGGATGGAGGCAGTTGCACCACTGAATTTTGCGCAAACCAGGAAGTGATGCACAAGCACGCCATTGTGAGGGCTGCAAACCACCAACAACCCGTGCCTGGCGCCAGAAGATCCAGTTTTCAGGGCAAGGCTCAGACCGGGCGTGGCGCGGGAAGATTATTGCCGCGTGGGCGGTTTGAGAAAGCCTTGGTGTCGCAGCCAATTGGCGCAGGATTCCGTCCACGCAGAACAGGGGTGGTCATTGGTGCGGACGCCAAAGTCATGGGCGGACGCCGCATAAAGGTGCAACTCCGCCGGCACACCGCCTTTCCGGAGGGCAAGATACATATACACGCTGTTTTCCGGGGGGCTGATGATATCCTCCCCGCCATGCGCCAGGAATACCGGAGGCGTTCCGGCCGGGAAGCGCCAACCCGGGGTCAGTTCCTCCTTATCCTTGGCCTTCAGATAACCCGGATAGGCCAGAATGGCGAAATCCGGCCGGCAACTGGTTTTATCAATGTCGTCGCCCGGCTCATAAGTCCGCTGCTCGAAGCTCGTCGCCGTCGCGATGGCCAGGTGGCCACCCGCCGAAAACCCCACCATGCCGATTTTTTGCGGATTGAGCCGCCACTCGCTGGCTTTGCTCCGGACCAGGCTGACCGCCCGCTGGGCGTCCTGAAGCGGCCGCCGGGCGGGCTCGCCCTTGGGTTCATCGGGATGGCGCGGCACCCGGTATTTGAGGATGATGCCAGTCACCCCGATCGAGTTCAGCCAGGCCGCGACTTCCTCGCCTTCGAGTTGCCAGTAGAGGTCCCAGTAACCGCCCCCGGGGCAAATGATCATGGCCGTCCCGGTCTCCTTTTCCTTCGCGGGCCAATTAATCGTCAGGGTCGGTTTGGAAACATCGGTGATCAGCCTGGTCGGTTCGACCACCTCCACCCGCTTGCGGTCGAACTGCGGGGAGAGGCGGACTCTTTCCGGGCCAGGGTTGCTGCTTTCGCCTGGTGCGTTGCCCGGCCAAAGCTCGACGACCAGTGGGTTGGCGCCCACCGCCGGCCAGGCCGCACAGATCAGGATAACGAACTGGACGATGGCCCCAACCAATAAGTGCAATGGCTGACGTTTCATAGGCGATTTACCTCTGGATTACTTCACCTCGATGACGAACTTCTGAGTGGCTGTGCCAACCCGCTCGCTGGCCGTGGAAAGCACCTTCTCATTGCCCCAAGCCAGCGTCTTCTCATCAAGGTTCCGGACTTCCCGGCTGAGGGTGGCAGTGACTGCGACTTCCACCTTGCCGATGGCATCCGGCACGCCGGTGAGCAACCCGGCAGCCGCGTCGATCTTCAGCCAGCCCGGCCCCTGATCGATGGTGAAGACTGGCTGCTCAATATGAAAGTAACCGGAGACCTGGGCGTCCCCCTGCAGGCGCGCCGTGAGGTCGCCGAGGGAACGGTTGACACGCACCTGGTAGCAATACCCGGATCCCGCTCTCGCTGCCACCACGGACTGGCTGTATATGACCGGCCGGGGCCCGGACGCGTAATCGGACGGCCCACTGCGTTTGCCTTGATCATCCACCGCCACCACGCGGTAGTAGGTTTTGTTGGCCGCCGGCAAGCTCACTTCAGGACCCATTACCGCCAGTTCGGTGGCCGTGGTTTCGGCGATAAAGTTGGCCGGAAACCACGGATTCCAGGCCGCCAACTCTGCCTTGGTGACCCCCACCGTGCCTTGGAACGGCTGATCGGCAATGGTGAAACCTTTTTCATCGCTCCCATAAACCCGGTACTTAACTGGCCGCCGGCCCATCGGATTGGGCGTCCAACGGAGCATCCCCAAACCCGGGCCCGGGGCGAAATCGAGAGTAACCTGCAAGGGACAAGCCGGCCCGCGCGGCGTAAAACTCCAGGTCCGGCTCCACGGCCCCCATACACCCTGGCCGCTCATCGTCCGCACCCGCCAGTAATACTTTTGGTCCGGGTTGAGCAAGCCCGGTTGCGGCACGGTATATTGGGCCTTCACCTTGATTTTGGCCCTGCCTGGGTCCTGGCTATCCTCACGGATCACATCAGCGGTTCGGGATATGAGCTTGTAAAAATCCAGGGAGAGCGGCAGGCGCAGGTCGGCGCGGCGGGATAATTCAAAGTGGTAGTCGCGAATAGTCTCGCCCTCGTTGAGGTTGCCCGCGGTCCATTGGAATACGATATCGGTGCCATTGGCTTCCCCACCATCTGGCGGATAGATCGGGGACTGGGGCGCCGGCGGCGGCTTCGCCAAGGCCCGTTCGACCCATTGGTGCGTAATCCGCACTTTGCGCGCCCCGGCAGATTGGTCGGAATAGGTGAACCGGTTTTCGCCCACCCCCATCCCGGGCAGGGCGAGCGGGGCCATTTGCAGATCGTTGAAGATCGCCAGCCGACGCAGCCGCGCCGGGCCTTCCAGCTGGCACCTGAGCTGATACCCGTAACGCGCCGGTCCGACTGTCGAAAAGCAGTGGTCCAGGTTATCTTTCACGGTTTGCCAGGTCTTGCCGCCGTCCATCGAAACGGAAAATCCGGCATCCGCGCCATCGACCTCGATCCGCCCGCCCACCATCACATACGGGCTGCGCATGGTCCAGATCACGGTTCCCTTCGTCCCCTCCACCGCGGCTAAACCATCCGGGCCGGAAGTGATATTGTCCGCCCGGGAGACCCCTTTGCGCCAGGTCTCCTGCGAGAAACGGGGACGGTACTCCCACAGGCCGTTGCAAATCAGCGTGGGATACACCGGCGTGGTCATCAACGCTCCATGGTATTTGACCGGATCGAGCTGCCCCCACCGCCAGATGATCGCCTCTCCGGGACGCAGCACCATACCCATGGTGGTCGTGAGGTCGCTGCCCCGCTGTCCCGAGACTGCCCCTTCATGGAAATACATGGCGCACATGCCCTGCCCGTCCCACCAGGTGTCGGGCATGAGGATTCCCTTGGAGTGGGTGCGCTTGATCAGGTCGTGATCGCGCACGAGGTCCTGCTCGCCCGCGACGGTCTCGTTGTCGCGCAAAAGATAGACCGAGTGCAGGTCGCCGTCATAGAAATGCCAGCCATGGCCGTAAAACACCTGGGAGATGCAATGCCCGAGGGCGCGAACCGGTGCCGCCTGGAGGCCGGCGGCGCGCCACAGCGTGGCCAGCGCGATCGAGTCGTTGCCGCACGTGTTGTAACCGTAAATGTTGAAGACCTTCACCGGGTCGCCCAGTTCGTTGTTGTCGCCGCCGGAATGATGGCGGTATTGGATTTCCTGGAACCACAACGCAAACGCCAGCTCAGCGTCCGTCATGCCCGGCGTGGTGGCTGCCGCAACGATCTCCGCAGCGTTCCGGAAGTTGTTGCGGCCGTTGGAGAGCCACGGATTGACGAGGTCCTGTTCGCCCAGGTTTTCCATCCGCACCGACCGGTTGGACTCCCAGTCCTGAAGCAAAGCCCCCTCCCGCGCAATCCCGCAGCCCATGGGGGAACAGCAATTCCGACCATCCATGGTGCCGCCCTGAATGATCCGGTAATGGTGCGGCCCCGTGGTGATTTCCTCGACGTGAGACTTCGGCGCGTCGCCTGGTTTTTGGTTGGTGGACCAAGGTTTCAAGGCCTCGCTGGCGTCGGCCACCAAGGAAAAAGTCGTCACTGCGAGAACTAAAATGCTTTGCATTGGAAATTCTCCGGTTGCCGGTTATCCGCCGTGTACATTCCCGCAATGTAGGACCTGGCAGCAAAACCTCAAGCCTTTCGGACCTTTAAGGCTTAAAGGC